>PMIH01000154.1:233-2121 GCA_003158255.1 Rhodocyclaceae bacterium
GTCAGCGCGGTCTGGTCCGAGCGCTCGAGCACGGTGACGGCCTTCTTGCCGTTCAGCGCGGCGACCAGCTCGGCTTCGGGGAAGGGCTGCAGCAGCTTGACCGCGACGCAGCCGACTTTCTTGCCCTGGCCGCGCAGATAGGTGACCACGGCTTCGACGTCGTCGGTGACCGAACCGAGGCCGACCATGACGGTCTCGGCGTCGTCACACATGAAGGTCTTGACCGGGGCGTACTCGCGGCCAGTGAGTTGCGTGTACTCGGTCATCGCCTGACGCACGAAGCGCGGCACGTCGACGGCGAAATGGGTGCGATGGTCGGCGGCGCCAGCCTGGAAGTCGGGCTGATTCTGCACGCCACCNNACGCGCTGGCGCGTGCCCTTCTCGTGGGCATTCATCCACTGGCGTTTCCACTGGCCGTGCATTTCTTCCGGAATCCAGCCCAGCGTGTCCTTGATGCGTGCGCCCTTGTTGTCCTTTTCGACCGCATCGGCGTGGCTGTCGAGATAGTGCTCGAGCTTCTTCAGGTTCTCGCCACTGATGTTGTCGCGGTTGCGCGCGAGATACTGATTCTTCAACTGGAATACACGCCCCTTGGCACCGTGCAGCAGCTCCTGCGCCACGGTCGGACACGGGATGCGGCCGGAGGGATCGCCGAGGTATTCCTTAAGCAGCTCGGGTTCGGGCACCAGGGCTTCGGAGAGCATGTGGCTGGTGGCGAAACCGTCCATGCAATTGGCGACCGGTATCAGCGACAGCGAAGCGACGCGGTAGGAAATGGCTGCCAGGNNCTGCGGGTTCGAGCCGAACAGGATCGTATAACCCGATTGCAAGAGGGCGTAGACGTCGTCGTGGCCCGCCATCACGTTCAGAGAATGCTTGGACACCACGCGGGCTGCCACTTGCAGCACGAAACCGCCAACCCGCTTGCCGACCGTCACATAGTGCGATTCCAGGCCGTACAGGATGCCCTGGCTCGACGAGGCGTTGGAAATGTACTGGCCGCCGGTGAGCGCTGCGCCGAGGGCGCCGCTCTGAGCGGAGTGTTCGCCTTCCGGGCTGAAAAAGAAGGGGTGCTTGCCCCAGACGTTGAGACCACCGTCGGCGCGCAATGCCTCGTAGATTTCCGAAATTTCGGTAGACGGAGTGATGGGGTAGCCGATCACGCCGCCGCAGACATGACCCATGACGTTGGCAACCGCGCCGTTACCGTGGATGACGGTGGAGATACCTGGATACTTCGCTTTCATCGTGCCGCGTCCCTTCAATGTGTCATCTACGCCGAGCGCAGCCGGTCCAAGCGGTTGCGCGCCATTTCTGCCGAATACGCGGGCTGATAAATAGTGCCGCGTCGATTTTCCAAAAACTGCCGCGCTGCCGCAATTCGGGACACAACGACAGCGTCACCGGGCACGGCAAGCAATGCGAACAAACGGCCTTGTCATTCGGGCTTCGCTCCGGACGCCTTGCGGGCGCTGGACGCGGGACCCTTCACGGTGCAGCCGGAGATCGGATCCGGCCTACTTGAAGGAGGAGCGGGTTGGCGCCTCTCCGGTGGACACGAAAGCGATTGGGTCGCTTCCATGTTCGTGACCCGAAAAAGTATAGGGAAATTTCGCCGCAATGCAACAAGGAAAATTTTCTTTTAATAGAAAAAGTTGCGTAATTTCGGCAGGGGAAACATCATTTCACAACATGAAAAGTCAGCCATCATGGAACGCCGACTTTTCGTTGATTCCGAGCTTTTTCATCTTCTCCCACAGGTTCTTCCGACTGATTCCGAGCGCGACCGCGGTTTCGGCAATACGACCGCGATTGGCCGTCAAGGCACGCTCGATGTATTCCCTTTCTCTCTCGCCGAGGTAACCGCTCAGGGAAGACACCGCGGCA
>PMIH01000154.1:2143-2705 GCA_003158255.1 Rhodocyclaceae bacterium
CCAGAGGATATCGTCCTTGCGTTCCCGCAACGGCGGGATATGCAGATGGACAACGTGGACACGATAGTAAAGATCCTCGCGGAAGCTTCCCTCTTCCACCATGCTCTTGAGATTCTGGTGGGTCGCGCAGACGAGATTCAGCGCGACCGAAATTGGCTTCTCGGCGCCGACGCGAACAATCTGGCGCTCCTGAATCGCGCGCAGCAACTTGACCTGCATCAGGGGCGACATCTCGCCGATCTCGTCCAGGAACAACGTACCACCATCCGCCTGCTCGAAAACGCCCTTCTTGTCCCGGTTCGCGCCGGTGAAAGCCCCCTTCACATAACCGAACAACTCTGCTTCCATCAGGCTTTCCGTAAGGGCACCACAGTTGACGGCGACGAATGGCAACTTGCCGTCGGGATCGCGCCGACGGTGCAGCGCGCGGGCAACCTCTTCCTTGCCCACTCCCGATTCCCCGGTAATGAGCACAGAACTGGCGTTGCCGGCAAGCTGGGACAACATGCCTTCTATCTGGCGCATCGCAGTCGAAACACCCAGACTGCACTCGGCCCTGACG
>PMIH01000185.1 GCA_003158255.1 Rhodocyclaceae bacterium
TCGTCGGCGGGTGATCGTCGGCCCCGGGTTGCACGCGAATATCGATTCCGGTAACCTCCGCAGCCTCACTTTGAAAAATAGCTGCCAGCCGGGGTTCCAATTGCCTTAGCTTTGTGGCGACTGCGCCGTTGATGGCGTAGATGACGATTTTCCCCAACCTGATGTTGGCGACACGCGATTGGCGTGCGAGTGGTGTGGCGGATTCCAGAATGCGCTGTAGCCGCGCAAGGCGACGCGCCTGCGCGGAGAATCGGGCAAGACCGGCGTCTGCCATCAGGCAGTCTTCGATGCTGCGGGCTGGTCGGCGCGATGGTCGCATGGGTGAGCAGCAGTGTAACGGACGAAAAGGAGCAGAAGCGTGCATATTATTCTTGTCTCCGACAGGCTGGCAACGGCGAAAACGATTGTCCTGACCGGCCGCCATGTGGCCTGGGCGGTAGTCGCACTCGTCGTTTTGGTCATGGCTTTGTCCTCGCTGTTTTCGTACTTGACCGTGCGTCATGCGGCCGAAATCCGGTTGCCGTTCCTCCAGGAAATGGTGCAGGCGACGACGACGGAGAATGCCCGTGCGAGTACGGAGCGCGTTCGCGAGAACCTCAACGCCATGGCCATTCGTCTGGGTGAAATGCAGGCGCAACTGATGCGCCTCGATTCGATGGGCGAACGGTTGGCCGGGCTGGCCGGGGCCAAGCGGGAGGATATTGGGCAGATCGCAGCGGGCCCCAAAGACGGCCGCGGCGGCCCGATAGTGCAGCCGACGCCGCTTTCGGCGGATGATCTGCGCCAAGCGGTGGATGCCCTGTCGCACCAGCTGGAAGCCAAGACCGATGCCATGTCGCTGCTCGAAAGCCAACTGCTGGACGAGCGGATCCGCAAGAGCAAACTGCCGACGTCACTGCCGATCGAATCGGCCTGGAACGCATCGAGTTTTGGCTGGCGGGTCGATCCGATCACCGGCGAAGCGGCCATGCACACTGGCGTCGATTTCCCTTCCGACGTCGGCACACCCATCAGGGCCGCTGCCGCAGGCATCGTGGTGAATGTGGAGACACATGCGAGTTACGGCAACATGATCGACATCGATCACGGCAACGACCTTGTCACGCGCTATGCTCATTGCTCGAAGATATTGGTACAACCGGGCGCTTTGGTGAAGCGGGGTCAGATCGTTGCCGAAGTGGGCAATACTGGTCGCACGACCGGGCCACATTTGCACTTCGAAGTGCGCGTCAAGGGCGCCGCGCAAAATCCCAACCATTTCCTCCAGATGGCCCAGGCGGGCAGCAAGCACGCCTCCAGGCACTAAAACCACAGCGCTATGCGGGGCCGGCCTGACCTCGCATGCTAAAATCGCCGCTTTGCCAATTTAGGGCGGCCAAGCCATGATTTCGGGCTTTCTCAAGAAGATTTTCGGTAGCCGCAACGACCGGCTGATCAAGCAGTATTCCCAGACTGTCAGCCGCATCAATGCCTTTGAGCCAGCGCTGCAGGCGCTCTCCGATGAGCAGTTGCGGGACAAGACGGACGAGTTCAAGGCGCGCCTGGTCAAGGGTGAAGCCCTGGACGACCTGCTGCCGGAAGCATTCGCGGTAGTTCGCGAAGCCGGCAAGCGCGTTCTGGGCATGCGCCATTTCGATATGCAGATGATCGGCGGCATGGTCCTGCACAACAACAAGATCGCCGAAATGCGCACTGGCGAAGGCAAGACGCTGGTGGCAACCCTGCCGTCCTATCTCAATGCGCTGACCGGCAAGGGTGTCCATATCGTTACCGTCAACGACTACCTGGCCAGCCGCGATGCCGAGTGGATGGGTCGGCTGCATCGTTTCCTGGGGCTCACCGTTGGCGTGAATCTGTCGCAGATGGCGCATGACCGCAAGCAGGAGGCGTATGCGGCGGACATCACCTACGGCACCAACNNGATCCTGATCGACGAGGCGCGCACACCGCTGATCATCTCCGGCCAGGCCGAGGATCACACCGATCTCTACGTCAAGATGAATGCGCTGCCGCCGCTGCTGACCAAGGGCGAGGCCGCGAAGTCGCAGGAAGACGTCGACACCGGCGACTACACCGTCGACCTCAAGTCGCATCAGGTGCTGCTGACCGAGGACGGCCATGAGAAGGCCGAGCGTATCCTTGCGCAGATGGGGTTGCTGCCCGAGGGCGCCAGTCTCTACGAGCCGGCCAACATCCTGCTCGTGCATCACCTTTATGCCGCCCTGCGCGCGCACAACCTGTTCCATCGCGATCAGCAGTACGTGGTGCAAAATGACGAAGTCGTCATCGTCGACGAATTCACCGGCCGCCTGATGACGGGTCGACGCTGGTCAGACGGTCTGCACCAGGCCGTCGAGGCGAAGGAAGGCGTTGCCATCCAGTCCGAGAACCAGACGCTGGCGTCGATCACTTTCCAGAACTACTTCCGCATGTACGGCAAGCTGGCCGGCATGACCGGTACCGCCGACACCGAAGCCTATGAGTTCCATCAGATCTATGGCCTGGAAACGGTGGTGATTCCCACCAACCGGCCAATGGTGCGCAAGGACGAAAACGACCAGATTTTCCGCACTGCGACTGAGAAGCACGGGGCGATCATCGCCGACATCAAGGCTTGTCACGAGCGCGGCCAGCCGGTGCTGGTCGGCACCACCTCGATCGAAAGCTCGGAGTTGTTGTCCGGCCTGCTCGACAAGGAGAAGCTGCCGCACCAGGTGCTGAACGCCAAGCAGCACGCCAAGGAAGCCGAGATCGTTGTCCAGGCCGGTAGTCCGGGCATCATCACCATCGCCACCAACATGGCCGGTCGCGGCACCGACATCGTGTTGGGCGGCAGCATCGAGAAACTGATCGCCGCGATCCGCGACGACGAAACATTGTCTGCGGCCGACAAGGAAACGCGCACCGCCTCGCTGCGTGCCGACTGGCAGAAACTGCACGACAAGGTGCTGGCCGCGGGTGGCCTGCACATCATCGGTTCCGAGCGCCACGAGTCGCGCCGGATCGACAACCAGCTGCGCGGCCGTTCGGGTCGCCAGGGCGACCCGGGCTCCAGCCGCTTCTACCTGTCGGCCGAAGATCCGCTGATGAAGATTTTCGGCGGCGACCGGTTGAAGGCGATCATGAGTTCCAAGCTGGTCGCGCTGCCCGATGGCGAGCCGATCGAGCATCCGCTGGTGACGCGCCAGCTCGAATCGGCGCAGCGCAAGGTCGAGCAGCGCAACTTCGACATTCGCAAGCAACTGCTCGAATACGACGACGTTGCCAACGACCAGCGCAAGGTCATCTACCAGCAGCGCAACGAGCTGCTCGATACCGACGACATCACCGAGACCATCACGGCCATGCGCCAGGGCATGGTGCACGACACCTTCCGCCTTTACGTGCCCACTGAAAGCGTCGAGGAGCAATGGGACATCGCCGGTCTCGAAACCGCGCTGGCGGCAGAAATGCAGCTCAAGCTGCCGGTCGGCGAGTGGCTGAAGGCCGAGCCCAATCTCACCGACGACGATATCCTCAAGCGCCTCATTGCCGCCGCCGATGCCAATTACGGCGACAAGAAGGCGCTGGTGCCTGCCGAGGCCTGGGCCGGCTTCGAGCGCAACGTCATGCTCCAGAGCCTCGATACGCACTGGCGCGAACACCTGGCGGCGCTCGATCATCTGCGCCAGGGCATCCACCTGCGCGGCTACGCGCAGAAGAATCCGAAGCAGGAGTACAAGCGCGAGGCGTTCGAACTTTTCGAGGGTCTGCTGCAATCGGTTCGCACCGAGGTGACCAAACTGCTGATGACCGTCGAGGTCCGTTCCGAAGAGCAGATCGCGGAAGCCGAGCAGCATCATCCGCAGGTCGAGAACGTCCAGTATCACCACGCCGATTTCGATGAGGCGCTTGCCACCGATGAAACGCCGAAGGCGCAGCAACCGGTCGAGCGGGCGCTGCCCAAGGTCGGCCGCAATGATCCCTGCCCGTGTGGCAGCGGCAAGAAATACAAGCACTGCCACGGCAAGCTGAGTTGAACGAGTTGCGCACCATCGCCGAAGATGGCGACGGTGTCGTCATCCTCGATCAGACCCGGCTGCCGGGCCAAATTGTCTTCGTGCGCCTGGCCACGCTCTGTCAGGCGGCAGATGCCATTCGCAATATGCAGGTACGCGGTGCGCCGCTGATTGGCGCTACTGCCGCTTACGGCGTTGCGCTGGCGATGAACGAGGGCATCGACCTCGATGAGGCGATCGCCGTGCTGGCCGCGACGCGGCCGACCGCAGTCAATCTGCGCTGGGCACTTGAGCGCATGCATGGCGTGCTGCGAAAGTCAGCCGTCGCGGCACGCCGTGACAGGGCGTGGCCAGAGGCTCGCGGCATCGCGCGGGAAGACGAACGGGCCAACGCCGCCATCGGCCAGCACGGGCTGCCGTGCTTGCAAGCCATCTGCCGTCGGCCGGTCCAGGCCATGACCCACTGCAATGCCGGCTGGCTGGCGACCGTGGCGCACGGCACCGCCATCGCACCGATCTACGCTGCGCACGCAGCCGGCGTCGATGTACACGTCTGGGTTTCCGAAACCCGGCCGCGCAACCAGGGGCTACTGACGGCGTGGGAACTTGAGCAGGCGGGCATTCCGCACACCCTGATCGCCGACAACGCGGCGGGCCTTCTGATCATGCAGGNNGCCGCCAACGGCGATGTCGCCAACAAGATTGGCACCTACCTGAAAGCCCTGGCGGCGTGCGAACACGGCCTGCCGTTCTACGTCGCGGCGCCGGTATCGACCATCGACTTCAATTGCCCCAACGGCGCCGCCATTCCGATAGAAGAACGCGACGGCGCAGAAGTCAGTCGTGGTGGCACGCCGATAGCGAATCCGGCATTCGATGTCACGCCAGCCCGGTTTGTAACCGGGATCATCACCGAACAGGGTGTTTTTCCGGCGGCTGGTTTGGCGGCGATCAAGCAATGACGGCAACCGAACTCAAGGCAGCGGTGCTGGCGACGGCGCGCGCGATGAACGCCGAACGGCTCAATCGCGGCGCGGCCGGCAACGTCAGCGTTCGTCACGGCGATGGTTTCCTGATTACGCCGACCGGCATGGCCTACGATGCCTGCGCGGCGGACGATGTCGTCTTCGTGGGTCTGGACGGCGTGCCGGCGGGACCGCGCAAGCCTTCGTCCGAGTGGCGCTTCCATCGCGATATCTACGCGCGACGGACCGAAGCGGGTGCCATCGTGCATGCCCATTCGCCATTTGCGGTCAGCCTCGCGTGCATGGGCTGCGCAATCCCACCGTTTCATTACATGGTTGCCCGCTTCGGCGGCACCGACGTGCGTTGCGCCGATTACGCCACCTTCGGCAGCCAGGCGCTATCCGATGCGGTGATCGCCGCAATGGAAGAACGTTGTGCCTGTCTGATGGCCCATCATGGCATGGTGGTCTTTGGCCGTGATCTTGATCATTCCCTGGCGCTGGCGGTCGAACTGGAAGCGCTGTGCGAACAGTACTGGCGCGTGTTGCAATTGGGTAGCCCGCGTCTCCTGCCGGACGACGAGATGGCCCGGGTCCTGATCGCCTTCGAGCAGTACGGCAAGCAGGACACCTAAGCGCCATAGTGATTTCGTGCCGAAGCACGAGTACCATTTAGTGACGATAGGGGAGCGTCCATGGTACGCGCACGACGTTCGGCATCGGCCGCCGTTGATAATTCCACCAAGTGCTTTTTCGACAACGAAAAGTTTTACCGCTTCGTTGTCGCCAATGCCGTTGACGGGTTCTACGTCATCGACCGCCAACGGCGTTTCGTCGACGTCAACGAATCGCTGTGCCGCATGTTCGGTTACGCGCACGACGAGATGGTTAGCAAGACCCCTGCCGATTTCATCGCCAGCGAAAGTCGTGGCGAACTGATGAGGCAGATGGATCGCATCGAGTTTACGGACTCTCGGCACTACCGGCTCACAGGCCTGCGCAAGGATGGTTCGACTTTTCCGATTTCGCTCAATGCCGTTACTTACCGCGATGCCGCGGGTACGGTCGTGGGCGCCTTTGGTTTCGTTGCCGACCTGACGTCCAACGTCGAGGCCGAACAGGCGGTGGCGGCATCCGAGCGAGAGCTGCAGCGCATGCTCGATCACATGCAGGACACCTACTACCGCACCGATGCCGCGGGGCGGGTGATGTTGGGTTCGCAGTCAGTACAAAGCCTGCTGGGCTATTCGCCGGACGAGCTGCGCGGCAGGCCCTTGGCTGATTTGTACTTTTTGCCCAGCGACCGCGACGATTTCCTGCAACGCATGGCCGCAAGCAATGGTGCGATCAAGGGCTATCAATCCCGGTTGCGGCACAAGGATGGGCACGAGGTCTGGGTGCTGACCAATGCCCAGTATCTGCACGATGCCAGCGGCGCGATAACGGGCATTGAAGGCACCACGCGCGACAACACCGAACAGCGACGCGCCGAAGAGAGCCTGCGTCTTGCTGCCAACGTGTTCGAGAACAGCGGCGAGGCGATCATGATCATGGATGCCGACACGCATGTTGTCTCGGTCAATTGGGCGTTCACGCAAATGACCGGGTATCGGCAGGACGAGGTGCTTGGCAGGACACCGGCGATACTGACTTCGGATCTGCACGATGGCGAGTTCTACCGACACCTTTGGCGTACCCTGCGCGAGACTGGTTACTGGCAGGGCGAGATCTGGAATCGGCGCAAGAGCGGCGAAGTGTTCCCGGAATGGTTGGGCATTTCAACCTTGCGCGGCACGACCGGCGAGGTCACGCATTATGTCGCCATCTCCTCGGACATCAGCGAGCGCAAGGCATCCGAAGCCCGCATCGAATTCCTCGCCCACCACGATCCGCTGACCGACCTTCCCAACCGTCTCCTGCTGAAGGACCGCCTGGAACGGGCGATTGTTCACGGCGAGCGAACGGAAACCAAGGTGGCGTTGCTGTTCGTCGATCTCGATCGGTTCAAGACCGTCAATGACTCGCTCGGCCATCCGGTCGGCGACCGCCTCTTGCGCGAAGCGGCCCAGCGGTTGCGCCAATCCATTCGCGACATGGACACGGTCAGTCGCCAGGGCGGTGACGAGTTTCTCGTCGTCCTGACCGAGCTGCGCGACGGCGATGCGATAACGCGCGTGGCGGAGGACATCCTGTCGGCACTGGCGGTACCCTTCTTCCTCGATGGCCACGACGTCGCCATATCCTGCTCCATTGGCGTGGCGGTATTTCCGGAGGATGGCAGCGACTTCGACGGTCTGCAAAAGAAGGCCGACATCGCCATGTACCATGCCAAGGAGGCCGGCAGGAACACCTTCCGCTATTACACCGAGCGGATGAATATCGATGCCATGGAGCGCCTCGACTTGCAGAATCGCTTGCGGCGCGGTTCGGAACTGGGCGAGTTCGTCCTGTACTACCAGCCGATCATCGAGCTGGCGTCGAACGCCATCGTCGGTGCCGAGGCGCTGGTGCGCTGGAACAGCGACGACTTCGGTCTGGTGGCGCCGGGCCGGTTCATCTCGGTGGCCGAGGAAAGCGGTTTGATCGTCCAGCTGGGCGAGTGGGTTCTGAGCGAGGCCTGCCGCGAGTTGCGCCGATGGCACGATGCCGGACACACGCAACTGTCGATGGCGGTCAATCTGTCGGCCATCCAGTTCCGGCGCGGCAGCGTCGAAGAAAGCGTCATGCGCGCGCTCGAAGCGGCGGGGGCCGATCCGGCGGCACTGGAACTCGAATTGACCGAGTCAATCCTGTTGCAAGGGGCAGAGCACGTGTTGGCGAGCGTCCGCCGGCTCAAGAGCCTGGGCGTGCGCTTGTCGCTCGACGACTTCGGCACCGGCTACTCGAGTTTGGCCTACCTCAAGCGTTTTGCCATCGACAAGCTGAAAATAGACCAGTCCTTCGTTCGCGATTTGCCGACCGATCCGGACAACGCAGCGATCGTGCGTGCCGTCATCCAGATGGCGAAGAGCCTGAACCTGCGCGTGCTGGCCGAGGGCGTGGAGAGCGACGCGGCCGCGGAAAATTTGCGTCTCCTGGAGTGCGATTTCGTTCAGGGTTTCCACTTCGGCCGGCCGATGCCAGCCGAGGAATTCCGCGCCTTGATCGAGCAGCAGAAGCGCTGAGGGTCCGGGCCTAGACCATGCCGGCGCTTCTCAGCTCATCCTTCAGGTAGGCGTAATACACGGGCGCGGCGATGACGCCGGGAAGTCCGAAAGCCGCCTCCATGACCAGCATGGCCAGCAACAGCTCCCACGCCTTGGCGGCGATTTGCGCGCCGACGATACGAGCGTTGAGGAAGTATTCCATCTTGTGAACCACGATCAGGAATGCCAAAGAGGCCATTGCCACTTGCGACGAATGTGCCAGGCTGACCACGACGATCACCGTATTGGAGACGAGGTTGCCGAGCACGGGGATCAGACCGACGACAAAGGTCAGGGCGATCATCGTCTTGGTCAGCGGCAAATGGATGTCGAACAGGGGTAGCGCAACGAGGAGGTAGGCGGCCGTCAGCGCGGTGTTGATGGCGGAAATCCGCACCTGTGCGAAGACGACACGGCGGAAGGATTCGGCCAGGCGGCGCGCGCGCTCCGCCAGTGCCGCCGCCAGCGGTTGCATGAATTCGCCGACAGCCGTTTCTTCGCGCAATGCGATCAGCGCACCGACAACCAAACCGATCAGGACATGGGCGAAGCCGCGTACCGCGTGCTTCCCGGCCAACTGCAATTCGGCGCCGTGTTCGCGTAGCCACTGCGCCAATGCGTTTTGCAACGCCTCGACATTGTCCGGCAACGAACCGGCCATCCATTCGGGCAGGGATTGTCGCGAGCCCTCCAGAATTTCCGCCATCTTGGCCATCAGTCCATGCATGCTGCCGGCATCGCTGCGGAAAACATGGATGAGGGCGGCAATGGCCAATCCCACCACCGCAATCATGCTGACCGCCAGCAGCCCGACCGCCACGACCTTGGCGCGTCGGTCAGTCAAGTGACGCGCCAGGTGCGGCGCGGTCAGGTGCACCAGTTCGTACACCAGCAGGCCGGCCAGCAATGCCGGCAGCAGGTGCAGGGCGACGACAAGGACCAGCGCCGCGGCTGCAAGCAGCCATGAGGTTCGTTGAATCTTGACGCTATTCATGAGGGAGTTCAAAGGATGGGGACGCCCTGCTTTTCGCCGCGCTCGTAAACGACGTTGGCCCGGCCGACGATCAGCGGATCGAGTTTGCCGATGCGATCGGTGTCCTTGTTCGTGTACGGCAGTCGGTGCAGCACATAGCGCAGGGTGTTGAGGCGCGCGCGTTTCTTGCAATCCGACTTGATGACGGTCCAGGGCGCGTCGGCCGTATCCGTGTAGAAGAACATCGCTTCCTTGGCCTTCGTGTACTCGCCCCATTTATCGAGCGAGGCGAGGTCGATCGGCGACAGTTTCCATTGCTTGAGCGGATGCACCTTGCGTTCCTTGAAGCGCCGGCGTTGCTCTTCGCGACTGACCGAGAACCAGAACTTGATCAAATGTATGCCCTGGCGCACCAGCATGCGTTCGAATTCGGGCGCCTGGCGCATGAACTCCTCATACTCCTGATCGGAGCAGAAGCCCATGACCCGCTCGACGCCGGCACGGTTGTACCAGGAGCGGTCGAAGAAGACCAGCTCGCCGGCCGAGGGCAGGTGCTGCGCGTAACGTTGAAAGAACCACTGCCCGCGTTCGAGATCGCTTGGCTTTTCCAGCGCCACCACGTGGGCGCCGCGNNGCCGCGTCGCGACCTTCGAACAGGATCACGACACGCTGGCCCGTATCCTTGATCCAGGCCTGGAGTTTGAGCAGTTCGACTTGCAGGCGATATTTCTGCCGCTCGTAGCTGCGGCGCGACATCAGGTTCTTGTACGGATAGCCACCCTCGCGCCAGTCCGGCGCCAGTTCCGCATCGGGGTCGATGCTCTCGGTCCGCAGTGCCATCCGCCGTTCTTTCAGCAAGCCGTTGAGCAAGGCCACGGCTTCCTCGTGCGGAGCGCCCGAAAGCAGGTCGCGCATGGCGGCAAGGCGTTTGCCCTGAGCTTCGTCCTCGGCCTGGACGATCGAGTGCGTCTCGATGCGTTCCGGCGGATTGAGCGGGCCAATATCGCCTGATTTGGCAGCACGGACGCGCGGGCCCGGAAGGGCAGGCGCGACTGCGGCGGCGGGCGGGGGAGCGGTCGTCTTTCTGGCAGCCATGGGGTTATCCAAACAGGTCGTCGAGAGGGTTCTTCTTCGGAGTGAAAGCAGAGTCAGTCGTGGTGGTACGCCGAGCCTGGAACTCTTCCTCGATGTTGTCGCGGTAGACGCTCCAGGCGGAACTGGCGGTGGACAGCCGTCGCCAGATTTCAGAACTGACGCCACGGTATTCGAGCGTGGAGCCGTCGTCCAGTCGAACTCGCAACACCCGCGAGTTTGGTTCGTAGCCGATTGCACGCAGCCGGCCGGAACTGATCTTCTGCATTTGCATGACGCCCATTGTAGCCAGCCTGGCCTGTCGGCGTCGACCGAACGGTCGGCGATGAGTACACTGCCGCTGCTCACCATGATTCCCGGCTTCGACATTTCCGGTTGGTTGCTCGATCTTGCACGCAAGTTGCTCTATGCTTGGGTGCGTGCCGAAGCTTTGCCTGCCGCCAGTGAAATCGGCATCGACCCGGACAAGCCGGTCTGTTACGTCATCCAGGATCGGCGCCTTTCCAACGTGCTGGTCCTGATCGAGGAAACCCGCCGTGCCGGCCTGCCGTCGGCACGGAATCCGCTGGTGCTGGGGGCGCGTCGCAGCGAGCGCGCTTTCTTCTGCCTGACTCGTCCTCAGCCGTTGCTGGCCGAAACCGCGCGCGAACGCTATCGCCATTCCGCGCTGCTGCAAGACCTGGAAGCCTATCTGCGCGAGGCTCCCGACGCCGATGTCCAACTGGTGCCCGTGACGATCCTGTGGGGCCGGGCGCCGCAGCAACAGGATTCGATTCTCAAGGCGCTGTTCGCCGAAAGCTGGCGCCCTCCCAGCCACTTGTCGCAGTTGGTGGCCATTGTGCTGCACGGGCGCCAGGTTCTGGTGCGATTCAGCGCGCCAATGTCGCTGGGTTCCCTGGTGCGGGAAGAGTCGGACAAGGAGCGCGCGCTGCGCAAAGTGCAGCGGATCCTGCGCGTGCATTTTCGCCGCCAGCGCGAAATGGCCATCGGCCCGGATCTTTCCCATCGCAACACGCAGGTGGAAGACTTGCTCTCCGCTTCCGCGGTCAGGGCGGCGATCGCCGAGGAGGCCGTGGCAAGACAGATCGCGGACGATACCGCGCGTGTCAAGGCGCAGGGCTTCGCGCGCGAGATCATGTCCGACTACTCGTTCAGCGTCGTGCGTGCCTTCGAGCTGTTCCTCACCTGGTTGTGGACGCGTCTTTACGATGGTGTCGAGGTGCGCAACTTCGAAGCGGTGACCCGCATCGCCTCCGGCCAGGGCATTGTCTACATCCCGTGTCATCGCAGCCACGTCGACTACCTGCTGCTCTCCTACGTCGTCTTCAAGCGCGGCCTGACGCCGCCGCACATCGCCGCTGGCGCGAATCTCAACTTGCCCATCGTCGGGCCGCTGTTGCGACGCGGCGGTGCCTTCTTCCTGCGCCGCAGCTTCAAGGGCGAGCCGCTTTACGCCGCCGTGTTCAACGAATATCTGCACCTGATGATTTCGCGTGGCTTCCCGATTGAGTATTTCATTGAGGGCACGCGCAGCCGCACCGGCCGCATGCTCCGACCGCGCACCGGCATCCTTGGCATGACGCTGAAGAGCTTCCTGCGCGGCCATGAGCGACCGCTGGTATTCGTTCCCGTCTACATCGGCTACGAGAAGCTCGTCGAGGGCACCAGCTTTCTCAATGAACTGGCGGGCAAGCCGAAACGGAAAGAGTCGCTTTGGAGCTTGCTCGGTACGATCCGCGAACTCAAGCGCGCATTCGGCAAGGTGCACGTGAATTTCGGCCGGCCCCTGCCGATGGCCGAGTTCTTCGATCGCGCGCGTCCAGGCTGGCCCGACGAGACCGAGGGCGAGCGGGCGACCTGGCTGCGGGAAGCGACCACCGCCGCCGCGGCCGAACTGTCGCGGCGCATCAACGAAGCGGCGGTGGTCAATCCCATCAACCTCGTGGCGCTGTCGATCCTCGCTACTCCGAAGCACGCCGCGGATGAAGAAACGCTGCAACGGATGATCGAGCTCTATCAGGCGTTATGTCGCGAGGCCCCCTACTCGCCACAGACGGCTTTTTGCGAAGAACCGGCGGCGCGCGTGATCGAGCAAGCGCTTCGNNCTCGGCGTCGTCGAGCGGGTCGCGCATCCGCTCGGCGATCTGCTGCGCGTGCCCGAGGCCGAGTCGCCCCTGCTCGCCTATTTCCGCAACAACGTCTTGCACCTGTTTGTCGTGCCGGCGCTGCTGGCCTGTCTGCTGTCACATAACCCGCGTCTCGAAACGCGTCGCGTCGCCGCCGCCATCGGCCGCCTGATGGTGCTGGCGCAGGCGGAACTGTTCCTGCGCAGCGAGGACGACGCGCCGTTCTCGCTGGAACCGATACTGGCCGTTCTCGCCGGGCGGGGGCTCGTGTTGCGGCGGGGCGACGAGCTTGCCGCGCCGGACCCGAACAGTGCCGCGTTCGACGAGTTGCATCTTCTCGGCGAAACCATGCGCCCCACGCTCGAACGCTATCTCCTCACG
>PMIH01000067.1 GCA_003158255.1 Rhodocyclaceae bacterium
GTTCATCGCCCGGCACATGATGTACGACAGGATGGCGCCCGAAGAGCCGACCAGCGCGCCGGTGACGATGAGCAGGTCATTTGACAGCATGAAGCCCGTCGCCGCCGCCGCCCAACCCGAGTAGCTGTTGAGCATCGACACCACGACCGGCATGTCGGCACCGCCGATGGCCATCACCATATGGATGCCGAAGAGCAGCGCCACCGCCGTCATGACGATCAGCGGCACCATGCCGGCTTCGACCGACTCGGCGTGCACGAAGGCCGCGCCGAACCAGATCACCACCAGCAGTCCGGCAAGATTGAGCAGGTGGCGCCCCGGCAGCAGCATCGGCTTGCCGCCGATCTTGCCGGAGAGCTTGCCGAAGGCGATGATCGAGCCCGAAAAAGTGATCGCGCCGATGAGGATGCCGATGTAGATCTCGATCTCGTGGATCGCCTTCTCGGCACCCTCGAACTGCACCGATGGATCGATGTAGTTGGCATAACCGACCAGGCAGGCCGCGAGGCCGACCAGGCTGTGCATCAGCGCCACCAGTTCGGGCATCTGCGTCATTTTCACGACCCGTGCGGCGTAGAGGCCGATGCTGCCGCCGACCGCCATGCCGCCGACGATCCAGGTCAGGCCCCCACTGGTAACACGCGGGCCGAATACGGTGGCGATCACCGCGATGGCCATGCCGATCATGCCGTAGAGGTTGCCGCGACGAGAACTTTCCGGATTGGAAAGGCCGCCCAGGCTGAGGATGAAGAGAATGGTTGCTCCGATATAGGAGACGGTAGCCAGACTTGCAGACATTTATGGTCTCCCTTACTTGCGGAACATGGCCAGCATGCGCTGGGTGACGGCGAAACCGCCGAACATGTTGATTGCCGTCAGCGCAATGCCCAATCCTGCCAACCCCTGAATCAGCGTCTCCGGACGCGTCATGCCTTCGGCGAGCGGCGGCGCGATCTGCACCAGGGCGCCGATGGCGATGATGCTGGAGATCGCGTTGGTGACGCTCATCAGCGGCGTNNCGTTCCACACCACCATGTAGCCGATGAAACAGGCGAGCACGAAAACGGTGAAGTGGGCGAGAAACGCGGAAGGCGCACCGGCGCCGATCAGCCCGAACAGCACGGCGGCGAAGCCGAACATGATCGTCACTTTCTTGGCCGAAGCCGGCGCACCGGCGCCGTGGCCGTGGGCCGGGGGCGGTGGCGGCATCGCCGTCTTGGGCGCTGGCGGGGCCGGCAGTTTCAGGGGCGGCGGCGGCCAACTGATGTTGCCGTCCTTGACGACCGTCAGGCCGCGGATGGCATCGTCTTCCATGTTGACGTTGATGATGCCGTCCTTGGTCTTGCACAGTTCCTCGGTCAGTCGCAGCAAGTTGTTCGCATACAGCGTCGAGGATTGCTTGGCCAGACGACTGACCAGGTCGGTGTAACCGACGATGGTGACGCCATGCACGACCGTGACTTGATTCGGCACCGTCAGCTCGCAGTTGCCGCCCTGCTCGGCCGCCATGTCGACGATGACGCTGCCCGGCTTCATGCTCTTCACCATGTCGGCGGTGATCAGCTTCGGCGCGGGCTTGCCGGGGATCAACGCGGTGGTGATGATGATGTCGACCTCGGCGGCCTGCTTGGCATACATATCGCGCTGAGCCTGCTGGAAGCCTTCGGACATTACCTTGGCGTAGCCACCGCCGCCGGAGCCTTCTTCTTCGTAATCGACTTTGACGAATTCGCCGCCGAGCGATTTGACCTGGTCGGCCACTTCGGCGCGGGTGTCGTTGGCGCGGACGATGGCGCCGAGATTCGCGGCGGTGCCGATGGCGGCGAGGCCGGCGACGCCGGCACCGGCGATAAAGACCTTGGCCGGCGGGATCTTGCCCGCGGCGGTGATCTGGCCGTTGAAGAAGCGGCCGAAGGCATTGGCGGCCTCGATGACGGCGCGGTAGCCGGCGACGCCGGCCATGGAGGTCAACGCGTCCATCTTCTGGGCGCGGCTCAGCATGCGCGGCAGCGAGTCGATGGCCAGCACCGTGGCCTTCCTGGCCGCCAGCTGCTGCATGAGTTCGGGGTTCTGCGCCGGCCAGATGAAACTGACCAGTGTCTGGCCTTCCTTGATCAGGCCAACTTCATCGGTCGTCGGGCCACGTACCTTGAAGACGATGTCGGCCTTCGCCCAGAGCTCGGCGGCACTGCCGGCGATCTCGGCGCCCACCGCCCGATACGTGTCATCGGCGAAATTGGCGCCGTCGCCGGCACCACTCTGGACAACAACGTTGAAGCCGAGCTTCTTCAGCTTTTCGACAACATCCGGAACCGTTGCAACACGCTTTTCCCCCGGGAATACTTCGCGGGGAACGCCAATCGTGACCGACATGGATACCTCCGGCAGATAGTTGTTATAGTTGCTAAATGCGCTCTCCGACTCCGCCGCCAGCGGTGGAGCCGGTGACGATCATACTCAATTTCATCTCGTTCTTCCCAAAAAGAAACAGCTTATGGCAGGACGCAAGCGACGCTCGGCAAAGACCGGTTTACCCCCTGGGTCCCTCATTCATGTCGGGGAGCGCAAGATCGAGCATTCGTCCATCACGCTGCTCGAATACGGCGCCGATACGCTGGAAGAACGGCAATTCGACACTATCGCCGCCAGCCGCGCCTACACGCCGACACAGCCGGTGCTATGGCTCAACGTTTACGGCCTGCACGAACCGGAGGTGATGGCCGAAATCGGCCGGCGCTTCAATCTGCACCCGCTGGTACTCGAAGACATCCTCAATACGGAACAGCGTCCCAAGGTGGACGAGTACGGCGACTATCTCTACCTCGTCGCGCGCTTCTTCGATTACGACGACGAGACCATGACCGTCTCGTCGGAGCAGGTGAGCATGGTGGTCGGACGACGTTTTGTGCTGACCTTCCAGGAGAAGCCCACGGGCAACTTCAATCCGGTGCGTGATCGCCTGCGGCAGGGTCGCGGCCCCATCCGCAGCGCCGGCGCGGACTACCTGGCCTATACGCTCCTCGACACCATCGTCGACCGCTACTTCGCAGTGCTGGAAGGCTTGAGCGAACGCGCCGAGCACCTGGAAGAAGATCTGATGGAAAGGCCCTCGCCGCGCATACTGGAGACACTGCATCACCTGAAGCGCGAAACCCTGACGCTGCGCCGTGCCGTCTGGCCGCTGCGCGAAGTCATCAACGCACTAACGCGTAGCAACAACTTCTTCGGCACCGAGGTACAGCCCTATTTGCGCGACGTCTACGATCACACCGTGCATGTCATCGAATCGCTCGAAGCCGTGCGCGACCTGATCGCCGGCCTGCTGGAAATCTATCTTTCTACGGTGAGCAATCGGGTCAATCAGGAAGTGCGCATCCTGACGGTGATTGCGCTCATCTTCATGCCTTCCGCGCTGATGGCCGGTATTTTTGGCATGAACTTCAAGAACATGCCGCTGCTCGACAACCCCGACGGCTTCAGCATGCTCATCGCCACGATGATCGGCGTGGCGGCGACCCTGGCACTGGTGTTCTGGCGCCGCAAGTGGCTGGGCTGATCAGCGGCGGCCAAGCGACAGCGGCGCCGGCTTCTCCGCTTCCTTGAGGCGAACGATCGCCAGCGAGCAGTTGTCGCCGCGTCCTTGCGCCCGCGCCCGGGCCGCGTCGATCAGCCACTCGGCGGCCTTGCGCGGCACCATGTCCTTCAGTATCCGACCGAGCTCGCTCTCCATGAAGTAGGCCCAGAGGCCGTCCGAACACAGCAGGAAACAGTCGCCAGCCACGAGAGACTCCGCCCTGCCGAAATCGATGCGCGGAGGTTCCTTGTCGCCCAGACATGACAAAAGGATATTCTTGTTCGGATGGCTTTCGGCCTGGCTCTCGGTGAGGAAACCCCGCTGCACCAGATCCATCACGTACGAGTGGTCGACGCTGCGGCTGACCAACTGGCCGTCGCGAAAATGATAGATGCGGGAATCACCGCAGTGCGCCCAGTCGGCCCGCCCCGGCTGCATGATGAGCAGGCAGGCGGTGCTGTGCGGATCCTTTTCGCTGGTATATCGCGTCAGCTTGATGCCGTCGTGCGCATCGCGAATGGCCGACTCCAGCATTTCGCGCACGCTGTCCGGGCTCGGCCCGATGGCATCGAAATCATTGCGCGCGGAATGCAGGACCTGTTCCGCCGCCAGCGCACCGCCGGTGTGGCCGCCCATGCCGTCCGCGAGCACGGCCAACAAGGTTCCCTTGGCCTTGGAATGCGGATAAATGGCCACCCGGTCCTGCTGCTCCTGGCGGTCGCCGACGTGTTGCGCGCTGCACACTTCAACAATAAATGACATGGCTCGATTATCAGGCGACCGGCTTGCCGCCGGCGCCGAAAACGCGCTTGGCGGCGGTAACGATAACCAGCACCTCTTCCGCCGAAAGCTTCGGAAAGCGTTCGTGCAGCGCGCGAAATGCGAGGTGTTCGTGCATCTGGCCGCCCCAGGAATTGGCGGGATCGAAAAACGGTTCGAGGATGTCGTAGACCTCGACGAACATGCCGCGAATTCGCAGATTGACGCGGCGTTCGTCAGCCACGCCGTTCTGTCCCGATTCATCCATGAACATTCCCCCCGGAAGCCGCTGCCCGCGCAGATTCTCTCACGTCTGCCGCCTTCGCTAACACCTTTTGGCGCAAGCGTTCGTCGATCAGTTCCACCCAATGCCGCACCGGCAGCAAACTACCTTCCTGGAAGTGCGTGATGCAGCCGATGTTGGCGCTGGCGATGACGGCCGGCTTACCCGCCCCCAGCGCCGCCAGCTTGTTCTCGCGCAACTGCGCGGCGATTTCCGGCTGCAGGACGGAGTATGTTCCGGCCGAACCGCAACATAGGTGGCTGTCGGCAACCGGCGACAGCTCGAAGCCTGCCTGCGTCAGCAGCGCCTCGACCACGCCACCCAGTTTCTGGCCGTGTTGCAGCGTGCAAGGCGAGTGGAAGGCGATGCGCGTGGCTAAAGTCAGCCGTGGGAGTACGCCAAATAGTGCAGCCAAGCTTTCGCTTTCCGCCGCCACNNTTCACCTCGACGCCGCAGCCCGATGCGGTGACGACGATGGCTTCGCAACCGGCTTCAACGTAGGGCCACCAGGCGTCGATGTTGCGGCGGGCATCCTCGCGGCCGCCTTCGACGTCGTCGAGGTGATGGCGCACGGCACCGCAGCAGCCAGCCTTCGGCGCTTCCATCAGGCTGATGCCGAGCCGGTCCAGCACGCGCGCCGTGGCGGCGTTGACGCCCGGCAGCATCGCCGGTTGCACGCAACCCGCCAGCGCCAGCATGCGCCGCGGATGCGTCGCCGCCGGCCACGGGCCTGGCTCCTGTCTTGCCGGAACCTTGGCCTTGAGCGCGCCCGGCAGCAGCGGCCGCAAAGCCTGGCCGAGCCGCATGGCCGGGCCGAACAGTCCCGAACGCGGCAGCAGTGTTTTCAGCGCCTTGCGCATCACCGCGTCGACGCCCGTACGTGGCAGTTTGGCGGCAACGATCTCGCGGCCGATGTCGAGCAGCCGGCTGTACTTCACGCCCGATGGGCAGGTGGTTTCGCAGGCGCGGCAGGTCAGGCAGCGGTCCAGGTGCAGGCGCGTCTTCTCGGTCGGCTGGGCGCCCTCGATCACCTGCTTGATGAGGTAGATGCGGCCGCGCGGACCATCGAGTTCGTCGCCAAATAGCTGGTAGGTCGGGCAGGTCGCGGTGCAAAAGCCGCAATGCACGCATTTGCGCAGGATGGCTTCGGCCTCGCGGCCGGCCTCGGCGTGGCGGAGGAAATCGGCGAGATGGGTTTCCATGGCCCCGACTATACCGAGCCGGCGCGGGCGTTGTAGATCCTGCCACCGGCAGCGCGATACGCGTGGAGAATCGCGACGGCCGCCTCGCGCATCACGCCTTCGACGACCTCGATCTCGCGCCGGCGCAGTTCGCCCACCCAGTCCGCCGGTTTCGGCCCCTCGTCGAAACCGAGGGCCTCCGCGTCGCGCCCGCTCGCCGCGCAGGCCAACCGGCGCACCCCCGACCACGCGACCGCGCCCAGGCACATGGCGCAGGGTTCGCAACTGGCCACCAGCTCGACCGCCGGTGACCCCGGCGCGCCGAGGTCGTGGGTACCGACCGCCTGCTGCGCCAGCGCCAACGCCAACACTTCCGCATGGGCGGCGGAACAGGCGCTGGCAACAACAAGATTCGTGGCCGCGGCAAGCAAGCGACCGCTGGCAATCTCGTAGACGGCCGCCGCAAAGGGACCACCGCTACCGCTGGCGACATTGCGCCGGGCCAGGTCGAGCACGAAGGCCATGCGCGCCTCGGGTGTAGCCAATGGCGGACAGGCCGTCGCCGCGTCGACCAGCCAGGAGGGAAATTCGATGTGTACGCCCGCATTCACGACTGGCATTATGCTGCGAATTGTCAGCCGACATCATCGGCGCTGAATGACAGCGGAGGACCACCCATGTACACGCTCTACATCGCCAACAAGAACTACTCGTCCTGGTCGTTGCGGCCATGGTTGCTGATGACGGAACTGGCGATTCCGTTCGCCGAACGGCTGGAACATTTCTCCGACAATCTCGACGATTTTCGCCGCTTCTCGCCCAGCGGACGGGTGCCCTGCCTGCACGATGGCGGTACCGTCGTTTACGATTCGCTCGCCATCGTCGAATACCTGGCCGAACGCCACGCCGGAGTTTGGCCGGCGGATGGCGCCGCCCGCAACTGGGCGCGCTGCGCCTGTGCCGAAATGCATTCCGGCTTCACCGCGCTGCGCAACATCTGCGGCATGAATTGCGGATTGCGCGTGCGCCTGAACGAAGTCTCGCCTGCGCTGCGCGCCGACCTCGACCGCATGGAGGAACTCTGGGGTGAAGGCCTCAAGCGCTTCGGCGGGCCGTTCCTGGCCGGTGACAAGTTCACCGCCGTCGATGCCTTCTTTGGCCCGGTCGCGTTCCGGTTTCAGAGCTACCGGCCGCCGGTCGGCGATGTCGCCAACGGCTACGTGCGGCGTCTGCTCGCGCTGCCGGCCATGCAGCGCTGGTACGCCGATGCCCTTAAGGAGCCCTGGCGCGACGCCGGGCATGAAGCCGACGTTGCCGCCGTCGGCATGGTGGT
>PMIH01000100.1 GCA_003158255.1 Rhodocyclaceae bacterium
GCGCGAATTCGGCATGTCGCACATTATGAACGGCATGGCACTGCACGGCGGCCTGCTGCCCTTCGGCGGCACTTTCCTGATGTTCTCGGAATACGCCCGCAATGCCCTGCGCATGTCGGCGCTGATGAAGCAGCGCGTGATCTACGTGTTCACGCACGACTCCATTGGCCTCGGCGAAGACGGCCCGACCCACCAGCCGGTCGAGCAGATTCCCACGCTGCGCATGATTCCGAACATGGATGTCTGGCGCCCCTGTGATACCGTCGAAACCATGACGGCCTGGGTCTGCGCCGTCGAGAAGACCACCGGCCCGAGCTCGTTGGCCCTGTCGCGCCAAAACCTGCCCTTCGTCGCCCGCGACGCCGCCACCATCGCCAATATCCGCAAGGGCGGCTACGTCATCTCGGAAGCCAAGGGCAAGGCCAAGGCCATCATCATTGCCACCGGATCGGAAGTCGAACTGGCGCTCAAGGCGCAAGCGGAACTGGCCCAAAAGAACGTCCCCGTGCGCGTCGTCTCGATGCCCTCCACCAATGTCTTCGATCGTCAGGATCAGGCCTACAAGGACAGTGTGCTGACCAAAGGCCTGCCGCGCATCGTCGTCGAAGCCGCCGTCACCGACGGCTGGTGGAAGTATGTCGGCGGCGCAGGCAAGGTCATCGGTCTCGACCGCTTCGGCGAGTCGGCCCCGGCTGGCGTATTGTTCAAGGAATTCGGCTTCACGGTGGCGAACGTCGTGAGCGCCGTCGAATCATTTATCTAATCACTCCCAGGAGATCAGACACATGGCAATCAAAGTTGGCATCAACGGCTTCGGCCGCATCGGCCGCATGGCTTTCCGCGCCATCGCCAAGGACTTCCCCGAAATCGAAGTCGTCGCCATCAACGACCTGCTGGAGCCGGACTACCTGGCCTACATGCTCAAGTACGATTCGGTGCACGGCAACTTCAAGGGCGACATCGCTGTCGACGGCACCACCCTGATCGTCAATGGCAAGAAGATCCGCCTGACGGCCGAGAAGGACCCCTCCAACCTGAAGTGGGGCGATGTCGGTGCCGACATCGTCATCGAATCGACCGGCTTCTTCCTGACCAAGGAAACCTGCCAGAAGCACATTGACGCGGGCGCCAAGAAGGTGGTCCAGTCCGCCCCCTCGAAGGACGACACCCCGATGTTCGTCTATGGCGTCAACCACGAAAAGTACGCCGGCGAGAAGATCGTCTCGGCCGCTTCCTGCACCACCAACTGCCTGGCTCCCGTGGCCAAGGTGCTGAACGACAACTGGGGCATCAAGCGNNGGCCTGATGACCACCGTGCACGCCGCCACTGCAACGCAGAAGACGGTTGACGGCCCCTCGATGAAGGATTGGCGCGGCGGCCGCGGCATTCTCGAGAACATCATCCCGTCCTCGACCGGCGCCGCCAAGGCTGTCGGCATCGTGCTGCCCNNTTTCCGCGTGCCGACTTCCGACGTCTCCGTCGTCGACCTGACCGTCGAGCTGAACAAGGAAGCCACCTACGAAGACATCTGCAAGGCCATGAAAGCCGCTTCGCAAGGCGCGCTCAAGGGCGTGCTCGGCTACACCGACGAGAAGGTCGTCTCGACCGACTTCCGCGGCTGCGCCCAGCCGTCGATCTTCGACTCCGAAGCCGGCATCGCGCTGGACAAGACCTTTGTCAAGGTCGTGGCTTGGTACGACAACGAGTACGGCTACACCTGCAACATGCTGCGTTTCCTCAAGCACGTCGCCAAGTAAGAAATTAGCGATCCAAGCATTGCGCCGTAACACCGGCGCAATGCTTCAGTGGCTAACTTCAAAAAATAATCTCAGGAGATACCCCCATGCCCAAATTCATCCGCATGACCGATCTCGACCTCAAGGGCAAGCGCGTCTTCATCCGCGCCGACCTCAACGTGCCGGTCAAGGACGGCAAGGTCACGTCGGACGCGCGCATCACCGCGTCGATGCCGACCATCGAGTTCGCCGTCAAGGCCGGTGCCAAAGTCATGGTCACTTCCCACCTCGGCCGCCCGACCGAAGGCGAATGGACCGAGGAAGTTTCTCTTAAGCCCGTCGCCGACGTGATGTCCGCCAAGCTCGGCAAACCGGTACGCCTGATCAAGGACTGGGTTGACGGTGGTTTCAATGTGGCCGAAGGCGAAGTCGTACTGCTGGAGAACTGCCGCGTCAACAAGGGTGAAAAGAAGAACGTCGAAGAGACTGCGAAGAAGTATGCCGCGCTGTGCGACATCTTCGTCATGGACGCCTTCGGCACCGCTCACCGCGCCGAGGCCTCGACCTACGGCGTCGCGCAGTTCGCCCCCACCGCCTGTGCCGGCATGCTGGTCAGCGAGGAACTCGAAGCCCTCCACAAGGCGCTGGCCAATCCCGCCCGGCCAATGGTCGCCATCGTCGGCGGCTCCAAGGTCTCGACCAAGCTGACCGTGCTCGAAGCCCTTTCCGAGAAGTGCGAACAATTGGTGGTCGGCGGCGGCATCGCCAACACCTTCCTCAAAGCGACCGGCAAGAACGTCGGCAAGTCGTTGTGCGAGGATGACCTGGTACCGACCGCACAGGCGCTGATGAAGAAGATGACCGCGCGCGGCGCCACCATTCCTATCGCCATCGATGTCGTCTGCGGCAAGAAGTTCGACGCCGCCGAACCCGCCGTGCTCAAGGATGCCGGTGCCGTGGCCGACGACGACATGATTTTCGACATCGGTCCGAAGTCGGCGCAGGAACTGGTCGACATCATCATGAAGGCCGGCACGGTGGTCTGGAACGGCCCGGTCGGCGTATTCGAGTTCGACCAGTTCGGCGCCGGCACCAAGGCCATCGCCATGGCCATCGCCAACACCAAGGCTTTCACGCTGGCTGGCGGCGGCGACACCATTGCCGCCATCCAGAAGTACGACATCTACGACAAAGTCTCCTACATCTCCACCGCTGGCGGCGCCTTCCTCGAATACCTGGAAGGCAAGGTCCTGCCCGCAGTGGATATTCTGGAAAAACGCGCCCGGGGCTGATCCCCTTAACTTACTCCGAGGCGGCCCGTCACAAGCGGGCCGTCCCTCACAAATGCAACGCACGACAAAAATCGTCGCCACCCTGGGGCCGGCTTCCTCCGACTCCGCGACACTGAATAAGCTGGTTGCCGCCGGCATCGACGTGGTACGGCTCAACTTCTCCCACGGCACCGCCGATGATCACCGGCAACGCATGGACAGCTTGCGTCTGTCGATGAGCGCGCAGAGCCGCACTGTCGGCGTCATGGCCGACTTGCAGGGCCCCAAGATCCGTATCGGCAAATTCGCCGGCAGCAAGGTGCTGCTCAAGTCAGCCCAGAGCTTCACGCTGGCCGCCCATTGCGACCTCGGCGACGCCAACCGGGTCGGGCTCGACTACCCCGAACTGGTCGATGACGTTGTCGCGGGCGACGTGCTGTTGCTCGACGACGGACGCATGGTCATGGATGTCGCGAGCGTCGCCGACGGCGAGATCCATTGCACGGTCCGTCACGGTGGCGAACTGTCGAACAACAAGGGCATCAACAAGCAGGGCGGTGGCCTGTCGGCACCGGCCCTGACCGCCAAGGACAAGGAAGACATCCGTACCGCAGCAGCATTGAAGGTCGATTACGTCGCGGTCTCTTTTCCCAAGTCCGGCAGCGACATGCGCGAAGCCCGTGCGCTGCTGCTTGAGGCAGGATCGAAGGCCCTCGTGATCGCCAAGATCGAACGCGTCGAAGCGATCCATAATCTCGAGGAAATTGTCGACGCCAGCGATGGCGTCATGGTCGCCCGCGGCGACCTTGCGGTCGAGGTTGGCGACGCCGCCGTGCCGGCGTTGCAGAAGCGCATCATCCGGATGGCGCGCGAGCACAACCGCTTTGTCATCACCGCCACGCAGATGATGGAATCGATGATCCACTCGCCGGTTCCCACCCGCGCCGAAGTTTCCGACGTCGCCAACGCAGTCCTCGACGGCACCGATGCCGTCATGCTGTCGGCGGAAACCGCTGCCGGCGAATACCCAGTGGAAACGGTGGAGGCCATGGCGCGCATCTGCCTCGAGGCGGAAAAATCGGCCGCAGTCTCGCTCGAAAAGCAATTCCTCGATCGCGTGTTTACCCGCATCGATCAATCCATCGCCATGGCGGCCCTGTTCGCCGCCAGCCACCTGCACGTCAAGGCGATTGCCGCCCTCACCGAATCCGGTTCAACAGCCCTCTGGATGTCCCGCCTCAACGTCGGCGTGCCCATCTACGCCCTGACGCAAGACGTGCGCACCCGCTACAAGGTGAGCATCTTCAAGGGCGTGTATCCTGTGATGATGCGACAGTCGGGCCACGATCGGGACGAACTGCTGCGCGAAGCCGAAGAGCAACTGATTCGCGCCGGCGCAGTCGAACCGGGAGACCTCATCGTTCTGACCATCGGTGAGCCAATCGGCACCCCCGGCGGTACGAACACGTTGAAGATCGTCAAGGTCGGCGACACCCACACTGCCAATTAACTAACCAAGGAGACCCTAATGGCCCTCGTTTCCATGCGCCAATTGCTGGACCACGCCGCCGAGCACAGCTACGGCCTGCCCGCGTTCAACGTCAATAACCTGGAACAGATCCAGGCCATCATGGAGGCCGCCGAGGAAACCGACAGCCCGGTGATCATGCAAGGCTCGGCCGGCGCCCGCAAGTATGCCGGCGAAGCCTACCTGCGCCACCTGATCGAAGCCGCCATCGAGACCCACCCGGATGTACCGATCGTCATGCACCAGGACCACGGCGCCAGCCCGGCCATCTGCATTCAGTCGATGCGCTCCGGCTTCTCCAGCGTGATGATGGACGGTTCACTGATGGAAGACGCCAAGACCCCGTCGTCCTTCAAGTACAACGTCGACACCACCAAACACGTGGTCGATATTGCCCACGCGATCGGCGTTTCCGTCGAAGGCGAACTGGGCTGCCTGGGCTCGCTCGAATCGGGTATGGGTGAAAAGGAAGACGGCCACGGCGCCGAAGGCAAGCTCTCCCACGACCAGTTGCTGACCGACCCCAACGAAGCCGCCGAGTTCGTCAAGGCGACCCAGGTCGACGCACTGGCCATCGCCATCGGCACCAGCNNGCGGTGCTGCGCATCGACCGCATCAAGGAAATCCACGCGCGCATCCCGAACACGCACCTGGTCATGCACGGTTCGTCGTCGGTGCCGCAGGAATGGCTGAAGATCATCAACGAGAACGGCGGCGAGATGGGTTCGACCTATGGCGTGCCGGTCGAAGAAATCGTCGAAGGCATCAGGAATGGCGTGCGCAAGGTCAACATCGACACCGACCTGCGCATGGCTTCCACCGGCGCCATCCGCCAGTTCCTGAACAAGGATCGCAAGAACTTCGACCCACGCAAGTATCTGGCCGAAGCCCGCAAGGCGATGAAGGAAATCTGCAAGGCCCGCTACGAAGCCTTCGGCTGCGCCGGCCAGGCCAGCAAGATCAAGGTCATCGCGCTGGAAACCATGGCCAATCGGTACAAGAAGGGCGAGTTGAACGCAATCGTGAAGTAGACAAAACGCTTCTTCGAAACCAGAACGCCGCCGGCAGCAATGCCGACGGCGTTTTTTATTTGGAAGTCAGTCGTCGTGGTACGCCAGTGTCCGCACCTGCATAGCCCATCACATATCGGCAATCGAGCTGACACGCGACCGTAGCATTGTCCATCTATCGTGGCGAGCTTTGAATCAGGCTCCCACGAGGATAGAAGATGATGTTATGGCACGAGGAACCACGCAAGAAGGCGCGCATCGAGATCATTCCGATGATCGACGTCATGATGTTCCTGCTGGTCTTCTTCGTCCTCATCAGCTTGCACGTCATTCCCGCCCTCGGACTCAAGACCCAACTGCCCGGGGCAACTCAACTCGATCGCTTGGAGATCAAGAGGCATCTCGTGGTGACGGTCGCATCGGGCGGCCGCTTGCAGCTCGATGGCGCCGACTATTCGCTTGAAGCGCTGCTGCAAGCGTTGACCACGCTCAAGCGGCAGAGCCCGGATATCGATGTCGTCATTAACGGCGACAAGGATGCACTGGTTCAAAATCTAGTCGATGTGATGGATGCGGCGAAATCCGCAGGCATCGCCTCCATCGCCATCGCCGCGAACCGCAAATGACGGCTGCCGCACCACCAACGGGCATGCCCGCGGCGCCGTTCGAACGGCGCGTGTGGATCGCCCGCGCGGTGACTCTGGCGCTCTATGCGGTTTTCGCGTACTCCGCCTCTCACTTCGTCATGGAGCACGAAGCGCCGCCGAATCCGGCCCCCATCGTCGTCACGCTGGCCGATCCGCCGGCACCGGAGGCGCCCAAGCCGCCGGAAATACAGCCCACGCCGCAGCCCGTAACACGGACCGTCGCGCCGCGTCCGAATCCGCAACCGCCGATCAGCACGCCGGTTGCGGCCAGCCCGTCACCGGCTGCAACCGCAGTGGCCGTGCCGGATCTGCCGGTGTCTCCCGCCGCGCGCGAGATCCCCATGGAGACGCCGACAGTCAAGAGCGATCCCGGCGCGGAAGGACGCTTCGCGCAGGAGGTGCGAAATCGCATCGAGCGGAAGAAGGTGTACCCGGTCACGGCCCGCGAACTGGGCATGACCGGCGCCGTGGAAGTGACGTACGTCATCGACCGTGGCGGCGCTCTGATTCGCGCGGAAATCGTCGCCTCTTCCGGCTACCCGTTGCTCGATCAGGCCGCTTTGCGGGCCGTGCGCAGCGCCATTCATTCCGCCATGCCGGAGGACGCCTGGGTCGGCGAAAAGCAGAAGGAATTCCGCACCCGACTGGTGTTTTCCATCGATTACTAGACCCGCAAACCCCACGCAATCAACCGTAACCCAGGGAGAAATTAATATGGACCGATTCAAAGTCAAGCCTCTGCATGCCCTTGTGCTGGGGGTACTGGCTCAACAGGCCTTCGCCCAAGATAGCGGCGCCGTGCAAACCGAAGACATTTCCGTATTCGGCAAGGGCGAAACCCGGCAAGTTCAGAACATCACGCGCGACGACTTGAGCAAGGCTGTGCCGGGCACCAGTCCCCTCAAAGTCCTGGAGAAACTGCCTGGCGTGCAATTCGAGTCGGCCGATCCCTTCGGCAGCTATGAATGGTCAACGCGCTTCAGTGTGCGTGGCTTCAACCAGAACTACATGGGCTTCACGCTCGACGACGTTCCGCTCGGCGACATGAGCTACGGCAACAACAACGGCCTGCATATCAGCCGTGCCATTCCTGCCGAGAACATCGGCCGCGTGTCGCTGTCACAGGGCACCGGCGCCATCGGCACGGCGTCCACCAGCAACCTCGGGGGCACCGTCCAGTTCTACTCGGCCGACCCGGAAGAACGATTCGGCGTGCAGGCGGCGCAAACCGTCGGCAGCGACAGCACCTATCGCACCTTTGCCCGCCTCGACACCGGGCGTTTCGAGTCCGGCACCAAGGCCTACCTCGGCGTCGCCAGTCAGCGCGCCGACAAGTGGAAGGGATGGGGACCGCAGGATCAGGACATGTTCAACGCCAAGCTGGTGCATATCTTCGGCGAGAACCGGCTCTCCGCCTTCTACAACTATTCCGATCGCAAGGAAATCGACTACCAGGACATGTCGCTGGACATGCAGCACCGCTTGGGCTGGGGCTGGGACAACTATGCCCCGGACTGGAATCGCGCCGTCAACGCCGCCAAGGGCATCTATACCGGCGGCGTCAACAACATGGATGACGCCTACTATCTGGGCAGCGGCCTGCGCCGCGATCATCTGTTCGGCACGACGCTCGATCTCAAGCTGACCGATGCCACCCGTTTCAAGACCACCTACTACTACCACCACGACAACGGACAGGGGCATTGGTACACGCCCTACACGCCTACATCGCCGACCATGCCGATTTCGATTCGCACCACCGAATACCAGATCGGCCGCAACGGCATCGTCAACAACCTCACCTGGGTCGGCGGCGCGCACACGGTCAATGGCGGTCTGTGGTTCGAGCGCAGCCTGCACACGCTCACCCGCAACTTCTACGCGGCAACCGGACCCCAGGATACCAACGACTTCCTCAGCAACCCGATGGCGACCGGCTTCAAGCAGGAGTTCACGACCACCACGAGCCAGTTCCATTTGCAGGATACCGTGGCGCTGCTCAACGACGCCGCCAAGCTGAACTTCGGCTTCAAGACGCCCAAGGTAACCATCGACGCGACCAGCCCGGTCGGAACCCGCGCCGCCGGCACGATCACCGCCAGCAAGACCTTCCTGCCGCAAATCGGCTTCAACTATGCGCTCGGTCGGGGTAACGAGATCTTCGCATCGCTCGCCGAGAACATGCGCGCCTACCAGCCAGGCGTGAATGGCCCCTTCTCGCAAACCCAAGCCGTGTTCGACTCGAGCGTCCAGAATCTCAAACCCGAAACGTCAACGACCCTCGACGTCGGTTATCGCTTCAAGGTCGCGAGCTTCCAAGGCTCGGTGGCCGCCTACCACGTCGACTTCAAGGATCGTCTGGTCAGCGTCGCCACCTGCGCCGGCATCGTCGGTTGTCCGAGCACCTTCGTGAACGTCGGCAAGGTCGAAACCAACGGCCTCGAATCCGCGCTCGCCTGGAACTTCGCGCCACGCCTCTCGTGGTTCAACACCCTGACGTTGAACGACTCCAAGTACAAGTCGGATTACAGCGAAAACGGCGTCGTCCAGCATGTCACCGGCAAGGAGGTGGTCGATGCGCCGAAACTGATGTTCAATACGGAACTCGGATATGACGATGGCACATGGTTCGGTCGCGTCGGCGGCAAGTACACCGACAAGCGCTACTACACCTACCTGAACGACGGCCAGGTACCGGCCTTCTGGGTCTGGAACATGGGCGCTGGCTACAAGCAGAAGTCGATGGGCGGGCTGCGCGACTTCACCGTCCAACTCAACCTCACCAATCTCTTCGACAAAAAGTACTACAGCACCATCGGCTCGAACGGCTTCGTCACCTCCGACCCGAACGGCATGTTCGCAACCATGCTCGAAGGAGCGCCGCGCCAGGTCTTCCTGACGGTGAGCGCCAAGTACTAATTGCGTGTCGGTGGCCGGCCCGCGCCGGCCACCTGGTCCTTCACATGAACGGTAATTCTCATGTCCTTCACACTCATTCACGAACTGGTGATGTACCTCATGGGTGGCGCCATGCTGCTTGCCACCTACGTCATCGTCGAGCGCATCCTATTTTTCATGGCCACGCTGAAGGAAGGCAAGGAAGTATCGGCCTTCGTCAGCAGTCATTTGCACGACAAGAAACTGCACGGCGAGGTGATCGACACTTTCGCCAATCGGCGCAGTCCGCAGGCGCAAGCCCTCTGCGAAGTCGCCAAGGCCTCGCAGGAAAACCACGACCACGAGCGAATGGAATACGTGGTGCAGGCGATCTACGTCGCCAAGCAGCCGACCGTCATCTCGCGCCTGTGGATACTCGACACCATCGTCACCCTATCGCCGCTCATGGGCCTGCTCGGCACCATCCTCGGCATCATCGACGCCTTCTACAGCCTGTCTTCAGGCAATACGGCCGCCGATCCCGCCGCAGTGAGCCGCGGCATCGGTACTGCGCTGTATGCCACCGGCTTCGGCATCCTGATCGCACTCTACGCCATGATGTTCTACAACTACTTCAACAATAAGGCAGAGCAGATCACCAACCAGATGAAGCTGATCTCGCTGACCCTGCTCGGTGCGCGGTGACGGAGTCAGTTCATGAGACCAGCCGCTTCCTTTGCCGCACTTCCCGTCGTTCTGGCCTTTTGCGCCCAGGCCGCGCCGCCGGCGACGACACCGATCGAGCACGTGATCGTCGTCGTCGGCGAGAACCGTACGTTCGACAATCTCTTCGCAACGTACCGGCCGACACGCGGCCAGACCATCGCCAACCTGCTGTCGCGCGGGATCGTCCGGGCCGACGGCAGCCCGGGACCAACTTTTCACAGGGCGGCGCAAAAGACAGCCGAAGTTATCGACCTCTATAGTCCACAACCAACGATCACCGGCAGCTTCGCCAGCCTGCCGCAACCGTGGGCGGCCGGCGCCTTTGGACAACGCAAGGATCAACCCGACAGCCGATTCCCTGCCGAGCTGCCAAACGGGCCATTCCAGATCACGCACCATGTCGCCTACGGCGCGCATACGGGCGATCCCGTTCATCGCTTCTTCCAGATGTGGCAGCAAATCGACGGCGGCCGCAACGACCTCTTCGTCTGGACCGCGGACACGGTCGGCGTCGGTCCCAGCAACGGCACCCTACCGATCGCGCCGGGACATACCTTTCAGGGCGGCGTGGCGATGGGCTTTTACAACATCGCCGCCGGCGACGCGCCCTACTTCAAGCAACTGGCTGACCGCTACGCCATCGCCGACAACTACCATCAGTCGGTCATGGGCGGCACCACGGTGAACTATCTGGCGCTGGCAACTGCCGACGTCGCCTTCTTCACCCAGGACGGCAAACCGGCCGCGCCGCCCGCCATGCTGGTCGAGAACCCGGACTCTCAGCCTGGCACCAACAACTGGTACCGCGAGGACGGCTATGCCGGTGGCACTTACGTCAATTGTGCCGACGCAGCCGCCCCGGGCGTTGCCGGCATACGCCAGCTGCTGGCCACGCAATCCTATCGTGCCTTCAACGGCGGCAATTGCGCGCCGGACGCCTGGTACCTCGTGAACAACATGGACCCGGCCTTTACCCCCGTGGGGGAAACGCGGCCACCGACGCCCGAGAAGTTTCTTCCCCCGCAAACCATTCCTCACATCGGTGATCTGCTGAGCCAGCACAACGTATCCTGGAAGTGGTACAGCGGCGGCCGTAACGACGGCCGCAGTCCGGACAAGGAATACTGCGGCATGTGCGACACGCCGACCTTCTTTGCCTCGACCATGACCGGGCCAGACAAGGCCAAGCTCGTCGACCTACAGCAGTTCTACGTCGATGTGAAGGATGCGACGAGTTTCCCCGCCGTCGCCGTGATCGCGCCCTACGACAGCATCTCCGGCCACCCGGGCTACGCCATGGAAACGGGCTTCGACCAGCTGGTGCAGGGCATCGTCGAGCGCGTGCGCGGCAATCCGGCGCTATGGAAAAAGACGGCGATCCTCGTCACCTTCGACGAAGGCGGCGGCTACTACGACTCCGGCTACGTGCAGTTCATCGACTTCTTCGGTGATGGCACGCGCATCCCGCTGGTCGCAATCTCGCCTTACGCCCGGCGCGGCCATGTCGACCATACCTATTACGATCATGCCTCGATCGCGAAATTCATCGAGCGCAACTGGAACCTGCCGACATTGTCGGCACGCAGCCGCGACAACCTGCCGAATCCGGTCGCGCAACCGCAAGATCCCTACGTGCCCGCAAACCGGCCCGCCATCGGCGACCTGATGAACCTGTTCGATTTCGCCAAGCCGGCGTACCACGAACACTGACTTTCACCTCGCCATCCTTGCATCCCTCGATGAGGAAGATCACACCATGCAACGTCGCGCCATGTTGAAGATTGTCGCCACCGGCGGCCTCCTGGGCACACCGGTCTTGTCCCATGCCAGGACGGCAACGCCACCAGCTGCCTTTCAGCCGCTCGATCCCGCACGCTGGTCCGCCGCCAACCGCAACGCACTCGACCAGCTCATACTGAGGCTCGGCAGCACGTCGCGACACTACGATCCCAAGCGCAAGCCGTATGCGGTGTTCGACTGGGACAACACCTGCATCATGAACGACTGCGAGGAAGCGCTCATGATGGTCCAGATCGACAGGCTGGCCTTCGATCTTTCGCCGGAGGAGTTCGCTACGGTCGTGCGCCAGGATGTACCGGATGGCCCGTTCAAGGCCGAATACAAGAACAATGCCGGCAGTCCCGTCAATGCGCAAGACATCGCCGCCGACATCGAGGCCGACTATCGCTGGCTCCACGCGAACTTCAAGGGCCTGGCCGGAACGCAAACGCTGGAGCAAGTTCAGCAAAGCGAACAGTTCAAGGACTTCCGCGCCAAGATGCGTTTCATGTACGACGCCATCTGCGACAGTTTCCCGATCGAAGTCGGTTACAAGTGGATCATCTACCTGGTCAAGAACAAGACGACCACCGATCTCCAGGCCTTGGCCGAGGCGTCCAACGACTTGAACCTCGGCGACGCCCTGCGCAAGACCAAGTACGTCAGTTCCGAGAAGCTGCCGGGGCAAGCCGGCGTGCTCACGGCGAGCCACTTCCATGGCCTGCGCATCCATTCCGAAATGGCCAGTCTCATGGAGACTCTGCGCACTAACGGCTTCGATGTCTATGTATCGACCGCATCGCTCGACGACGTGGTGCGAGTGTTCGCCGGCCTGCCGAAGTATGGCTACAACGTGCCGGCCGAGAATGTAATCGGCCTGCGCTTGGAAATGAACGCCAGTCGCTACAGCGGCGAGTACCGAAAGGGCTGGCACTTCAACTGGGGGCCGGGCAAAACCGTCGGCATCCAACGCGAGCTGGTTTCGCGCAAGGGCTACGGCCCGGCGCTGGTGCTGGGCGACAGCGACGGCGATGCCTGGATGCTGAAGGACTTCGCCGACACGCGTCTGGGCGTCATCGTCAATCGCTTGAAGAAAGGCGAGATCGGCGAACGCAGCAAATCGGCCGCAGCCAGGCTGGGGCAGCCCGATCCGCGCTTCGTCCTGCAAGGCCGCATGGAAAGCACGGGAACCTTCCTGCCGGACGAGAAGACCTTGAAGTACGGTAAGAGCGAGTTGCAGTTGCTCGGCTGACATCCGGAAGCCAGCTCAACCCGCAAGCCGCCGGCAGCGATGCCGGCGGCCTTTTGTTTTGCCAAAAGTCAGCCGTGGCGGTACGCCAAATGGCTCAACTTTCAAGACGTTGGTGCTATTTCTTCCACTATCGTCTAAAGTAATAGACTTCCTCACCCGTTAGCGTCAGGGCGATGGCCGAACAACTCGATATCAATTTTCTGCTGGAACGCGACCGGCATGCCGAAGCGCTGCTGACGCTTTCGCGTCGAATCGAGGGGGCGCACACCGAGAAGGATGCTTTCGATGCGGCCTTCGACATCCTTCGTGCCCATACCGGCTACCGGCACTACTGGATCTTCGTTTTCGACGAGGATGGTCGTCATGCCCGCTTCCACATCGGTAGCGGAGGCCCCGAGAGCGATCCCTCGACCGCCACGCTGACCATCCCGGGCGATCCGATGCTGGAAGAAATCGCCACCTCCCGCGACATTGTTGTGGTCGAGGATGCCCGCACGGACCCCCGCACCAATAAAGAAATCGTCGCCCGCATCGGCAACCGGACGATCATCAACGTCCCGATCGTGTTCAATGCCAGGAATCTCGGCAGCGTCGGCACCGGCACCTTCGGCGACGAAGGCATCCGTCTGCCCAGTCCGGCGGAACGGGATTTCCTCAAGGCCGTCGCCAGCCATCTCGCCATTTCCCTGGACCGTATCCACAACAAGAGCGAATGGCAGCGCGCGGAAAAGGAATTGCAGGCGGGAGAGGCGCGTTACCGTTCCCTCGTCGCCGCCATGGCCGAGGGAGTGATATTCCTGGATGCGGCGGGCGTCCTCACTGCCGTCAATCCCGCAGCGGAGCGCATACTCGGCGTTGCCGCCTCAGCGCTGCTGGGAAAGACTTCGTTGTTGGATGGAAGTGCGACGGACCGGGACGGAACCGCAATCCCGGACGACAGGCTGCCCTGGGTGCTCACCCGCGTGACCGGCGCACCAAATGCCGACGTCGTCCTTGGCATCGAAAAACCGGACGGAACCCAGTCGTGGATTTCCATCAACACGCAGTGCCTCGACGCGCACGGAACGCCGCAGCCGGTCGTCGCGACCTTCCGCGACATTACCGAACATCGGCGCACGGAAATAGCGGCGCGACGGATGACGCGGACGCTGATCACCCTCTCGGCCGGCAACGAAGCCCTCGTGCGTGCCGGCAGCGAGACGGAACTGCTGGAACGAATGTGCAGCATCCTGGTCACGGTCGGCGGACACCGCCTGGCCTGGATCGACCTGATCGACCAGCATCATGCCGACGGCGAGCTTCACCCCGCCGCCTCGGCGGTCGCGGACGAACGCGTCCAGCTGAAGCCGAATCGCACTTCCTGCGGTCGGTCGGTGAAGAAAGCGATGACCGACCGTGCGCCGGTGCTGATTCTCAACATCGACGCCGACGCGCTCTGCGATGACTGCCAATGCGACGTCACCGGGGCCGGCTGCCGTTCCGGACTCATCCTGCCACTGGCGACCAGCCACGACTTGATCGGCGCCCTGTCGATCTATGCCGCAACGCCGGATGCCTTTGACAAGGCGGAACTCAATCTCCTGAAAGAACTGGCCGACGACCTGGCTTTCGGTATCCAGGCCCAGCGCACGCACCGGGCCCAGCAACACGCCATGGCGCGCTTGCAGCGGACGATGGAGTCCACCATTCTCGCGCTGGCCAACACGCTGGAACTGCGCGACCCCTACACAGCGGGTCACCAGCGGCGCGTCGCCCAACTCGGCAAGGCCATCGCCCTGCGCATCGGCCTCGACGCCGAGCGGGCCGAGGCAATCTATCTCGCCGGCATGATCCACGACATCGGCAAAATCTACGTTCCCGCGGAAGTCCTGAGCCGTCCCGGCAAGCTGACGCCGCTGGAGTTTTCACTGGTGAAGACGCACGTGGAAGCTGCCTACGGCATTCTCGGCCCAATCGATTTCTCATGGCCGCTCGCCGACATCGTGCACCAACACCATGAACGCCTGGATGGCTCCGGCTATCCGCGCGGAATCCGTGGCGACGAAATATCGATCGACGCCCGCATCGTCGCCGTCGCCGACGTCGTCGAAGCGATGTCGGCGCACCGGCCTTATCGACCCGGGCTGGGCATCGACGCGGCACTGGATGAAATCACGCGTGGCAAGGACACGCTGTTCGACGCCGGCGTGGTCGACGGCTGCGTCGCGCTGTTCCGCGAGGACAGCTTCGCGTTCGCGTAACGCCTCGAGAGTCAGTCGTCGCGGTACGCCGAGCTAGCCCATCTCATCGCGCCAGCCGTGGCGCATAAGTGTGTGAATGCGGCCGGCGCCGCGCCATCGTCCGCCGCATCGCCGACATCGCCGTTAACCACTCAAGCCAGGGCTCGAGTCCATGACCGGTCTTCGCCGACACTTCAGTCACCGGCAGATCGCTGCGTATGGCTCGCACTGCGGTTCTGGCTCGGTCGATGCTGAACTCCTCGATGTATGGCAGCAGGTCGGTCTTGGTGATCAGCATCTGGTCGGCCGCCCGCACCATGACCGGATACTTGGCTGGCTTGTCGTCGCCCTCGGTCACCGACAGCAGCAGCACATTGCTGTGCTGACCGACATCGAAACTTGCCGGGCAAACCAGGTTGCCAACGTTTTCAATGAACAGAATGTCGACCGCTTTCAGATTGATTTGATCCAGGGCCTTATGCACCATGTGCGCATCGAGATGGCAGGCCATCCCGGTAGTGATCTGCACGGCGGGGACACCATGGCGGCGGATGCGCTCGGCATCGTTCTCCGTTTCCAGGTCGCCCTCGATCACCGCCAGACGCAGATCGCGCGGTAGCGCCTTGATGGTCGCTTCCAGCAGACTGGTCTTGCCACTGCCCGGCCCGGACATGATGTTGACCGCAAAGATGCCAAGTTCATCGAAATGACCGCGATTGTGGTCGGCCTGATTGTCGTTCTCGTGGAGCAAGTCCTCGAGCACCTGGATGGTATGACGGTCGTTCTCGACCAGATGCCGATTGGCGTCGGTGATACTGCAGCCGCAGTTGTCGCACATGATCGTTCCCTGCTTTCAGAAAAGTTGTCGGCGCTGCTCAGCCGCCCAGTTGATGCATCGGGCGCGTTTCCACCTTGACCCGTGGCATGCCGAAGCAGTGTCCGGCCGGCTTGGCGGCAATCGCCCCGACGATGTCGGTCTCCAGTCGTCCGTCCGATGTGGCATTGCGGAAGGCGTCGCGCAGGTCGACTCCGCCGCGGTGGCCGAGACACGGGATCAAGCGTCCGGTGCAAGTCACCCGGACACGGTTGCAGGTACCGCAGAAACCATGGCTCATCGGCGTGATGAACGCCACGCGGCGACCGGTTTCCCCAATGTGCCAATAACGCGCCGGCCCGCCCGTCCCATAGGCGACCGGAAGCAGCGTCCAGTGCCGTGCCAGATTCGTCCGGACCAGTTCGAGCGGCACGTAGTGCGCCATCATCCCGCCCAGCGGCATCACTTCGATCAGCGCCATGTCGCAACCTTGGTCGCCGCACCAGCGGATCATGGCATCGAACTCGTCGTCGTTGACGCCGGCCATGGCCACTGCATTGATGCGTACCGCCAGACCGGCAGCGCGCGC
>PMIH01000055.1 GCA_003158255.1 Rhodocyclaceae bacterium
ATACGAATCTGTCTGCCGCTGATTTTCGGCGTTCGTTACCTGGCGCAGCTGCTGCTCGAATTCGGCAGTCGCTATCCCTAGCTGGATCTCGACCTTGATTTTTCCGACCGGCGCGTCAACCTGATCGAGGAGGGCGTCGATCTCTCGATTCGCATCACCGACTATCTCGGGCCACGGGAAGTCACTCGGCGTCTGGGTTCCAGCCGCATGGCGGTCGTCGCCGCACCGAGCTACCTCGAACGCCACGGCGAGCCGGTGCATCCGGCGGACTTGGCCGCACACCAGTGTCTAAGCTACACCTTCGCCGACGATTCAGCCTGGCAATTTGTCATCGATGGCCAATTGCGGGGATTCCCGGTGCACGGCCGCCTACAGGCCAACAATGGCGACGTGTTGCTGGATGCCGCAGTCAGGGGACTGGGCATTGCGCGCGAACCGATCTTCATTGCCGGTCCGGCGCTGGCGGCGGGGTCCGTGCGCGAGATCCTGGTCGATTTCCCGGTCCCGGAACTCGGCATCCATGCCATATTGCCAGGCAGTCGCCATGTTCCGCACCGGATACGCATGCTGGTCGAATTCCTGGCGACGCGGCTCGGGCCGGAGCCGCCGTGGAACTGCCCGCGCGATTGAACGCGCGATCAGGCGGCTTCGGGGCCGGCGACGGAAACGCGGTTGCGGCCGTTCTGTTTCGAGGCGTACAGCGCCTTGTCGGCCCGCGCCAGCAACTCTTCGGCAGTCTCGCCGGGCAGGTAACAGGCGACCCCAAATGAAAGGGTGACGCTCTCGATGAACTCGTGGCTATCGAGACGCCTGATGCGGCACCTTTCCACCATGACCCTGATCTGCTCTGCCAGCGCCTGCGCGCCCTCGATCGGTGTGTTCGGCAACAGGATGATGAACTCCTCGCCGCCGTAGCGAGCGGCGGTGTCGCGGCCCTTGACGTTGTCCCGCAATACTTGCGCGACGGCGCGAATGACCTTGTCGCCGAACAGGTGGCCGTAGCAATCGTTGACGTGCTTGAAGTGATCGATGTCGGCAATGAGCAGGCTTGGGCTCTGCGCGCCCGGCACGAGCGCCGCCAGGCAAGTTGCCAGCGCCATGTCGAAGCCGCGGCGGTTCGACAGGCCGGTCAGCCCGTCGGCCAGGGCCGCCTCACGCGCCCGATCCACTTCCTGACGCAGCTCCTCGATTTCGCGCTGGCTGTCGTCAAGCCGGTCTTTCAGCGTCGCGACGGAGGTCTGCATGTCGCGCGTGTGATCCAGCAGCGAGGTCAGGTGGATCTTGGCGGTGGCAGAAGGGTCGCTCGTACCGGCCATTCCCGTCGACCACGCTTGCAGCGCCGTGCCGAACTCGCCAGCCTTGTCGCCGGCTTGAGCCGCCGAGTGCGATACGTCGATCATGACTTTCTGGAGGTCGTGGCCGACACGCTGGGCCGTTTCCCGGTCGATGTCGGCGACGTACCGGCGAAACAACTCGGTGGTCAGAGCGTCATCCAGTACGTGGTCGTCCCGGATCAGCTCGTCGACGCGCGCCTGCAGGGCCGGGTTGATTCCGGCCACATATTCGTACCAGATCGCATAGCTGAGCGGATTCAGCGCTGCCGCCTGGCGGGACATCAAGGGCAGCGCGAGCCGGAGGAATTCCGCACTCTGCTCGATGCTGTCGTTGTATCTCATGGCTGTGTTCTCCGCCCCGGCTATCCTGATCCGCGCATTGTATCGCCGCACTTCGTCGAACACGGATGCGCCAAGAAGCCGAACTCAGCGGGTTTTACGGCCTATTACTCGGGATATACGGCCGCCGCAGGCGGCCGCAGAAAATTTGGTGGGCCCGCTTGAGTGGAAGCGTTACTACTTCGCCAACTCCGCAAGTCGCTCCCTCAGATCTGGTGGCGCAAAGAAGACATAGGCGTTCCCCTGCTTTGCTTTCTCCAGCAATCCACATTGGCTAAGGTCTATTAGGTCGTTGCGCGCAGTTTGATACACGACGTTGTGCGACCTTTGATGGGCGTCGACTCGGTAGCCCTCGCCGGTATTCCGCAGAGCGTGTGTCAGAAGGGCCACCTGGCGATGGTTGAATCTGGTTCGTAGTTTCGGCGACGCGGCGAGCAGACGCTCGGTTTCTCTCTGTTCCCGTCCTTTTCTGTCCAGATACTCGTGCAGAGCCGCGATTGCGCGTCTGATCGTGGTGAGTTGGTGCAGCAGAAAATAGGTCGTGTCGTTGCTGTCTGTCTCCGCATATAGGTACGATCGCATGTAGCGAGCTGGTGCCCTGCGCAGGATGTGGCTGATTGAGGTGTACTCCGTGAGCCAGTAGCCGCTACGCGCCATTGACCAATAGAAGAGGGCGCGGGCCGTGCGGCCGTTTCCGTCCATGAACGGGTGGTCGTAGCCGATCATGAAATGCAAGAGAGTTGCTCGTAGCACCGGATGCACGAATGGGAGTGATGTCTCGTCCGCGTTGGCGAACCGGCAAAGCCGCTCTAGGCGTTCCGGCAGCTCGGCGTAAGTCGGTGGAGCGTGCAATTCAGTGTTGTCGCGAGAATCGATCACCCGAACGTCGTTGTCCGTGCGAAGCCGACCGGCGTCGCTCGAATTCTCCAGGGTATCTTCGGTAAGGATGCGGTGCAATTCAAGGATACGATCTGGAGTCAAGGGCTCCTTCTTCAAAGCTCGAAGGTGCTCCATGGCGCGATAGTTATTGAAGATCATGGTCTCGCTATGGTCCTGCGGTTTTCGCCCGGTTCGGAGCATTGCCGCCGCGACTTGGCGCGTTGTCGATGCGCCTTCTAGCTGACTCGAGGTGATAGCTTCTTCGATCAGCGAACTGATCAAGTAGCGATTGGGCTCCTCGCGGATCGGTTGCCCAATTGTCGATCTGAGTTGCCCTGCGGCATCCCGGTCAATATGGTGTAGGTCGATTAGAGCTGGGCTAGGGGTGGCAAAGCGGAAAGGCTGACCACGCTTGTCAAGTAGCGGCAAGTGTTGGAATAGTGGCACGCGAGAAATGGCAACGGATGCCCACCATTCCTCCCGGGAGTATCCTTCCGGAGGGGTTCGGTAACGCATTTCGTCCCAATGAAGGTAGCGTCCTTTGGGCGTCGGCGTTGGGTTACCGAAGAACGTTCTTAGCCTCTCGGGCGAAAGCTTTCGTACGACCGCCAAGTAGTCCGGGGGGGTATCTGGGATTCTCATATATCTACTAATTTTCTAAGAGATTAGTAGAGATCAGTATAGAAACAACGCCTGCCAATGTCTACTAATCCATATTTAGATTAGTAGACATTGTAAATGCTCTTGGAGGGGTTATATGAGACTTCTCACTTTGTGGCGGGTGCTGATTACCGTTGAGCATGATCCCCGATTGACATTGAACGGTGATCACGCCAAAACTGCCGAAACCCGCATGAATACTGGTGGGCCCGCTGGGATTTGAACCCAGGACCAAAGGATTATGAGTCCTCTGCTCTAACCGCTGAGCTACAGGCCCTACAATCGCGCGCAGCTTTGTCGACTTCGCCTTGCCGTGCTATTCGCACTGTCTTCGGCTCGCCTTCGCGCTGCCCGCGATTCTTGCTCTTGGCAACCGCCCAACTTCGGCTTGTCTTCGCGTTCCGGCCAAATCGCAATCGCGTCAGTCGAGGCGTACCGCCACGACTGACTTTCGATGAACTTACTCCGCGCCGTCGAGGAAGCTGCGCAGCTTTTCCGAACGCGAGGGATGGCGCAGCTTGCGCAGTGCCTTGGCCTCGATCTGGCGAATCCGCTCGCGGGTGACATCGAACTGTTTGCCGACTTCTTCCAGCGTGTGGTCGGTGTTCATCTCAATGCCGAAGCGCATGCGCAGCACTTTGGCTTCGCGCGGCGTCAGGCTGTCCAGCACTTCCTTGACGATCTCGCGCATGCTGCCGTGCAGGGCGGCTTCCATCGGCGCTAGCGTCGCGGTGTCCTCGATGAAGTCGCCCAGGTGGGAGTCGTCGTCGTCGCCGATCGGCGTCTCCATGGAGATCGGTTCCTTGGAGATCTTGAGGATCTTGCGGATCTTCTCCTCGGGCATTTCCATCTTCAGCGCCAATGTTGCCGGATCGGGCTCGGCGCCGGTTTCCTGGAGGATCTGGCGGCTGATGCGATTCATCTTGTTGATGGTCTCGATCATGTG
>PMIH01000272.1:0-7238 GCA_003158255.1 Rhodocyclaceae bacterium
GCAGGGCGCCTACACGGTGGACACGACGGCGCCTGGGGCGCCGGCGCTCTCGGCAAGCACACACTCGGGCGCTATCTCGGGTTTGTTCAGCACCGGTGTCAACAACAGTGGCGTGGGCCTGGCGGCGGGAGCGACGGATCCCCATTACACATTGATCAGCGAGCCAGCTAGCGCGACGTTTACAACAGCAACGACGGTCTCGCAGACCGCTGCGAACAATGCGGCGTGGAGCACAACGGACTACGGGGCCTCGGAATGGATCGGTTCGACGGCAGGCAATCCGAGCGCGGGTACGTTCAGCTACCAGACATCATTCGCGATCACCGGCAGCGTCGACCTGCGGTCGGTGGATGTGCAGTTCGACATCAATGCCGACGACAACGTCAGGATTTACGTGAATGGTCACGACACCGGGGTCTACCTGACCTCGATGTGGACGGCGGCATCGATGCAGCATGTGGACCTCAGCGGCGCCACCGGATTTTTCCAGGCCGGGGCGAACACGATTACATTCGACGTGACGAACACCGGTGCTGGACCGACGGGCCTCAAGATCGACCACATGGTGGTGACAGCACTAACAGACGATGTCATGCCGGTTGCGGTTTCGCTGGCCGGTACAGGGGCAGCAGCGGGGGACACCCTGACGTTTGGTGTGAGCAACGGAGCATCGACAGTGACGAGCAGCCACGTGTTGACGGTAGCAGATATCGGGTCTGGTTCGGTCGTCGAATCGGAGGCAGTGCCTGTCGGCAACAGCGTGTACACCTATACAGCCTCACTGACAGATGTCGCTGGAAATACGTCCCCTGTGGCAACTGAAACAGCATTTGGCTCGGGAAATCATTCGGTTGCTGCAGCGGCTGTCGGAGCCGACGTTTTCAAGTGGACGTTGGATTCGCATGGCACGGCGGGTAGCGCGGCGACGGACGTCATTAGTGGTTACAACAACGGCAGTGACGTCCTGGATCTCAGGGACTTGCTGGTCGGTGAAAATCATGCGAGCGGAATCGGCAATCTCGCGAATTACGTCAACATCACAACGTCGCTCAGCGGCAGCGTCACCAGTACCGAGATTCGCATCAGCCATTCCGGAGGCTTTGCCAATGGTACATACAGTAGTGGCGCGGAGGATCAACATGTGACATTGACGGGCGTGAATCTCTTCACTGCGTACGGCGACAGTACGAGTGCTGCGTTGCTTCAGCACCTGCTCAACAACAACAAGCTGATCACCGACTGAAAGTCAGTCGTCGTGGTACGCCGAGGCCCGCATCTGCGGGCCTCATTTTTTAGTCGGCGTCCTTGATCGCTGGTCCTGTGGCGCCGTCGAAACCAACGTCGCTCAGTGCCGCGAGTTCAGTCGATGTCGCGACGCCCTCGGCGATCACCGTCAGTCCGATGCCGTGCGCGATGATCGACAGGCCTTGAAGGAAGTTTCGATTGCCGCCTTCTTCATCCAAGCCACGAATGAAACTGGCGTCGACCTTGATGTAGTCAAGGCCGAGGTCATGGATCAACCCGATCTGGCTGAAATGACGCCCAAAGTGCTCGATACCAAGTCGGCAGCCCGTACCTTTGAGCGCGCCGACGATGTTGCGGAAAGCATCGAAGTGGTGGAAGGCGCCGGTTTCGGCTACTTCGAGCCAAAGCCGTGACGCCGCCGTTGGCTGCCTGTGAAGTTGTTCGAGCAGTTGCCGCCGGAAGTCCTGATCCTGAATCGAACTGGCCGAAAGGTTGATGGCCAGACCGGGTATCGTGCTGTCGGCAGCGAGTTGTTCTAGACCGAGGGAGACTGCGGTCAGATCGATCTGCGGCGTCAGCTTGAGTCGCTCGGCCATCGGCAGGAAGCGGCCGGCGGGCAGCCAGTCGCCGTGCTCGTCGAGCATCAGCCGCAGCGGGCACTCGCGATGGATGAGCCGACCGGCAAGATCGGTGACGGGGAATGAGATCAAACGCACCCAGTGCTGGTCGAGCGCACGCCGGATCAGGCGCGCCCATTCGTCGCCGCTCGTGGGCGTTTCCTCATCGGCGACGAAGCGTGCTTCGTGGATGGCGTTGTCGCCTTGGCTTTCGGCGGCCGCCAGCGCCGCGTCCACCTGCGCCAGGACGGTGCTGGCGTCGAGGCCGCGAGGGTAGTGCCCAAAGCCGACAAAGGCCGTCGGCCCCTCGTCGATGAACGATTCGCCTTCCCGGATCAACGTAGCCAGTAAAGCTTCGGCCACCTGGCGCGGTTCCTTGCTGCGCGGTAACAACAGGGCGTAGTCGGCACCATTCAGGCGGGCACCGAGACTGTCCGGTATGTCGACGACGACTGCCGCAATGGCGGCACCGACGCGCTTGAGGAAATCGTCGGTGGCTTCGCGCCCAAGGCGGTGGTTGACGCCGGTCAAATCGGCGACGCGGATGAGGATGAGCGCGCCGCCCAGCGACTCGTCGTCGGCGAGATCGGCACGCAGCTGGGCAAGAAAGTTGTTGCGGTTGGCCAACCCGGTCAGCGGATCGCAATTGACCTCGCGACGCACCATTTCGAGACGGGCGGCCTCATCGTCAAACATTGTCTTGAGGCGAACCACCGCGCCGTTCATCGCGGCAGCCAACTGATGAAGTTCAGGAACGCGCGGCTCGTCGATGGTGACGAAGCGCCGCTCAGTGATGGCTTTAGCTTGGTCAATGACGGAGGTCAGCGGCTTGCGCAAGCGGCTCAGTACCAGCGAACCAAGATAACCGCCGATCAGGCCGGCGACGGCGAGTGCGCCGATCATCTCCAACACACTGCTCCATAACGCCCGGTAGGCGAAGCGGCTGTGGCTGACAAGCTCGATGGTGCCGATCTGTTTCCAGCCGCTGCTGATCTGGGCCTGACCAGATTCTGCGACAATGGGCAGCGCGCGGGAAAACCAGCCGGGCACGCCATTGTTGTTCGGCGCAGCCCGCCGTTCCACCATAACCTTGCCGAACGGGTCGGTGACACGAATAAGCTCATAGTGGCCACTGTCGAACAGCGCCGATACCACAAGTTCAACTTCGACGGCATCGGGTGCTTTCTGACTCAAGGACAACGCCAATGCCGCCGCATTGTCGGCGTTCTTCATGCTGAGTTGCTCGGACAGATAGGAGCGAGCGCTCAGCGTTGACGCGAGCAGGCTGCCGAGCAGCGCCAGTAGCGTGCTGGTGATGATGGCGAGCCAGAGTTGACGATACATCGACATGGTCGGTTCCTTCGCTAGAAATCAGTCGAAGCCCTCTTGGCGCGCGCGCCGAAGCAGGTCCTGCCAGCGCGACAGACGGCCGATGCCGCCTGCGCCTTGCGGGTCCATGCCACCTGCGCCCTGCCAGATGCCTTGGCTGTTGAAACTGAAAACGGGTGTCAAATCCGGTCGGCGCGAGGCCGGCCGGATGTCGGTGATCAGATTGTCCAAAACCACCGGTTCGGCATTCGGTGCCGGGTAGTAAGCCAGCACCATGTGCGCCTGGACGATGGCGCTGTTCGGACCGCCAATCCTCGCCTTGACGTAAACCAGGCGGAGCTGATCGTTGGGAATGCCGACGTTGAGCAGCGTGAAATACTTGGCGATCGTGAAGTCCTCGCAATCGCCTTTGCCCTTTGCCAATGTTTCCATCGGCGTCGCCCAATAGTCGCTTTGCCCCCAGACCTCCATATCATCCGCGAACTGAATTCTGCGGTTGAAGAACTCGTTGACCCTGCGCAGTTTGTCCGTGACATCCGGCATTTCCTGCGCGCCGGCCATCATCCGCTGCCAATCGCGGAAATTCGACTCCACGCCGCCAAGCGCCTGCAAGGATGCGAACAATCGGTCGAGATCGAGTCCGGCCGCCGCGTTGAGGCCGAGGCACAATGCCACGAGCATTGCGCTTGAATATCGCCACCAGGCTTCCAATTGTGAATTTCGGTCACACATTCCTGCCGACGTAACCTCTTCAGGACAAGCGGCTATAATTATCCGATAGCGTGGAAACGAGCTTTTTTCTAGGAATTTCAAATGGTTTCTCGACGTACAGCAAGAAAGATCCTGATTGTCGCCTTCGGCCTTGCATCCACTTGTTCGACGGCAGTACTCGCGCAGCAGGATACCCTCAAATCGGCGGCACAGAAGGCGGTTCTGAGCAGTCCGGAGGTCTTGCAGAAGTGGCATGCCTACCAGGCGGCAGACAATGAGCAGGATGTCGCCTTCGGCGGCTATCTGCCCCGGCTTGATGTGAATGCGGCAACCGGTCGCGAACATCGAAACGATCCGCTCTTGCAGAGCGTCTATAACGAACACTCGACGACCGTGACGCTGACGCAGATGTTGTACGACGGCTTTGCCACGCGCAACGAAGTCAAGCGGCTCGATCATGCGCGGCAGGTTCGCTTCTTTGAACTCCTCGACGCCTCCGAGACGGCAGGGCTTGAGGCTGCACGCGCCTACCTCGATGTCCTGCGCTACCGCAAACTGGTGACGCTCGCCGAAGAAAACTATGTTCGCCACCGCGCGGTTTTCGATCAAATCCAGAAGAAGGCTCAGGCCGGCGTCGCCCGCAAGGTTGACCTGGAGCAGGCGTCAGGACGTTTGGCCCTGGCGGAATCGAATCTATTGACGGAGACGTCCAATCTCCATGATGTCAGCGCACGCTATCAGCGTCTGGTCGGCGAGGTGCCCGGCACGGACATGGCCAGTGCGCCTTCCCTGACGCAAGGCATGCCTACGGATACCGAGAAGGCATTGCAGGCGGCCGTCAATCGCAATCCTGCCATTCAGGCTGCGATCGAGAATTTGCGATCAGCCGATTCAGCGGCCGATGTGCGCAAATCTGCCTATCAGCCGCGTCTAGACTTCCGCCTGAAGAGCGAGCGCGGTTCCGATCTCAACGGCTATATTGGTTCCACCAACAATCGCACCGCCGAATTGGTCGTCACCTGGAACCTGTTCAATGGCCTGTCGGACCTTGCGCGTTCTCGCCAATACGCCGATCAGATCAATGTCGCCAAGGATCTGCGCGACAAGAGCTGCCGCGACGTTCGCCAGACCGCCGAGATTGCCTACAACGACACCCGCAAGCTGGTCGAGCAATTGACCTACCTGGACCAGCACCAGCTGGCGACCGAGAAGGCGCGCGATGCCTACCGCAAACAGTTCGATATTGGCCAACGTACTCTGCTGGACTTGCTGGATACCGAGAATGAGTTGTTCCAGGCAAAGCGCGCGTACGTCATCGCCGACTATGATCTTCTGATTGCCCACGCCCGCACCCAGGCCAGTTCGGGGAATCTGCTGCAAACACTCGAGCTGACGCGTATCGCACGGGACGAGGTTCCGGGCCCTGCCGATTGGGCGGTCGAGGGTGACGCGGCTGAGCGTTGTCCGCCCGAAGGACCGATGCTCGTCGTGGTGGACAAGCAGGCGCTGAACGCCAGGGCAACTGAGCTCCTGCGCGAGTCGGCGCCGCAAGCAGCAGGTGCGGTATCTGGCGCTGTGGCCGGCGCCGGCACCGAACGCGAGCTTGCCGAGGCACTCAAGGCGTGGGCGCAGGCGTGGATGTCGCGCGATGTCCCGCGTTACCTTTCCTTCTACTCACCGACTTTCGTTCCGGCCCATGCGCGCAGTCATGCCGCGTGGGAGGCTGATCGCAAGCGGATCGTCGGTTCAGCCACCGCAGTCAAGCTTGACCTGTCCGGCATCAAGGTCGACATGAAAGACCCGGACAACGCGACGACGACGTTCGTTCAGGCGTATCAATCACCGCTCTACCGCGATGTCGTCACCAAGACGCTGGGATGGCGGAAGGTTGATGGCAAGTGGCTTATCCAACGCGAATTTGCGGATCAAGCCATGCGGCCCATATCGACGACGTCCGAATAGCAGGATCGCAATGACGACAAAGGCGCCCGCGGGCGCCTTTGTCGTTTGTGGCATGGCCAGCGGTCAGTCCATTGCTTCGTACAACGGCAACGTCAGGAACTCCGGGTAGTTATCGGCCAGGGACATTTCCGCGAAGATTGTCGCGGCGCGGTCGTAGGTTTCAGTGACGTCACCTTGGCTCGTTACGGTGGCCTTGACGTTCGCCAGTTCCTGCGGAATGAGCGCCTTTACCAACTCTGCGGTCACCTTGCGGCCGTCGTCGAAGTTGCCTTTCGGCGAGCGCACCCATTGCCAGACTTGCGAGCGGCTGATCTCGGCAGTGGCGGCGTCTTCCATCAGGTTGTGAATCGGCACGCAGCCGTTGCCAGCCAGCCAGGAGCCCAGATAATGAATACCGACGTTGATGTTGTTGCGCAGGCCGGTTTCGGTAATGGGCTGCTCGGGCTGAAAGTTGAGCCAGTCCTTCGGACCGAAAGTGTCGTTGCGCCGTTTGTCCCATTGATTCGGACGATCACCGAGGACCTTCCTGAACTCCTCCATGGCGATGCCGACCAGCGCGGGGTGCGCGACCCAGCCGCCGTCGAAGCCATCGGCGGCGTCACGCGTCTTGTCGTGACGAATGCCGGCGAGTGCCTTGTCGTTGGCAGCGGCATCGTTCTTGATCGGAATCAGTGCACTCATGCCGCCGATAGCCGGTGCGCCGCGTTTGTGGCAGGCCTTGACCAGTGCCAAGGCGTAACTGCGCATGAAGGGCACTTCCATGGTGATGGCACTGCGGTTGGCCAGGCAAAAGTCCTTATTGCGCTTGAATTTCTTGATGCAGGAGAAGATGTAGTCCCAGCGTCCGGCATTGAGGCCGGCGCTATGCTCGCGCAGCTCGTAGAGAATCTCTTCGAGTTCGAAGGTCGCAAGGATGGTCTCGATCAGTACCGTTGCCTTGATCGTGCCGCGCTGGATTCCCAACTCGTCCTGCGCCATGCAGAAGATGTCGTTCCACAACCGTGCTTCGAGGTGACTCTCCATCTTCGGCAGGTAAAAGAACGGCCCGGCGCCGCGCGCTACTTGCTCCTTGGCGTTGTGGAAGAAGACCAGGGCAAAGTCGAAGATACCGCCGGAGACTCGCTGGCCGTCGACCGTGACGTGCTTTTCGTCGAGGTGCCAGCCGCGCGGACGAATCTGTAGCGTGGCGATCTTGTCGTTGAGCTGGTAGGACTTGCCGTTCTGTTCGAAGCCGATCTGGCGCCGAATGGCATCTTTGAGATTGACCTGGCCGTTGATCTGGTTGAACCACTTCGGGCTGTTCGAGTCCTCGAAGTCGGCCATGTACGAGTCGGCGCCCGAGTTGAAGGCGTTGATGATCATCTTGCGCTCGAC
>PMIH01000272.1:7278-20043 GCA_003158255.1 Rhodocyclaceae bacterium
GCCTCGGGTGTAAGGATTTCGTCAAAGCGGGGATGCAGCGGGGCGTTGATGTGCAGACCGGACGGGGTTCTCATGTTCATTGGGGGCTCCTTGTGTCAGGGCAAAAAAGCCGCACCGGCAACCCGGCGCGGCTTTCCTCTCCACTCCCTCTGTACCGAGGGCTCCTCCTCTCAGTGAAACTGTTCTTCTTCGGTGGATCCGGTGAGAGCCGTGACGCTGGAAGCGCCGCCCTGGATCACCGTGGTCACATCGTCGAAGTAGCCAGTGCCCACCTCCTGCTGGTGCGAGACGAAGGTGTAGCCGCGGTCGCGGGCGGCGAACTCGGGCTCCTGGACCTTCTCGACGTAGGCGGTCATGCCGCGCTTGGCGTAATCCTGGGCCAGATCGAACATGTGATACCACATGTTGTGGATGCCGGCGAGGGTGATGAATTGGTATTTGTAGCCCATGGCACCGAGCTCGCGCTGGAACTTGGCAATGGTGGCATCGTCAAGGTTCTTCTTCCAGTTGAACGACGGCGAGCAGTTGTAGGCCAACAGTTTGCCCGGGAACTTGGCGCGAATGGCTTCGGCGAACTGGCGTGCGAATTCCAGGTCGGGTTTGCCGGTTTCGCACCAGACCATATCGGCGTACGGCGCGTAGGCGAGGCCGCGCGAGATNNTCGTCCACGTCGCTGGTGATCAGGTCGGCGGCTTCGGCATCGGTGCGGGCGAGGATGATCGTCGGCACGCCCATGACGTCGGCGGCCAAGCGCGCGGCAGTCAGTTTCTGCACCGCTTCCTGTGTCGGCACCAAGACTTTGCCGCCCATGTGACCGCACTTCTTGACGGAGGCCAGTTGATCCTCGAAATGCACGCCGGCCGCGCCGGCGCGAATCATCGCCTTCATCAGTTCATACGCGTTCAGTACGCCACCGAAGCCGGCTTCGGCATCGGCAACGATCGGAGCGAAGTAGTCGATGTAGCCCTTGTCGCCAGCGTTGATGTTTTTCGACCACTGGATTTCGTCGGCGCGGCGGAAGGAATTGTTGATGCGCTCGACCACGTTCGGCACCGAGTTCACCGGATACAAGGACTGATCCGGGTACATCGACATATAGGAGTTGTTGTCGGCGGCCACTTGCCAGCCGGACAGGTAGATGGCCTTGATGCCGGCCTTGACCTGTTGCATGGCCTGACCACCGGTGAGCGCACCGAGGCAGTTCACGTACGGCTCGTGGTTGACCAGCTGCCACAGTTTTTCCGCGCCGCGGCGGGCCAGCGTCTGTTCGATCTGGAAACTGCCACGCAGGCGGACCACATCGGCGGTGGAATAGCCACGCTTGATACCTTTCCAACGCGGGTTTTCTGCCCAGTCCTTTTCAAGGGCAGCGATTTCAGCTTGGCGGTTAGTCATTTTTTCTGTCCTCTGTTGAGTGATTGGGGGAGGAGGCTACTCAATGCCGATGACGGCGCTTGATGGAAGACAGTATAGGTAAAATGACGCAAAGCAACAAGTGTCTTATATAAGATATGAGAATATATTTTTAGACTAAAAAACAATGCGATGTACTACGAGTTTCTTAATGTGGAATCGTATTCTTGCTGGTGAAAGTCAGTCGTGGTGGTACGCCGACTATGGCGGGCAGTTAGCCCAGCGGGAGATCCGAAACCAGAACGCCGTCACCATCGGCGTAAAGCCAGTCACCGGGACTAAATGTCACGCCGCCGAAGGTGACGGCAACATCCACTTCGCCAGCATTCCGCTTCTCGGTCTTCTGTGGGTGGGTGCCAAGGGCGACTACGCCGATGTCCATGCCGGCAATAAGCGCCGAATCGCGGATGCAACCATTGACGACAATTCCGCTCCAGCCATTTTTCACCCCCAAGGTCGCCAGTTGATCGCCGACGAGGGCGCGCCGCAACGAGCCGCCGCCGTCGATCACTAGAACCCGGCCATCGCCAGGTTGGTCGAGCGCTTTGCGTACCAAAGAGTTGTCCTCGAATAACTTCAGCGTCGTGATCGGCCCCTGAAATACGGCCCGTCCGCCGTAGCGGTGGAATGTGGCGGCAACGATGCGAAGCTGTCGATTGCGAATCTGCGCCTCGTGGCTGTCGCAAAGATCGGCGGTGGTGAAGGTCATGGCAGCTCCGTTTAAAGCAGCGACAGATCACCAGTATGAAACTGGAGTGCGCCGGCGCGGCGGTCGTCGAAATAGTGGCGCAGGGTCATCGCGATGGTGCGGAAGGCAATTTCGTCCCAGGGAACTTCGTATTCGGAAAACAGGCGGACATCCAGCGTCTCTTCACCGGCCGAGAAGTTCAGGTCCGTCAGCGTCGCGCCATAAATCACATGTACTTGGCTGATGTGCGGTACGGATATCAGTGTGAACATGTCACCCAGGTCGATGTGGGCGTTGGCTTCCTCCCGCGTCTCGCGCAGCGCCGCCTGGGCGACGGTCTCGCCGTTCTCCATGAATCCTGCCGGTAGCGTCCACATGCCGAGGCATGGTTCGATTGCTCGTCGGCAAAGCAGAACCCTGTTCTCCCATATCGGGAGCGTACCAACGACGAGTCGCGGATTCTGGTAATGGATCGCTCCGCAGGTGTCGCAGACGTGCCTCGGCAAACTGTCTCCCGCGGGAACGCGAAAGCTCACCGTTGCGCCACAGGTTGGACAGTAGTTGATAGCTGGATCCATGATGCCGCATTCTAATGAGTGTGTTCACTATTCAATAAGTGGCGTGTTTTTCAATTGCTTACACTGGATTTGTAAGGTTTTTCGTTACAAGGTTGCGCTATCTATTTCTTACAACAGAAACAGTTTTTCAGTGATTTTCTCATTGACGAGATGAGGTGATGATGCCATCACCGTCAAAGCAGCTTGGGCGGTGACTACTAGGAGCCCTCTGATGAAATCGACTGACACCTACAACGACATAAAGGAAGTCAATCTCGCCTACATGATGCTCGCGCAGAACATGGTTCGTTCCGACAAGGAAGCAGCCATTTTCCGCCTTGGGATCAGTGAGGAGATTGCCGACATCCTCGCACGGCTGACCCCGGGCCAGGTTCTCAAGATGGCTGCTTCGGAGATGCTGCTGTGCAGCTTCCGTTTCGACGATTCGTTGCTGCTTGATTTGCTTGCCAATCACGAGCGCGACCGCGGTGTTGGTCATATTCATGCGGCGATCCTCGCCGCCGGCCGGCCTGTCGAAGCTGTGGCGTAGCCGCGGCGTGACATTCAGGCATCGATTCGGAGGTCTTCATGCGCAATAAGTCCGTCATCTCGGAAGCGAGAGATATTCGTCTGGCGATTGAATTGATTCAGTTGGGCGCCCGGCTACAACTGCTGGAAGCGGAGACGAATCTATCCCGCGAACGCCTGCTCAAGCTCTATAAGGAGGTGAGGGGCGTATCGCCACCGAAAGGCATGCTGCCATTCTCGACCGATTGGTTCATGACCTGGCAGCCCAATGTTCACGCCTCGCTGTTCATGGCCTACTATCGTTTCCTCCAGCGCAACACGCAGCTTACCGGGCTTGAGTTGATCATCAAAGGCTACCGGATGTACCTGGAGAAGGTCAGCCGCGCCGGCATGGACGTCGTACTCTCGCTGACTCGCGCGTGGACGATGGTGCGCTTCTTCGACGCCAGCATGTTGCAGATGGCGACTTGCAAGGAATGCCGTGGCGAATTCGTGGCTCATGCCTACGATCCGATACGCGGCTACGTATGCGGCTTGTGCCATATGCCGGCAAGGGCTGGCAAGACGCGTCGCGCGGCCGCCGAGGCCGTGGCAGCCTAAATACATTCTGCGTTCGCACTGTCCGGGCTTCGCGCCGGACAGTGCGAAATGCGGCGGGAGACCTTCCCGCCCGTGTTTGAATCCCGATATGATAACGACCATTGCGCCGGGCGGCATGCGGGCAGGCAGTGTTGAATTCGTGCGGGGAGGCAGTCCGTGTTTCTGTTGATTGGTTATGTCGTGATTCTGCTGGCGTCCGTCGGCACGTACTCCGTGCACGGAAGCCTGGCGGCGCTGTTCGTCCCCCTGGAGTACATGGCGATCGTCGGCCTGACCATCGGCGGTTTCGTCGCCGGTAACAGTAGCAAGTCAATCAAGGCAACTGTGGCGGCCTTGCCTTCCGTCCTGAAGGGGTCGCATCTGAACAAGGCGCTCTACATGGAGCTCCTGGCCATGCTCTACGAGATTCTGGGCAAGGTGCGCAAGGAAGGACTGATGTCGATCGAGAGTGATATCGAAACGCCAGACAGCAGCCCGATATTCTCGAAATATCCGACCATCGTCCACGATCACCATGCGATGGAGTTCATTACCGACTATCTGCGCATGATGGTCGGCGGCAATCTGAATGCATTCGAAATCGAGAACCTGATGGATCTGGAGATCGAGACTCATCACCACGAGGCTCATGTGCCTGCCCACGTGATGTCGAAGGTGGCCGACGCTGTGCCAGCCTTCGGTATCGTCGTCGCAGTGATGGGGGTGGTTAACGTAATGGGCTCGGTGGGCGAGCCGCCGGCGGTACTGGGCAAGATGATTGGCGGCGCACTTGTCGGTACGTTCCTCGGTATTCTCGTTTCATATGGTTTCGTTGCCCCGATTGCCGGCCAGCTCGAACAGAAGGCGGAAGAGGGTGGGAAGATCTTTCAGTGCATCAAGGCGGTGCTGCTGGCGAGCATGAACGGCTATGCGCCCCAGGTGGCGGTCGAATTTGGCCGCAAGGTCTTGTACTCCACCGACCGGCCAGGATTCCTGGAACTGGAAGAAGACCTCAAGGCACGCAAAGGCAAGTGATTTGCCATGAGCGACGATAGCCAGCAGCCGATAGTCGTCAAGCGCATCAAGAAAGGCGGCGGCGCCGCCCATGGTGGCGCCTGGAAAATTGCCTACGCCGACTTCGTGACGGCCATGATGGCTTTCTTTCTGCTCATGTGGTTGCTGGGTTCCACCACAAAGGGCGATCTGAAGGGCATCGCGGACTACTTCCAGACTCCGCTCAAGGTGGCCCTGTTTGGCGGTTCGGGCTCCGGCGATTCCTCCTCGGTAGTCCAGGGTGGGGGCGAGGATCTCAGTCGGGCCTATGGTCAGGTGAAACGTGGTGATACGCCTGCGGAGAAGAAGACCATCAATCTTCAGCGTCTTAAAGAGGATGCCGCTCGTGTTGAGCAAGAGAAGGTCGAACGGACGAAACTCGAGACTCTGAAAAGTGAGTTGGAGGCGTTGATTGAGGCAACGCCGACGCTCAAGCAGTTCAAGAACCAGCTGCTACTTGATTTGACCACCGAGGGCCTTCGTATCCAGGTGGTCGATGAGAAGAACCGTCCCATGTTCGACTCCGCCAGTTCTGAACTCAAACCCTATACGCGCGATATCCTCCGGGAAATCGGCAAGGCCTTGAACAAGGTCGAGAATCGCATTAGCCTGTCGGGGCACACCGACGCAACGCCGTATGCCGGCGGCGACCGAGGATTCGGCAACTGGGAACTTTCCACCAATCGTGCCAATGCGTCGCGCCGCGAACTGGTGGCCGGAGGCATGGTGGACAGCAAGATGATCCGGGTTGTCGGGCTCGCTTCTACCGTGCTTTACAACAAGGCAGACCCGCACAATCCGATCAACCGCCGCATCAGTATTGTCGTACTGAACAAGCGCACCGAAGAGGCAATTCTGCGGGATGGCAGCGTTCCAGATGCTCCGGAGTCCGATGGTGTGGCTGGTGTGCCTGAAACCGACGAGGCAGGCGCCGCGCCGCCATCGCCACCCGCTGGTGGGGTGGCTCCGCGCTAGGCCGTGGGCAGTGCGCCTACGTGTTTGGATGATCGCAGCCCGGGTTCTTGTATTCAGCGTTTTGCGATCTCTTCTGGACGATGATTCTGAGGTGCGACAAATTCAGTTTTGGCAACGCCAACCCGGTCGCCCACGATGATTTCGTCTCCTGAGCGCGAGTTTCAATTCACCCAGACGGACTTCGATCGTGTCCGCAAGCTGATCCATGAGCGTGCCGGGATCTCGCTGGCACCAGTCAAGCAGGACATGGTTTATTCGCGGCTGGCCCGGCGCCTGCGAGCCTTGGGACTGGCGAGCTTTGAGGAGTATCTGGCGCGGCTCGATCGCGGCGGAGAGCAGGAGTGGCAAACATTCGTCAACTCCCTGACCACGAACCTGACTTCCTTCTTTCGCGAGGCCCACCATTTCGAGATGCTTGCTCGGCAAATGCATGCGAGTCGTCATCGGCCATTCCGCATCTGGTGCGCAGCGGCATCTACAGGTGAGGAGCCATACTCGCTGGCGATTACAGCGTGCGAGGCATTCGACAGCATGACGCCGTTGGTAGAAATCATTGCCAGCGATATTGATACCAATGTTCTCGCAACTGCCCGACGTGGAATCTACGCCCGCGAGCGAGTCGAACGATTGCCTGCCGCGCGGATTCAGCGTTTTTTTCTCGCGAACAATGGTACTCAGACGGACGAGGTTCGCGTTCGCCCTGAACTCCTTCGGTTGGCCACCTTTGCTCAGATCAACCTGCTTGATTCCCATTGGCCTATCCGGAGCCCGGTGGATGCAATTTTTTGTCGCAATGTGATGATCTACTTCGATAAGCCTACCCAGTATCAGATTCTCAAGAAGTTTCGCCCCCTCCTAAGGGACGGTGGCCTTCTTTATGCGGGGCACTCCGAAAGCTTTTTGCATGCGGCCGATCTATTTCGCCCCTTGGGGCGTACGGTCTACGAAGTTGGCGACCGAGCAAGTCCGGGGATGCACGCAGAATAATGGGTGCGGCTGCGAATGCATGACGCAGACCTGATTCACCGTCACGCCCTTGCGCCTGGCGCTGCGGGGTTGTCGAAAAAGTTTCTTGATACTCACGTCATTGCGATCGGCGCATCTACTGGGGGCACCGAGGCAATCAGGGAAGTATTGAGCAAGTTGCCGGCCGAGATGCCGCCTATTGTCATGGTGCAGCACATGCCAGAGTCCTTTACGGGCTCTTTCGCGCGACGGCTGGATACGCTGTCAGCGCTGGAGGTGATCGAGGTAAAGGGTGGCGAGCGTTTACGTCCAGGCGTGGCCTGCTTGGCGCCGGGGCATTCGCACCTGTTTGTCAGAAAGACGGCCGGCCACTATACCGCCGAGCTTTCCAAGGGCGAGCCTGTCAATCGTCATCGACCGGCGGTCGACGTACTGTTCAATTCGATGGCTGCCGTAGTGGGAATCGACGCGACGGCGATCATCCTGACCGGCATGGGCAAGGATGGCGCCCGGGGGATGCTCGCTATGCGCAAGGCGGGTGCCTGGACCATCGGTCAGGACGAGGCTAGCTGCATTGTGTATGGCATGCCGCGCGAAGCGGCGGCGCTAGGTGCTGTGGCCGAAGTCGTGCCGCTGCGGGACGTCGCTGCCCGCCTGCTTGCTCACTTGAGGCGACTTGATCTTGGTGTTTGATATTTCAGCTGCGGCTCGGCAATCGTCACATTCCGATGCGGATCCCGAACTGTCCGATCCGGACAGTTCGGGAAGGCAAGAAATAACGTAAGATTCCCACTATCGAGCCGGCTAATGAACCAGCCTGCCGCGGAAGACGAGGTCGCCTAATGTCTGATTTGCTCAAGAACATCGATGCACGAACCCGTTTGGCGGGTACCAACAAGCTTGAAATCCTGCTTTTCACGCTGGGTACGGATGCGCGTACTGGCAGACACGAGACCTTCGGCATCAACGTGTTCAAGGTACGCGAGGTCATGCGAACTCCCGCGATCACTGCGGCACCGGACATGCCGGTCGCGGTGAAGGGCATGGTGTCTTTGCGCGGTGCGCTTGTGCCCGTCGTTGATCTTGCCGAATACGCTGGCTCAGATCCGGAGTCTCCGCGCGACATCATGATTGTCACGGAATACAACGGGCACACCCAAGGCTTTCTGGTCGAGGCGGTGGATACGATTCTGCGCCTCGATTGGGCGCAGATGCGCGTCCCGCCTGCCATGCTGATTTCATCCAAACTTGGCGGCCTCGTGACGGCGATTACCGAGTTGGCTGACGGGCGACTGGTGATGATGCTTGACGTTGAGCGGGTCTTGTCAGAAACGACCAAGATTGACGATGAATTCCTTTTCACAACGATTCAGCCGCTAGAGCGGGAAGGACTGACTGTTTTGTTCGCCGACGACTCGTCGATCGCGCGCAACCAGATTGAGCGCACCCTCACCGCTTTGGGGATTCGCTGTATCGCGGCTGTCAATGGTCGCATGGCTTGGGAAGAATTGAAGAAGATCGCGGATCACGCTGACTCGGCTGGCCAGAAGGCAAAGGATATGGTTCAACTGGTGCTGACCGATGTCGAAATGCCCGAGATGGACGGCTATATTCTGACCAAGAACATCAAGTCCGATCCTCGGTTCGCCGGTATTCCTGTCGTTATGCATTCCTCCCTTTCGTCCATGTCCAATCAACAGTTGGGTAAATCGGTCGGTATCGACGAGTACGTGCCGAAATTCGAGCCGCAGCGTCTTGCCGAGACTTTGACGCGCATGCTGCTGGGTCCGAGTGGCACTCGGACACCGGCGTGAAAGTGATCGAGATATGAGTACCACTGCCCTGATGAAGGCCGAAGGCGCCACGTTGCTCGAAAGCGTCGACGCCCGTACCAAGTTGGCCGGTTCGAACCGGATGGAGATTCTGCTGTTTTCTCTCGGTACGCACGAAATATTCGGCATTAACGTTTTCAAGGTGCGCGAAGTCAGCAAGACGCCGACGATTACCAAGGCACCCAATATGCCGGTTGGCGTCGAAGGGTTGATCAGTCTGCGCGGAAATGTCATCCCGGTGCTCGCCCTGTCAAAGGTTATGCAACTGGGCGACGCGCCTTGCGGGCTCGGTGGTTCGATGATGGTGACCGAGTACAGCAAACGTACCCTTGGGTTCCTGGTTCACAGCGTCGATCGCATCATTCGTGTCGACTGGGAGAAGGTGCGGGCGCCGGAAACAGTGGTGGCCGCGGGGACCAATTCCTACATTACTGCCATTACCGAGTTGCCTGACGGAAAGCTGGTTTCGATTGTCGATGTCGAGCAGATCATGGCCAATACGTTCGGTGATTCGGTCGTCGGCCAGATTGCACGGATCGAGGCCGGCGGGGACTACAACGTTTTCTTTGTCGACGATTCGGCGGTCGCACGCAGGCGTATTGCCGAGGTCTTCGACAAGCTCGGGGTCAAACACAAGCACGCACTCAATGGACTTGAGGCTTGGACCCGCCTGTCCGGTATGGCGGCTCATTGCCAGCAGTTCGGTACTAGCCTGCGAGATGAGGTTAACCTCATCCTGGCGGATGCCGAGATGCCGGAAATGGATGGTTACGTTCTCACCAAGAACATCAAGTCAGATCCGCGCTTTGACGGTATTCCGGTCGTTATGCATTCCTCCCTTTCGTCCGAAGCCAATCGGGCCATGGGTAAGAGCGTTGGTGTTGACGCTTACGTCGCCAAGTTCGATGCGGAGGCGTTGGCTGAAACCATCAGGCCGCTACTGCACAAGGGCATGCACGACTGATTTCGGAGAAGAATGGATGGCTGTAGATCCCAGCAAGATAAAGTTTTTGGTTGTCGATGACTTTTCGACCATGCGCCGAATCGTTCGGAACCTGCTCAAGGAACTCGGTTTCACGAACGTCGACGAGGCGGAGGACGGCGCCGTTGCCCTACAGAAACTCAAGGGGGGGGCGTTTGATTTCGTTGTTACCGACTGGAATATGCCCAATATGGACGGCCTGACACTACTCCAGTCGGTGCGCGCGGACCCCGCACTGAAGGCACTGCCGGTGCTGATGATTACCGCCGAGGCAAAGAAAGAAAACATCATTGCGGCGGCACAGGCAGGGGCATCGGGCTATGTCGTCAAGCCTTTCACTGCTGCGACACTGAATGAGAAGTTGACCAAGATCTTCGAGAAGATGGGAACGTGAGTATGGCCAGACCGGTGAAATTGGACGAGTCGGGCGACTCGGAAGATCTGCAGACTTTGTTCGACAGTATTGCCGCAACGGGTGGTGCCCCCGCTCCGGCTCCTGTCGTGGTGCCAGATGCGTCGGGTGACTCGGATGACTTGCAGGCATTGTTCGATAGTGTCGTGACGCAGGTCAGTGAGCACGCCGCCACCGCGGTGCCGGCAGCGACAGCGGTTGCCGGCGATGATGATGTATTCAAGCGCCTCGGCCATCTGACACGTCAACTGCACGACAGCTTGCACGAGTTGGGGTATGACCAGACGATTGAGAGTACCGCTCGACAGATGCCGGATGCGCGCCAGCGGCTGGCCTATATCGTCCAGATGACGGAGCAGGCAGCCTCGCGGGTGCTGAATGCGACCGACATCGCAAAGCCGCTTCAGGACGACCTGTTGGGTGGGGTTGGCTCCTTGGGCAAGCGGTGGGATCGGATGTTTGCCAATCAACTGTCTGTTGATGAGTTCAAGTCTTTGGCAGCCGATACGCGCGGCTTTTTTCAACAGGCTCCTGCCAAGATTGTCAAGACCAATGAGCAGTTGACGGAAATCATGATGGCTCAGGATTTCCAGGATCTGACGGGCCAGGTCATTAGAAAAGTAGTTGATATGGTGCAGGGACTGGAAACACAGTTGCTGCACGTTTTGGTTGAAGCCATGCCGGCGGAAAAAAAGGCCGAGGTTTCGACAGGGCTGATGAATGGTCCAGTGATCAGTACGGAAGGACGCCAGGATGTGGTCACTTCTCAATCCCAGGTGGACGAATTGCTGGAGAGCCTTGGCTTCTAGCCAAGGAAGAAGGAGCAGATGATGAGCGACTTTCAGGGCATGGAAGACCTCCTGCAGGACTTTCTAGTCGAGGCCACCGATCTGCTGTCTGGGGTCGACAACAAGTTGGTCGACCTTGAGAAAACCCCGCACGATAAAGGTTTGCTGAACGAAATTTTCCGCGGCTTTCATACGATCAAGGGCGGCGCCGGATTNNGCCATGGATGTGATCATGGCGGCGACGGGCGTCGTGCGTGACATGTTTGGCTATCTTGAGCGGAGACAGCAGCCGCCACCGGCAGACGCAGCTCTTCTGGCAGGACTGAAAGCGACTATTGCCGGTCAGTTACCTGTCGTCGGGAACGTTGTCCAGGCGCCGACGCCGGTAACTGCGTCGGCGGCGGCCTCAAGTGTCACTCCTTCCGGGGCAGGACCGGACTGGGGTGAGCTATATAAAGTCGTTACCGGCACGGCAGTTCCGTCCCCGGCCGCAGCTTCCGCGCCAGTACTGCATCATGATGTCAGTGGAGAATCTCCGGATCAGGTGGTCCAGAATGCCATTGGTCGTCGCGCGTCCGACAAGCCCGGCTACCAAGGTCCCGTTGGAAGACGTGACAATGAGAAGACGCGCGACAATACGATTCGTGTTGATACCTCCCGCCTTGATCAAGTCCTGAACTTGTCGGGGGAAATTGGGCTCACCAAGAACCGGTTGACCTCGTTGCGTTCTGATCTGCTTCACGGTCGTTCGGATACCAATACGTTGCACGCGCTTGACCAGGCGGTTAGCCAACTCGATCTGTTGGTCTCTGATCTTCAGAACGCGGTCATGAAGACGCGTATGCAGCCGATTGGTCGGCTGTTCCAGAAATACCCGCGCATTGCCAGGGACCTGGCCCGCAACTTGGGTAAGGACGTCGAGCTGGTGCTGGCCGGAGAGGAAACCGAGATCGACAAGACCATGATTGAGGACTTGTCCGATCCGATTATCCACCTCATCCGCAATGCGGTTGATCACGGTGTTGAGACCCCAGCGGATCGACTTGCGGGCCATAAGCCAGGGAAGTCAGAGGTACGTCTGGAGGCGAGGCAAGAGGGTGATCACATCGTGCTCATCGTGGCCGACGACGGTCGCGGCATGAACCCCGAGCGATTGCGCGCAAAAGCGCTGGAGAAAGGCCTCATCACTGATGAAGAGGCCAACACCATGGATGAGCGGCAGAGCTTCAACCTCATTTTTCTGCCGGGGTTTTCGACCGTGGATGTGGCTTCCGACGTTTCTGGACGCGGAGTTGGTATGGATGTGGTCAAGACCAACATCCATAAGCTCAATGGTTCGATCGACATTCGCTCCTATCCTGGAAAGGGGACCACCTTTACCATCTCGCTGCCGCTGACGCTGGCCATCCTGCCTGTGTTGCTGGTGCGGCTCGGCGACCAGCCATTTGCGGTACCGCTTTCGATGGTGCGCGAGATTCTCACTATCCAGGTCGATGCTGTTCAGGAAGTTGGCGGTCGTGCCACCATGGTGGTGCGCGGCGAGGTGATGCCGATCTACCCACTGTCTCATCTGCTAGGCTGGACGGCGGAACGCGTGCCTGAGTACGGTGTGTTGATGCAGACGGCGGAAAGCACGTTCATTTTGGCGATCGACGGTTTCATGGGACGTGAAGATGCCGTCATTAAGTCACTGGATGACTTCCGGCCGAAGGGCGTCGCAGGGGTTACAACCCTCTCCAACGGCCAGATTGTTCTTATCCTCGACATGAAAGAATTGCTTGGTTCGCTGGGCGATAGTCGTGGCGTGCCGCGGATGGTGTTCTTACCCGCAAATTCGCTCGCCGCCTGAAATAGGCACCTAATTCCACTCTAATCCGAAAATGGTCTTCGACCATGCCGGCAATAATTGCCGGCATGGAGGAGGCCGACTTTGGCTGACGATAGTGATCTCGAACGAACCGAACCAGCATCGGCAAGACGCGTCGAGAAGGC
>PMIH01000135.1 GCA_003158255.1 Rhodocyclaceae bacterium
TCGGCGTGCAATAATGGCCCGGCATTCTACCCCGGGACCCATCATGCCCCGACGCAAGCCTGCCCAGCCAGCCTCTTCCCACCTGCGTCAGTCGATTGCCAGCGCCGCCGCCCGCCTGATGGCCGAGGACGGCATCGGCGACTACGGGCAGGCGAAGCGCAAAGCCGCCAAGAATCTGGGCGCCGGCGAAGGCGACGCCCTGCCCAGCAACGAGGAAGTCGAAACCGAACTGCGCGCCTATCAGTCGCTCTTCCAGGACGAGGAGCAGATCGAGCGCCTGCGCGAACTCAGACAAGCGGCCTTGGCGGCGATGGAATTTCTGGCAGACTTCCGGCCCTACCTGACCGGGGCGGTTCTCAATGGTACCGCCGGCCGCTACGCCGANNGACTGGGACGACACCGTTGTACTGTTGTCCATCTACCCGTTCCAGGTTGAGCGGCGGCAAAAACCCGGTCATCACCCGGGCCGGGCAAGAGCCGAAGCCGTCGCCGCATTACTGGCAAGCTAGACAATTTGTGGTGATTTGAGGCAAACTTGCACCTATGTCCAAGCCAACTGGCAACAAATCCAGGTCTGGAAATGACACGCGGGAAAGCCGACGCGCCCGCGTTCTTGTCCTCCACGGTCCCAATCTGAACTTGCTCGGCCGCCGCGAGCCGGAAATTTACGGTCGCGCGACGCTGGCCGATATCCACGCGACGATGGAAGCGCGTGCGCTCGCCCGCGGTGTGCAAATTGAGAGTTTTCAGAGCAATTCCGAAGGCGAACTGATCGACCGCATCCAGGCGGCGGCGACCGAGGGCATCGAATTCATCGTCATCAATCCGGGTGCCTACAGCCACACCAGCATCGCCATTCCCGACGCCTTGCGCGGCGTGGCCATTCCCTATATCGAGGTGCATATCTCGAACATTCACGCCCGCGAGGCGTTCCGCCATCACTCGCATTTTTCCGCCAGCGCAACCGGCGTCATCTGCGGCCTGGGCATACAGGGCTACGAGCTTGCGCTCGACGCCGCCCTGGCCCGGATCATCCAAGCCTAATTAGAAACCGGCGGCGGGATTCACCTCGCCCGACCTTCAGGAGTCAGCATGGACTTGAGAAAGCTCAAAACCCTCATCGACCTTGTCCAGAATTCGGGTATCTCCGAACTGGAAATCAACGAGGGCGAGGAGAAGATCCGCATCGCCAAGCACACGACTGCAGCGCCCACGACCGTGATGATGGGTACTTCAATGTCGGCTCCCGTCATGGCGCCGCCGGCGTTGGCGGCGATACCCGACATCACCCCGCCAGCCGAGCCGGAAGGCCACCAGGTCAAGGCGCCGATGGTCGGCACCTTCTATCGTTGCGGCAGTCCAGGCGCCCCCTCCTTCGCGGAAGTCGGCCAAACCGTCAAGCAGGGCGACACGCTGTGCATCATCGAAGCGATGAAGCTGATGAACGAGATCGAGTCCGACGCCTCGGGCACGATCAAGGCAATTCTCGTCGAGAACGGACAGCCGGTCGAATACGGCCAGCCGATGTTCCTGATTGGTTGATTTAAGCGACGATAGCGCCATGTTCGAGAAAGTTCTCATCGCCAACCGCGGCGAAATTGCCCTGCGTGTTCTGCGCGCCTGCCGCGAGCTGGGCATACGCACCGTCGCCGTGCACTCGGTTGCGGATACCGAGGCCAAGTACGTCAAACTCGCCGACGAATCGGTCTGCATCGGCCCTGCGCCCTCCGCCCAGAGTTACCTGAATATTCCGGCGATCATTTCTGCGGCGGAAGTCACCGACTCCGAGGCGATTCACCCCGGCTACGGCTTCCTTTCCGAGAACGCCGATTTCGCCGAGCGCGTCGAGAAGTCCGGTTTCGTTTTCATCGGGCCGAAGGCGGAAACCATTCGTCTGATGGGCGACAAGGTTTCCGCTAAGGCCGCCATGAAGGCCACCGGCGTACCCTGCGTGCCCGGCTCCGAAGGTGCGCTGCCGGAAGATCCGAAGGAAATCGTCAAGATCGCCCGTGCTGTCGGCTATCCGGTGATCATCAAGGCGGCTGGCGGCGGCGGCGGCCGCGGCATGCGCGTGGTGCATACGGAAGCGGCGTTGATCAACGCCGTCAACATGACGCGCAGCGAGGCGGAAGCTGCCTTCGGCAATCCCATGGTCTACATGGAGAAGTTTCTGGAGAACCCCCGCCATATCGAAATCCAGATCATGGCGGACAACTACAAGAATGCCGTCTGGCTGTCCGAGCGCGACTGCTCGATGCAGCGTCGGCACCAGAAGGTGATCGAGGAAGCACCGGCGCCGGAAGTGAATCGCCGCCTGATCAGCCGCATCGGCGACCGCTGTGCCGAGGCCTGCCGCAAGATCGGCTACCGCGGTGCCGGTACCTTCGAATTCCTCTACGAGGAGGGCGAGTTCTACTTCATCGAGATGAATACCCGCGTCCAGGTCGAGCATCCCGTCACCGAACTGGTGACTGGCATCGACATCGTTCAGGCCCAGATTCGCGTCGCTGCGGGAGAGAAGCTTTGGTTCAAGCAGCGCGACATCGAGGTCAAGGGCCACTCGATAGAATGCCGCATCTGCGCCGAAGACCCGTTCAAGTTCACGCCATCTCCCGGCAAGATAACGAATTGGCATCCGCCCGGCGGCCCCGGCGTGCGCGTCGATTCGCACGTCTATTCCGGTTACACCGTGCCCTCGCACTACGACTCGATGATCGGCAAGCTGATCACTTTCGGCGATACCCGCGAGCAGGCAATCCGGCGCATGCGCATCGCCCTGTCGGAAATGATGGTGGACGGCATCAAGACCAACATCCCGCTGCACCAGGAACTGATGCTCGACGACCGCTTCATCAAGGGCGGTACCGGCATTCACTACCTGGAGGAAAAACTGGCGGCCCGCGAAGAGGTAAAAGGCTAG
>PMIH01000146.1 GCA_003158255.1 Rhodocyclaceae bacterium
GCCCGCGAAGAGGTAAAAGGCTAGGCGTGTGGATCAGCGCCACGATCACCGCTGACGCCGGCCACGCCGAGAAGCTGTCCGACGCCTTGTTCGACGCCGGCGCGATCTCGGTCAGCGTCGAGGACGCCGAGGCCGGCACGGAATTCGAGACGCCACAGTTCGGCGAACCTGGCAGTCCGGAAACGCCATTGTGGCGAACCAGCCGGGTTGTGGCCCTGTTTGAACCCGGCGCCGACCTCCATGCGCGTATTGACGCGGCGAAAGCGAAAGTCAGTCTTGGTGGTACGCCGACAGAAATCGCCGAAGTGCAGGAGCAGGACTGGGTGCGCCTCACGCAATCGCAGTTCGACCCGATCCGCATCAACGAGCGGCTTTGGATCGTGCCTTCGTGGCATGCCGCGCCCGATCCAGCCGCCATCAACCTGGTACTCGACCCCGGCCTGGCCTTCGGCACCGGATCGCATCCGACCACACGCCTGTGCCTCGAATGGCTGTGTGCGAAAGTCGGTCGTGGCGACACGTTGCTTGATTACGGCTGCGGCTCCGGCATTTTGGCACTGGCGGCGGCCAAGCTCGGCGCTGCCGACGTGCTTGGGGTCGATATCGACGAACGCGCGCTGGAATCTGCCGCCGACAACGCCACCGGCAATAACGTTGCGCTGCGCCTCGCTCACTCGAAGCAAGCACTCACTGAACAATTCGACATCGTCGTCGCCAACATCCTGACCAATCCGCTCTGCGTGCTGGCGCCCCTGATTGCCGCCCGGGTGGCGCCCGGCGGCCATCTCGCACTATCCGGTGTACTGGAGACGCAGGCCGAACAAGTCATCGCCGCCTATGCACCGCACATCGACCTTGGCGTCGGCGCAAGCCTCGACGGCTGGGTTCGCCTGGAGGGCCGGAAGGCGTGATGCTCACCCGCTGCCCAAGTTGCGGCACCACGTTCCGCGTCACGCCCGACCAGCTCAAGGTCAGGCAGGGCCAGGTGCGTTGCGGCAAGTGCCGCCAGGTCTTCGATGCTCTGGGGGCGCTCGCCGAAGACGCCGCGACGATGCCGGCGCCCTCGCCGGCCGAGAAGGATTCCGCCTGGGTCGTGGTCGAAGCGGCGCGACCCGATGACGATACCCGCCTGGAGCCCGGCTTGGAGCCAGCCTTCGTACCGGTCGAGGATCCGGTGCTGGAGCCGCATTTCGAGTCTATTCCAGAGTCGCCGACCGGATTCCAGCCCTTGTCGGAGCCCACCGCCAATGGCGTGCCAGGACCGGAACCGGCCCCTGAAGCGGAACCGGTGGCCGAGGTGATATTCGAACCGCTGGCAGAACCCGTCGTGGAGCCCGTTGCCGCCGAATTGCCGCACGAACCCGAAGTGAGGGAATCGTCCGGGCCGACGGGCGAGGTTAACGCCGAACCCCTGCCAATACCCGAGCGAAGATCGAAGCCGCGCTTCGCACCGGAGTTCGTGACCGATTTCGAGCCCGACTTCGAGCCGGAGCCGGAACCTGTTCTCGAACTCCATGAGGACGTGGAGCCGCGTCCGAGACGCTGGCCCTGGGTTGTGGGCGCCGTACTGGCGTTGCTCATTCTTGCCGGGCAAGTGCTGCTGCATTTCCGTACCGAGCTTGTCACCCTGGCGCCGGACGCCCGGCCAATATTGGGGGCGGCATGCAAGGTGCTGGGTTGCACACTCGCCTTGCCGCACAAGATCGACTTGATCGGTATCGACTCTTCCGACCTGGCACCCGACGACGCCCAGCACACCGGGACATTGCACCTGACGGCAAGCCTGCGCAACCGCGCTTCGTTCGCGCAGGCCTGGCCGCATCTGGAATTGACCCTTACCGATGCGCAAGAACGGCCACTGCTGCGTCGCGCCCTCGCTCCAACCGACTACCTGGCGGCGACGGCGGCCATCACTGCCGGTTTCCCCCGTCGCAGCGAACAGCCCGTGCAACTCACACTGAAGATCGCGGACGTACCCGCGGTCGGTTATCGGCTCTACGTCTTCTACCCCTGAAAATATTCGCCATGAGAACCCTGATCTGCGGCTCGCTCGCTTACGACACCATCATGGTCTTCCACGACCAGTTCAAGAACCACATCCTCCCCGAGCAGATCCACATTCTTAACGTCGCCTTCCTGGTGCCGGACATGCGCCGCGAGTACGGCGGCTGTGCAGGCAACATTGCCTACAACCTGAAACTGCTCGGCGGCGAGCCGCTGATCATGGCTACCGTCGGCGACGACAGCAGCCTGTACATGCAGCGGCTGGCTCACCTCAAGCTCGACAGTACCCACGTCCGCCACGTCGCCGACAGCTTTACTGCCCAGGCCTTCATCACCACCGACCTTGACGACAACCAGATCACCGCCTTCCACCCCGGCGCGATGAATCACTCGCACGCCAACAATATTCGCGATGCGAAGGATATCGGCATCGGCATCATCGCCCCCGATGGTCGCGAGGGCATGCTGACGCATGCAAGGCAGTTCCATGATGCCGGCATACCCTTCATCTTCGATCCGGGCCAGGGCCTGCCGATGTTCAACGGCGCCGAGTTGCTCGACTTCCTCAAGCTGGCCGACTGGTGCACGGTCAATGATTACGAGGGCAGGCTGCTCTGCGAACGCACGGGTCTGACGCTCGAAGAACTTGCGCGCGAAGTGAAGGCGCTGATCGTCACGCTCGGCGCCAACGGATCGGAAATTCATGTCGATGGCCGGTGTATCGTGATTCCGAGCGTGGCGCCGGAAGCCATGATGGATCCGACCGGCTGCGGCGACGCCTACCGCGCCGGCCTGCTCCACGGCATCGGTCAAGGCTGGGGCTGGGAAAAAACCGGTCGCCTCGCCTCGCTGATGGGGGCCATCAAGATCGCCCACCGGGGTGGCCAGAACCACAAGCCGACGCGTGACCATATCGCCGCCCGCTTTCTTCAGGCATTCGGCGAAACACTTTAGGACCGCAACCTGATCAAGCTGGCCATCGAAATCCGGGCGGCGTTCCGCCTCGCGCGCACCGCCCTGCACCTATTCTGGGGCGTGCTCCTCGTGGCCACGGTTTTCCAGTGGCTACCCGAGCGGGCGTGCCTCTATCTCAAGGCACGTTGGTCGCGGCAGCTGCTGGCCGTACTCGGCGTGCGGTTCCGGGCGACGGGAACGCCACCAGCCCACGGTCTGCTGGTCGCCAACCACATCTCGTGGCTCGACATCTACGCTATCAACGCGCTGGCGCCGACCATCTTTCTCTCCAAGGATGAAGTGCGGCACTGGCCGGTAATCGGCTGGCTGGCCACCCGCGGCGGCACGCTCTTTCTCGAACGCGGTTCCCGCGCCGCCGCCCGGCGCGCAAAGGAACATCTGGTCGACGAGCTGCGTGCGCGCCAACTGGTCGGTGTCTTTCCGGAAGGCACGACCGGTTTCGGCGATCATGTCATGCCCTTCCACGGCGCACTGTTCCAGTCTGCGATCGACGCCGGCGTGATCGTGACACCCGCCTTGCTACGCTACACGGACGCGGCTGACCGGCCGACGATCGCGTCGGCCTATGTCGGCGATACCAGCTTGTGGGAATGCCTGCGCAGCATCGTGACGGCGTCGGGCCTGACCGTCAACGTAGACTTCCTGCCTGCGATCAGTTCAGCCGGCGTCGACCGTCGTCATCTGGCGCACCACAGCCATCAACTGATTTCCCGGGCGCTTGCGGAATTCATTCCCAGCCGTGAGGTTCAACCTGACGTGAGCACGGTAATTGAAATACGCGACGATCCTCAAGACGAACTGCCGTCAGACAGCCTCCCCACAGGCAACCCGAATCCAACGCCAGCAGATTCTTCTCCCGCCTGAATCCCAGCGCGGACCAGTGGCCGCAGATGAGATCGTGATCGGCGCTGCGCCGCCCCGGCACGTCGAACCACGGCAGGCAACCCGCCGGGCCGCGATCCGGCGGACCTTTCGCACCGGGAGCGCGGAACTCCATTACGCCCTCAGGCGTGCAAAAGCGCATGCGCGTCATGGAATTCACGACCACGCGCAGGCGATCCCAGCCCGCCAGATCATCGCGCCACGCTGCCGGCTCCGAGCCCCACATCTTGCCGAGGAAATCACGGTAGTTCGTTGCCTTCAGCGCTGCACTCACTTCGCCCGACAGCGCTGCCGCTTGCTCAATGCTCCACTGCGGCAGCAGGCCGGCATGGACCATCGCATATTCGCCTTCGACATGGAGCAGCGGCAGCCCACGCAGCCAGGCCAGCAGGTCGTCGCGATCCGGAGCCGCAAGAACTTCTGCCAGCGTATCCTCACTGCTGACTTTGCCGTAGCCATCCGCCAGCATCGCCAGATGCAGATCGTGGTTACCGAGAACGACCGTCGCACTCCCAGCCAGACCTTTGACCAAGCGCAAGACGGCGAGCGAGTCCGGGCCGCGATTGACCAGGTCGCCAACCAACCACAAGCGGTCGCGTGTCGCCGAGAAGCCCAAGTATTCGAGCAGGCGGACAAGTTCAGCGTGGCAACCCTGAATGTCGCCGATAGCATAGGTGGCCATCGGCCCACTCTACCTTAAGCTGCCACAACCGCAATCAAAGACGGGCGTTCTCGGATAATCCAACAACGTTGGATGAAACTCCGACGACAGCTTTGAGCGCCAGCGGTGTCGCCGGTTGGTATTCCGGCACCCAGCGACGCAAGTCGCGCCTGACCTCGGCATCGGACTTCGGCGCCGGTGCCTTGAGCCATTCCAAGAGGTCATCCAGCCAGCCTTCCGGCACTGTCCGCGCCTTGGCGATACGCAACTTCGGGTGATGCGTGCGACGCGTATGCTCGTCGTCGGAGAGCAATTCCTCGTAGAGCTTTTCGCCCGGACGCAAGCCTGTATAGACAATACGAATCTCATCCTCACTCCGGCCCGAAAGGCGAATCATGTCGCGCGCCAAATCTGCAATTAGCACCGGCTTGCCCATATCAAGGACGAAAATCTCTCCACCCTTGCCCATTGCAGCCGCTTCCAGAACCAGTTGCGAGGACTCGGGAATCGACATGAAATAGCGGGTAATTTCCGGATGCGTGACGGTAAGCGGCCCACCCTTGGCAATCTGAGCGCGAAACTTCGGGATCACGCTGCCGGTACTGCCGAGCACGTTGCCGAATCGAACCATTTCGAAGCGAGTGGAACCGCCCCCGCCTTCGAGCGCCTGGCAGACCATCTCGGCCAAGCGCTTGGTGGCACCCATGACATTGGTCGGATTCACGGCCTTGTCGGTCGAGACCAGTACGAACCTGGGCACGTTTGCGCGTCGAGCGGCCAGCGCCACGACGTAGGTGCCATAAACNNACGGACGGGGTATGCCGACGCATGACCTCGGTCATCCAGGCCACGTCCTTAACGTCGCCTGCCAGCGGAACAAGCGCAACCTCGGGGAAGAATTCAGTCAACTCCTCGGTAAGCTCGTAAAGCGCAAACTC
>PMIH01000254.1 GCA_003158255.1 Rhodocyclaceae bacterium
TGATCAAGATCATCAACATCGTGGCGCTGCTGATCGTGCCGCTGGTGGCTGGCGGCGGCGCGGCGCCAGCAGCGGTGGTCGTCGCACCGGCGGTGCCAGCGGCCACAGTTGCGGTGGCCCAGGGGGTGACAAAGGCAGTCGTGACCTTTGATATCGGCAAGGCCAGCCTTTCACCGGTAGCGGTCGCGTCGCTCAACGCCATCGCCACTGTCGCGAAGGACAACGCTGCGGCTAAATTGTTGATCAGCGGCTTCCATGATTCGACGGGCGATCCCGCCAGGAACGCCGAATTGGCCAAGGAACGGGCCGTAGCCGTCCGTGACGTTCTGAAGGCCGCCGGTGTTGCCGAGGAGCGTATCGAACTGAAGAAGCCCGAAGAGATGAACGCGGGCAACGGCGAGGATGCGCGACGGGTCGAGGTTTCGGTGATGTAGTCCGTCCGGCCTTGCGGCCGGCGATTGACACTGTTGTGTTTCAACCGGCAAACGGGCTGTCCCTCTGGGGCGGCCCGTTTGTCATCGTTGCGGGCTACCCTGTGGGCGCGGCAGAGCTTTGAACAGCTTTTCGGCAAGGCCCTCGAATGAATTCAACATGCGATGACCAAGGGCGTTTTCCACGATTCCATGATGATAGTATTCAGGCGACGATAGTCGTTTCCAAAGGGTTTGCCAGTGTTCGCCACGTGGCGGTGTGAGCGGTTCTCAATCGGCGGCAGGGATGTCGGGGTATCGGTGTTTCCGATGTCGCGCGTCGACGATGGATTCGTTGCGGAATGGCTCGATCTGGAGACGCGTGCCGGTGAAGGAAATGCGTTCCTGTCGCCCCATTTTGTGTTGCCTGCGCTACAGCACCTCGAGCCAAGGAAGCGGCTGGTTCTGGTGGGAATTTTTCGTAACGACGGCGCAAATGACCAATTGATTGGGCTGGGCACTTTCATAGCCAGACCGCCCAAGCCGCAATTCCCGTTACCGCACCTTGAGGCTTATCGAAGCCCTCACACCTTCCTTACCGGGATGCTGCTGGATCGTGATCACCAGTGGCTCGCTGTCGCGGGACTTGGCGCCTTCCTGTCGTCGGCAAGAGTGCCGTGGTGCGGCATCGGTTTCTCGGATCGTTTGGCGGACAGTGCGCTGGATCAGATATACCAAGACGAGTCCGTGACTTCGATGGTGCGCTGGAACGAATATTACCGACATCGGCGCGCGATTCTCGTGCCGTCCACTGCGTCGGAGTTGTATGACTGCGTGCTTGCGGATGGCGATTTTGGCAAGGAACTGCGTCGCAAGCGTCGGCGCTTGAACGAGAAAGGGACCGTGACTTGGCGTTGTCTTCGTGGCAAGGAAGTCACCTCGGAGACAATTGAGACATTTCTTCGCCTTGAGAACCAGGGATGGAAGAGGGAACACGGTAAGTCGCTATTGTCCCGGCCGGGGCACGCCGAGTTTTTCCGCGATATGGTTGAACGCTTCTCAACGGCCGGCCGGACATTCTTCACCGAACTGTCGCTCGACGGACGCGTGATTGCTTCCACCAGCAACTTCATCTCCGGGAACGTCGGCTTCGCGTTCAAAATCGGATGGGACGACGAATTCGCTGCTGTCAGCCCCGGGTTGCTCAACGAACTGGAGTTGATGAACTTGGCGGACCGAGATCTGGCGTCGCTGGATTTCATCGACAGCGGGGCCGCGGAGGGATCGTTCATCGATAGGTTTTGGCGTGACAGCCGGGACGTTGTCACGGGAATTTTGGCGGGAGGCTACGTCGGTGCCGCGGTCCTTCCTGCAATATCGATTGCGCGTCGATTGAAGCGTGGATGGTGCTAACTGGCTCGCCTGGCGGATCAAAACCAAAGATCGTTGCGCAAGACGGCTTTCCTGCCGCAAAGCATGGTGCAACTCAACAAGGTGTGCACGCGGTGACGGCAGATTTCGCGATATCCGGCCAGATGATGTACCCACAGCGAACGACGGTTGGTTTCCAGGATCGACGTGACAATCCGTTTGACTCCCAGCTCGCGCCCGACGCACTGTGCCTGGACCAGGAACTCGAATGCCATGTTGTTCTTGCGGTGGCGCGGTGCGACGAACAGGTCGCAGGAGAAGAGTTCATCGGCGCCGACTTGAATGTTATGCAGCCGTTGAGCAGGGTGTGACTTGCCCTGTCCTACCAGCCAGCCGTAGGCGATTATCCGGCCATCGAGCGTCCCGACAGCCGCCCGATATCCGTGGCCGAGATTGTAGGCGAGACGTTCAAGCGCGTAGTCGGGATGGACATTGTGTAGTTGAATGCATTCTCGCAACGCGTTGACGTCATCGTTGACGAATTCGCGCACCACGAGCCCATGGGAGGAGACGTCGGGCATCGAAAGCGAAAGATCGCACTCGAGCAAGATCTCAACGTGATTTCGGTAAACCGCTCTCGAACCCAGCCGGAATGCGGCCCCGGAAATCTTGCATGCGGTCGCGGCAAGGCCGTGGTCACGAAGGTGAGATCGCAACTTGTTTGCGAGACTCAATGCGAACCCCATACATTACTTGACCGCGTCCAGGCTGCTGCCTGACTTGCGGCGGATACTTTTGAGACCGCCGAACAGGCGGCTAATTCGCCGGGCGATTGAGGCGCCGGCGGGCCGCAGAAACGGGCCAAGGTCATCGAAAGCCAGCAACTGAAAGACCAGCGGTTTCCCCAACAGGGACCGGATGTAGCGGAGCAGGCTCCATTCCCCCCGGCGACGGTATTCGAGGAACGCCCGCAAGTCGTTGCCGAAATGCAGATAGCGGCGTGATTCGGCCTGCTTTCCGACGGGATCGAACGGGATGCCGACGAGATCGGCATACGCGATGTAGGGAAAATTGATTCCACATGCCGTAGGCAGAATGTTCCATGCGGCCGTTCGCGGATTGATTTCAATCAGGAGGTAGTCGCGACTTTCCGGGTCGAATTTGAAATCGAGATCGGCGAGGCCGGTAAAGCCGATGGTCCGCAGGACTTCCAGCCCGACCTCGCTAAGTCGTTCCACGATGCTGCTTTCGACATAACAGCCTGCCCCGACCGCGGGGGGCGAGGTGCGAATCTTCCGGCCGGAGAACCATGCCAGGGCGTTCCCTTGTCGGTCGATGTATGCCTGAAAGTCAAAGTAGTATTCGTCCCTGCCGGGTATGTAGCCCTGTACCAGGAGGTCCTTGGCATAAGGCATTAATGGCAGGCAGGTGGCAAGGAACTCATCTCGTGTCCAAGCAATCAGCGCTTTGCGTGCGCCGACTAGTTTTTCTACGTCCGGTCGGCTCCAGGCGAGCGTGTCGGCTGGCTTGATGATGACGGGGAAGTCCAAGCCGGATGCGAAGACGCCCAGGTCGGCAACGCCGTCAAGCGTGTGGGTCACAGGCACCGGAAGATCGTAGGCTGCGGCTAGCGCAGCGAATTCGCGCTTATCGGTAAGGGACCGTACCAGTTCAGGACGGGCAATTGGAATGTCATAGTACGGATCCAGGCGGTCCCGCCAGGCGCTGACCATTTGCAGATCGGGGTCCGCAGTAGGGAAGAGAACGGGTTTGCCTCCGAGATCGGACGACAAGCCGATCAATGCTGCGATCGTGTTTTCTGGGTGACGGGTGAATCCTGGGAGATGGATGTGCTTCTCGCAATACCGGGAACGCGAAGCTGGCGGATCGGCGTATTCGGATACGACATACACAGGTACGCCACGTCGCCCGAGGGCGCGAACGACATTGAGATCGCCGTCAGGGGCCCCCGCGCAACTAAGCACCACTGCGGTCGGTAAAGGGGGGGTGGAGAGAGGCATGGAGTCCGACAGGAAGGTGTTGCGGGCCTGAATCAATGTGACGCAAGTTTAGCGTATTGCCCGGAATCGCTCGCAACAGATGTCGATACGTTCATGCGCTGTGCTGCCGGAAGTTGCGGAGCCTGAATCCAAGCAATGCGAGCGTAGCGAAATAGGCACCAATACCGGCGGCGACGGTCAGCGCGAGGCGAATGATTCGCTCACCGAACGGAAGAACAAGCCATGCGGAGTTGTCGCCAGCCGCAAACCAGAGGGTGGCAGCCAATATCGCCAAGGCCAACGCCAGCTTGCCAAGAAACGCATACCAGCCTGGCGCCGGTCGATAGACCTCTCGTTTCAGCAGGCCGCGCCAGAGCAAGAAGGCGTTGAGGCAGGAGGCAAGCCCGATGGACAGCGCTAGGCCGGCGTGTCTGATCCAGCCGATGAAGGCAATGTTCATGGCTTGCGTTGCCACCAGCGTGATGAGCGCGATTTTCACCGGTGTCTTGATGTCCTGACGGGCGTAGAAACCCGGTGCCAGGACCTTGACCAGAATCAGTCCGGCGAGACCGACGCTGTATGCGACGAGGGCGGTACGGGTTTCGAGGACATCGTTGGCCGTGAAGGCACCATGCTGGAATAGCGTTGCCAGCAACGGTACGGCGAGTATGGCCAGTGCCAGCGCCGCCGGCAATGTGAGCATCAGGGTCAGGCGCAAACCCCAGTCCAGCAGGGCGGAGAACTTTTCGTGCCGATCGTCGGCGTGGCATTTGGCCAGACTGGGCAGCAGGATGGTGCCCAGCGCGGCACCCAGTAGTCCGGCGGGGAATTCCATCAGTCGATCGGCGTAGTAAAGCCAGGAGACACTGCCGGACGGCAGGAACGACGCGAAAATGGTGTTGATGAGCAGGGAGATTTGCGACACCGAAACGCCAAGCACGGCCGGGCCCATCAACGTCAGTATTCGCCGTACGCCAGGATCGTTTGGCGCCCAGTCGAAACTTGGCAACATGCCGATCCGCTTGAGTGCGGGAACTTGCAGCGCCAGCTGGAGTATGCCGCCGAGAAATACCGCCCACGCAAGCGCCAGCACCGGTGGGTCGAACCAGGGTGCCGCGAACAACGCCATGCCGATCAGCGAAAGGTTGAGCAGCACTGGCGTGAAAGCGGGGAGGGCAAAGCGGCTCCAGGTGTTGAGGATGCCTGCCGCCAGGGCTACCAGTGCCATGAACAGGATGTACGGGAACATGATGCGCGTGAGTTCGACGGTGAGGGCGAACTTGCCGGCGTCGGCCGAAAATCCAGGGGCCGTAGTGTAGATCAGCAGCGGCGCACCAATAACGCCAAGGCATGCAACCAGCAGTACGACAATCAAAAGCGCCGTCGCGGTACGATCGACCAACTGCTTGGTGTCGGTGTCGCCGCGCCGGTTCTTGTATTCTGCCAGCAGCGGAACAAAGGCTTGCGAAAATGCGCCCTCTGCGAACAGTCGCCGCAGCAGGTTGGGCAGCCGGAAGGCGACGAAGAAGGCGTCGGTGATCATGCCTGCGCCAAAGCTTCTGGCGATGACGAAGTCGCGGACAAAACCCAGGATGCGGGAGAGCAGCGTCATGCTGCTGACCGTGGCCAGCGAACGCAGAAGGCTTGGGGCGGGATTCATGGGCCGCAATGGTATCGGTTCCCGCTTGTTATCGGGGCCTTGCAAAGAATCGGAGGAGCACTTATAATTGCGCGCTTTTCCAGCCTCATACCGGAATCCCAGATATGGCCAATAGCGCCCAAGCACGCAAGCGTGCCCGTCAAGCTGTCAAGCAGCGTGCCCACAACATGAGCCTGCGCTCTACCCTGCGTACCGCAATCAAGAAGGTGCGCAAGGCGATCGGCCTCGGCGACAAGTCTGCCGCCCAGGCTGTGTTCAAGGAGTCCCAGAGCGTCATTGACTCAATTACCGACAAGAAGGTCATCCATAAGAACTCCGCGGCTCGCTACAAGAGCCGCCTGTCAGCCGCCATCAAGGCGCTCTGATCGGCGCTGCGCTGGATGTTTGCCGAGACGGGCCGCAGCCGCGGCCCGTTTTCTTTTGCGGCCTGGGCACCAAGCCATTTTGATCTGCGTCAATATATTTGAACAGACCAGCGGCCTGTCTTGCATATCTCGGAAGTGGTACATATAATCGCCCCACTATCCTGATTGAAAAGGGATTTTCATGCTGGCGCCCGTGCTCACGAAATATGGCTTCCGTATCAGGACGCGTGTAGGCTTGGTGATCAACAACTTGATGATTCATGGCCGTGATCCGGCCGAGGCGCAGCGCAAACTGCGTCAAATGTATCGGGACTGCGAGATCATCGAATGCATCTGCCATCATGGCGGTGTGCGAACGCCGTTGGCTGGATTTGAAAAGATTGCCGGCTGAGCGAGTTCCCGTTCGTTTCCGTTCCGGTTCTGCCTGTACAGGCCTCGGTTTTTGAACTAAGATAATCTCACTTCAAGCAGCACAGAGCGGCGGCCATGGTGGTCGCCGTCTGTTTTTTTGCGCGGAGCATTTATGCCGCATCTGATGAACACCTACAACCGGCAGCCTATCGCCTTTACTCACGGTGAAGGCTGCTACCTATACGACGAAAACGGCCGGCGTTACCTCGACGCGCTTGGCGGAATCGCCGTCAATACCCTTGGCCATGCCCATCCGCGGCTGGTGCGGGCGATCAGCGAACAAGCTGGTCGGCTGATCCATACGTCGAACATCTACCGTGTGCGGGAACAGGAGCAGCTCTCCGATCGACTGGCTTCGCTGGCTCGGATGGATGAAGTGTTCTTCTGCAATTCCGGTTGCGAAGCCAATGAGGCGGCCATCAAGCTGGCGCGCATGCTTGGGCACCAGAAGGGGATCGATCAGCCGGCGATCATCGTCATGGAGCACGCCTTTCACGGCCGGACTCTGGCGACGCTCTCCGCGACCGGTAACCGCAAGGTCCAGGCGGGTTTCGAGCCGTTGGTGTCGGGTTTCGTCCGGGTACCGTTCGACGATCTGCCGGCCATCGAACAGGTTGCCATCAATAATCCTAACGTCGTCGCCGTGCTGTTCGAGCCGATTCAGGGCGAGGGCGGCATCAATCTGGCGCATAACGAATACATGCAATCGCTGCGCCGCATTTGCGACGAGCGGGGCTGGTTGTTCATGGTCGATGAAGTCCAGTGCGGCATCGGTCGCACCGGACTTTGGTTCGCCCATCAGCATGCTGCTATCCGTCCGGACGTCATGACGCTGGCCAAGGGACTCGGGTCGGGTATTCCGATCGGAGCCTGTCTCGTCGCCGGGGCCGCTGCGGGCGTTTTCAAGCCGGGCAACCATGGTTCAACTTTCGGCGGCAATCCGCTTGCCTGCGTTGCCGCCATGACGACGCTCGATGTCATCGAACAGGACGGCCTGATGGCGCGGGCAGTCGAACTCGGCAATGCGATCCGCGGCGGATTGCGGCAAGCGCTCGATGGCGTCGCCGGTTTGGTCGACATTCGTGGCGAGGGACTTATGATCGGCATTCAGCTCGACCGGCCCTGCGGCGAGCTTGTCGGCAAAGGAATCGAGGCGGGTCTGTTGATCAACGTGACGGCCGACAGCGTCATTCGCTTGCTGCCCGCGCTAACCTATTCGGACGCCGACGCCAGCAAGCTGGTCGACATGCTGGCGCCCCTGGTGCGCGAATTTCTCGGAGCCTGATCATGGCTGCCCAAGTGCCGCTCCGGCATTTTCTCCAGTTCAAGGATCTCAGTCGTGCGGAGCACGATTACGTCTTCGCACGCGCTCGCTGGATCAAGCAGCAGTTCAAGGCTTACCAGCGTTACTGGCCGCTTGCCGACCGAACGCTGGTGATGATCTTCGAGAAGGCCAGTACGCGCACCCGGCTTTCCTTCGAGGCCGGCATGCAGCAACTTGGCGGTGCGGCCATCTACCTCAACACGCGCGACTCGCAGCTTGGCCGCGGCGAGCCGGTCGAGGATGCTGCGCAGGTGATCTCGCGCATGTCCGACCTCGTCATGATCCGCACTTTCGAGCAGGACATCATCGAGCGCTTCGCCAGCAAGTCGCGTGTGCCGGTGATCAACGGGCTGACCAACGAATACCACCCGTGCCAGATCCTGGCCGACATCTTTACCTACATCGAGCATCGCGGCCCGATCCAGGGCAAGACCGTGGCCTGGATCGGCGATTCCAACAACGTCTGCAACACCTGGCTGCAAGCCGCGGAGGTGCTCGATTTCAACGTCCACGTCTCCACGCCGCCTGGCTATGAAGTGGAGCCTGAGCGCGCCGGTCTCTATGGCACCGATCACTTCGAAGAGTTCGCCGACCCGATGGATGCGGCGCGCGGCGCCGACCTGGTGACCACCGACGTCTGGACTTCGATGGGCTTCGAAGCCGAAAACGAAGAGCGTCTGCGCGATTTCGCCGATTGGCAGGTCGACGGCGACATGATGAACGCCGCCCGGCCCGATGCCGTGTTCATGCATTGCCTGCCAGCGCATCGCGGCGAGGAAGTGGCGGCGGAAGTCATCGACGGCTCGCACTCAGTGGTCTGGGACGAAGCCGAGAACCGCCTGCATGTACAGAAGGCATTGATGGAATTTCTATTGTTGGGACATATTGAACAATGAGCGAATCGAACAAAGTCGTGCTGGCCTATTCGGGCGGCCTCGATACTTCCGTCATTCTCAAGTGGCTGCAAGACACCTACCAGTGCGAGGTGGTGACCTTCACCGCCGACCTCGGCCAGGGCGAAGAGCTTGAGCCGGCGCGCAAGAAGGCGGTCAAGCTCGGCATCAAGCCGAAGAACATTTTCATCGATGACCTGCGCGAGGAATTCGTGCGCGACTTCGTCTTCCCGATGTTCCGTTGCAACACCGTTTACGAAGGCGAGTACCTGCTTGGTACTTCGATCGCGCGGCCGCTCATCGCCAAGCGCATGATCGACATCGCCAAGAAAGTTGGCGCCAACGCGATTTCGCACGGCGCCACCGGTAAGGGCAACGACCAGGTGCGCTTCGAGCTTGGCGCCTACGCGCTGATGCCCAACGTCAAGGTCATCGCGCCCTGGCGCGAGTGGGATCTGTTGTCGCGCGAGAAGCTGCTCGCCTACGCCGAAAAGCACGGCATTCCGATCGAGATGAAGCACAAGAAGGGAGGCTCGCCGTATTCGATGGACGCCAACCTGCTGCACATTTCCTACGAAGGCCGCCATCTGGAAAACCCGGCCGCCGAAGCCGAAGAGGCGATGTGGCGCTGGACGGTATCGCCCGAGAAGGCGCCGAACAAGGCCGAGTATCTCGATCTCGAATTCAAGGCCGGTGACCTCGTCGCCATCAACGGCAAGAAGATGAAAGCGCACGAATTGCTGGCGACGCTGAACCAGATCGGCGGCAAGCACGGTGTCGGCCGCCTCGATCTGGTCGAGAACCGGTACGTCGGCATGAAGTCGCGCGGCTGCTACGAAACCCCGGGCGGCACCATCCTGCTCAAGGCGCACCGCGGCATCGAGTCCGTGTGCCTTGACCGCGAAGTGGCGCACCTCAAGGACGACCTGATGCCGCGCTACGCCAGCCTGATCTACAACGGCTACTGGTGGAGTCCGGAGCTCAAGGCGCTGCAGGTGCTGATCGACCACACACAGCAGAGCGTGAATGGCTGGGTGCGCGTCAAGCTCTACAAGGGCGGCGTGTCCGTCGTCAGCCGCGACTCGAAGACCGATTCGCTGTTCGATCCGACCATCGCCACGTTCGAGGACGATGCCGGCGCCTACGACCAGAAGGATGCGGGCGGTTTCATCAAGCTGAACGCGCTGCGCATGCGCATCGCCGAGAACGCGCGTCTGAAGCGTGCCGTGCCGGCCAGGCGCAAGAAGTAAGCAAGTCCATGCTGTACCGGTGCCGGGGGGCGCCGGAGGGAGGAAGAAAGTGTTGTTCGGATTTTCCGAGGAGCAGATCTCGGCGTTCGGTGTGACTTACGGACTCGGCGGTCTAATGTTGTACATGCTGTTCATCATCGGCGAGTTGGCCTATCGATCGAAGGCCGGCAAGGTCGGCACGTTCGCGCTGTTCTTCGTGCTTGCCTTCGGCATATTCGGCTTCGCGATGAAGAACGTCATCCAGATACTTTGGGGGATTGAGTAGATGAACCAGTTCGATAACGTGGCCGTGGTCAAGAAGGCCAACGTCTATTTCGACGGCAAGTGTGTGAGCCATACCGTCCATTTCGCCGACGGCAGCAAGAAGAGCGTTGGCGTCATCATGCCCGCTACGCTGACCTTCAATACCGGCGTGCCGGAAATCATGGAAACGGTCGCCGGTTCTTGCCGCTTCCGGCTCAAGGGTGGCGACTGGCAGTCCTGCGGCGAAGGCCAAAAGTTCGATGTGCCCGGCACTTCCTCGTTCGACATCGAGGTGACGGGCGAACCCTACCACTACGTTTGCCATTTCTGACAGGAGCCGGCGATGCCTTCCTTCGACATCACTTCCGAAGCGGATATGGTGGCGTTGAAGAACGCCGTCGACGTCGCCAGCCGCCAGGTTGGCAACCGCTACGATTTCAAGGGCACCAGCGCCAAGCTGGAACTGAATGAAAAGGACAAGGCGATTACCATCTTCGGCGACTCCGAGTTCCAGGTCAGCCAGGTCAAGGACATCCTGTTTCCCGAGATGGAAAAGAAAGCCCGCGAGAGCACCAAGCGGCTCGACATCGGCGAACTCCAGTCCATCTCCGGCAACAAGACCAAGCAGGAGCTGAAGATCAAGTCCGGCATCGATCAGGAACTGGCCAAGAAGATCGTCAAGCTCATCAAGGATAGCAAGCTGAAGGTTCAGGCGACGATCCAGGGCGATGCCGTGCGCGTCACCGGTGCCAAGCGCGACTTGCTGCAAGAAGCGATTGCACTGGTCAAGAAGTCGATCACCGAATATCCGCTGGTCTACGGCAACTTCCGCGACTAGCCGCGGTTGCCGTCTGCCGCCGGCCGGGCTATAGTTTCCGCAGCTTGTCACTGGAGCATTCCTCATGGGCGCCATCGCAGAGCATTCAGCCGGCTTGCATCGCTTCAACAGCGAGCAATACGAGCGCATGATCGACGCCGGCGTCTTCGGACCGGATGATCGACTGGAACTGCTCGACGGGGAGGTCGTGGAAATGGCGCCACAAAAGAGTCGACACGCGACGGCCGTCAGGCTGCTCGAACGGGCGTTGGAGAAGGCATTTGGCACCGGTTTTGACATTCGTGCGCAACTGCCCTTGCGCATCTCCGAACAGTCCGAACCCGAACCCGACATCGCCGTCGTCGCCGGTTCGCCGCGCGACTATCGCGACGCCCATCCTGAAACGGCGCTACTGGTCGTCGAAGTTTCCGAAACCACGCGCACCTACGACCGCGGCCGCAAACTCGCCGCCTACGCCCGCGCCGGCATCCCCGAGTACTGGATCCTCGACGTGCTTGCCGAAACCCTCGAAGTCTGTCGCCGCCCTCTCGGTGAGGATTATGCCGAGCGTCACATCCTCAAGGCTGGCGAAAGCGTCTCACCCGAGGCGGCGCCAACGGCGACCATCGCAGTCGCCGACCTCTTGCCGTAGGTAGTGCGACACAGGCGAGTAGAATGCCGATGATGGAAAAGACCATTCGGCGCTTGTCACTCCACGACAGGCAACGCGACACGGAATACTGGCTGACGCGCAGCCCGCAAGAGCGACTTGCGGCTGTCGAGTTGCTGCGCCAGGAATGGCTTGCGTCCCACCCCGATGCTATCCAAGGACTTCAAAGAGTTTGTCGCACTGTTGAACGCCCACGGGGTTGAATACCTCATCGTGGGCGGCTACGCGATGGCGCTGCACGGGCGCCCGCGCAACACAGGCGACCTTGACGTTTGGGTAGCACGCTCCCCTGAGAATGCCGCGCGGCTCATTAAAGCGCTCGATGCGTTCGGTTTTGGCGGCCTCGGTTTGCTCCAGAATGATTTCGAAACGCCGGAGCGGGTCGTGCAACTGGGTTACCCGCCTTTTCGCATCGACTTGCTGACCGACATCGATGGCGTCACGTTTTCCGAAGCGTGGCCCAAGAGAGAAACGGTAACGCACGACGGCGTGCCGTTGAATTTCATCGGTATCGACGAACTCAAGGTCAACAAGCGCGCCGCCGGACGCGCGCGCGATATCGACGACCTCGAACAACTCCTCTGAGCGCCGCACTCCAAGGCATCTTGGACACGGACGGGTTCGAATTCGTCCAGCCAGTCCGAGCGAACCGGGTCGTCACGGCTGACTTTGGCCGCCGAACCCCGAAACCAAGCCAAGACAGCGCATAAGAAAGCACTTGCCGCACCCGGTCGCCTTGCCCCCTATTTAGGGGGCATACAAGGCGAAAATAATCTGCGATACTCGCGCGACAAAAATAACGTGGGAGGAAGCCGGACCACCGGCTTGTCATGAAGTACCGCCAGAACAACAATTCCGCCGAGCCGAGCCGAGCCGAGCGTAGTTTCTCGTTCGCGTCGACGCGGACTCCGTTTCCCTTTCTTCGCAGGCCGATGACTGCGTTTCACGCAGCCCGGCCTGCTTTCGCACGTCCCGATTTCCCTTTGCCATTTCTTCCGGAGGCTTCATGCGCGCTCTGATCATTCCGCTTGCCCTCGTTTCCCTGGCCGTCCAGGCTCAGACCGCGCCGCTCAACGACACCGGCGTAACCCAGTGCCTCTCTGGCGAGACGCTCGTTACATGCACCGATGTCAACACCGGCGATGCCGCGCCTGAGCCGCGGCAGGACGCGCGCTTCGGCCGCGATGCGGCCGCCGGCAAGAGCCAGATCACCAAGACCGGCGGCGGATCGGCGGGCTTCGACTTTACGCCGTTGGATAGTGCCGGCAACACCACCACGCTGGGCGGCCATGCGTGTGTACACGACAACGTCACCAACCTCACCTGGGAAGTGAAGACCCCGGCCAACATGAACACCACCTACACTTGGGCCAATGCCGCCGCCTACGCCGCCACGGTCAACGGCACCGGCTTGTGCGGCAGCCAAGCCCCTTGGCGCGTGCCCACCCGGCGCGAGTTGTTTTCCATCGTTCACTACGGCACAAGCGTTCCGGCCATCGACACCAACTACTTCCCGAATACGCGCAGCTATTGGTATTGGACCAGCGATATCTACGCGCCCCTTCCGGGCAACGCCCACGTCGTATTTTTCGACTATGGCTCCACCAGCGCCTACGAACTGACCGACGACAAGTACGTTCGTCTTGTGCGTAGCGGACAGTAATTGGACCTTTTGATTCGAGTCCTATCGTGTCGCACTATCGTCAATTGCCCATGTGGAAGGCCGCCATGGATACGGCGGTGCAGTTGGAGCACGCCGTGCGGCGACTTCCAATCCTTTCGCATATCTCCCCATTGAGGTCAGTCATGATGCGCATACTTTTCTCCTTCCGTTTGCCGGCGTTGTTAGCATTGGCCGTTTTGGCCTGGACCGGGAACGCTCCCGCCTTGGCTGCCTACACCGACAATGGCGACGGCACGGTCACCGATACCACCACAGGACTGATGTGGGACAAATGCTCATGGGGCCAGAGCGGCAGCACCGATTGCACGGCTATCGGCAATGCCGGTAACAACTACGGCGCGGGTGCCTACACCTGGCAGGAGGCCCTGATGCAGGCGGTGACCGCCAATGCCAGCAACTACAAGGGCCACAATGACTGGCGGCCGCCCAACGTCAAGGAACTGGAGTCCATCGTCAAGATCGATGCCTTCAACCCGGCGATCGACACTGCGGCCTTCCCGAACGCGATTGCGGATCGGTACTGGTCGTCCACACCCTACCCGCCCTATCCGGCCTACGCCTGGGCCTGGTACGTGGATTTCCAGGGTGGCAACCCCTTGGCCTACGCCCAGACCGGCGACTTCGCAGGACTCTTTGTTCGTCTCGTGCGTAGCGGGCAGGCCTCTGCCACTTTTGATGCAATCACAGAAAAGCTAGTGCAGTTCCCCAACGCATCGGTCAAAGTGTCGGAAGCCGCCAACAATGTGGTGCTAAAGGTAAATCGAAGCGGGGTATCCGGTGGCGCGGTGAGCGTCGCTTACGCAACTGCCGACGGTACTGCCACGGCAGGAACAGACTACGTAGCGACTGCGGGCACCCTGAACTGGGCCGACGGCGATACCGCAGCGAAAACAATCAGCGTGCCGATCGTGCATGACAACGTGAGTGAGGCGGCGAAGACCTTTAGCGTTGCGCTGTCATCCCCGACCGGTATTGCGCTGGGAGTACCAAGCAGCGTATCCGTCACTATGTACGAGAATGTCCCGGCAGTTCCTTTCGTCGATATCAGCGGCAACTGGGCAGCCAGCTATATCAACGCCATTTACGGTGCCGGCATTACAACGGGATGTGGCGGCGGCAACTATTGTCCTGCCCAGAGCGTGACGCGTGGTCAGATGGCCGCCTTTATCATCCGCGCCAAGGAGGGGGAGCCGGCGTCGTCTTGCGCCACCTCGCCATTCTCCGATGTGCCGATCTCTGACGGCTTCTGCAAGTACGTTAAGCGGATGATGGATCTGACCATCACTACCGGTTGCGGTGGCGGCAATTACTGCCCGAACCAGAACGTGACGCGTGACCAGATAGCGGCGTTCATCATCCGCGCCGTGGAAGGCAATCCGGTGGCCGGTTATTGCGGTTCAACCGCTCCCTATTCCGATGTACCGGCGTCGAACGGCTTCTGCGGTCACATCAAGCGGATGGCCGAACTCGGCATCACCACCGGTTGCGGCGGCGGCAACTATTGTCCGAGCCAAACGGTCACTCGCGACCAGATGGCCGTCTTTCTGGCAAGGGCATTCCTGGGGATGTAGCGTAAGGATAGTATTGCATCCGCGATATCCCGGGTGGTACGGCGGCGTTACCAGCGCCCTAATTCCTGAGGCCGCCGATCCAGCGCGCGTAGAGCCGGTCGGCGGCGACGCGCATCGCCGCGATGCGCTCGTCTATCCGCTCGAACATTTGCTCCGGCGTTTGCACCGATGATGAGGGTTGCGCGCATTCGTCGGCCCATTGCCGGCACCACAGCCGGATCATCGCTTCCGTCATTTCCACGTGGCATTGCAGGCCGAGATGCGGGCCCAGCATGAAGGCCTGGTTTTCGCACCACTCGCTTTTCAGCAGTCGAGTTGCGCCGGGCGGGATCGAGAACGTCTCGCCATGCCAGTGAAAGGCCTCGAACGATTCGAGGTCGCCCAGCCAGTCCCCACTCGGCGTACCGTCACGACTGACTTTCGCCCAGCCCAATTCCTTGACGGGATTCTTCGTCACCGCGCCGCCGAGCGCTTTGCTCATCAGTTGTCCGCCAAGGCAATGGCCGATAACGGGAACATCCTGTTCAACGGCCTGACAGATCAGCGCGCAGACGGGCGCGATCCAGGGCAGTTCGTCGTTGACGCTCATCGGCCCGCCCATGAAACAAAGTCCCGAGAATTCGCTGGACGATGACGGGACCCGTTCGCCTGCGTCTACCTTGACGAGCGTCCATGGCACGGAGTGGGCGTCGAGGAATGTGGCAAAATAGCCTGCACCTTCTCCGGGACTATGACGAAAAATGGCGACTGGTTTCATGGGTGTTTCCAGGCGGTTGCGGGTGATGGATTCTATCGCCGCATTGGCCATGCTGGCCGCGGCGGGGGCGGTCTCTGCGACCGAGGTAGCGCTGGTTGGCTTGTATTCCGGCAAAGCGCTCGTGGTGGTCGATGGCGGCAAGCCGCATTCGATTGCGGTTGGGGTCAAGGGCGCGGACGGCGTCAAACTGTTGTCGATCGAGAACGATGCGGCGCAGTTCGAGATCGATGGCCACAAGCAGCACCTGACGGTGGGGCAGCATGCGGTCTCGGCCGGTCATGACGACCACGAGGCCGCCACGGCGTCGCTGACGGCCGA
>PMIH01000025.1 GCA_003158255.1 Rhodocyclaceae bacterium
TACCGGTCAGCAGATGTTGTTTGGACGCCTTGGGCGTTGCGATATTGAGGCGAATTTCGAGGGCGGCGCACTGAGTTCGGACGGTGGCTTGATGCTGCTGCGGCAAGTTGATCGACGGATCGGATTGTCGAAGGCGGTGGCCGATGCTCTGCACGATCCGAGGAACCCGGAACGGATCACCCATGAACTGCGCGACCTGGTCGCGCAACGCCTGTACGGGCTGTGCTGCGGCTACGAGGACCTGAACGATCACGGGCAACTGCGGCAAGATCCGCTGATGCAGACAGCGGTGGGCACGGCGGCGGAATTGGCCAGCAGTCCGACGCTCTCCCGGCTGGAAACGCGGGCCACGCGCAGCGATATCTTGGCCTTGAATCGGGTGCTGGTCGAGCAATTCATCGCCAGCCACCGTATCGCGCCAAAGGAGTTGATTCTCGACGTCGATGCCTCGGATATCCCACTGCATGGCGATCAGGAGCAGGGCGAGTTCCACGCCTACTACGACCACTACTGCTATCTGCCGCTGTACGTCTTCGCCGGCCAGGCCATGCTGGCGTGTGTGCTGCGGCGCAGCCGGATCGATGGCGCCAAGCATGTGTCGGCGGTGATCAAACTTCTCGTGACGCGGCTACGCGAAGCCTGGCCGGAGGTACGCATTATCGTTCGCGGCGATTCCGGCTTCTGTCGCCAGCGGCTGATCCGCTGGTGCGAACGCCGGGATGTCGGCTACGTCATCGGCGTTGCCCGCAATGCGCGCCTACAGCGGATCGTCGAAGGATGGGAAGGGCTGCTTGAGCATCGCTACGCCGAGAGCGGAACCAAGCAGCGGCAGGTAGCGGAATTCACCTATGCCGCCAACACTTGGGACCGCGAGCGGCGCATCGTTACCCGTCTGGAATTCGGTGCCCAGGGTAACAACCCGCGCTTCGTGGTCACCAACCTCGATTTGCCGGCCGACGCACTCTACGACGATTTGTACTGCCAGCGCGGCGAAGCCGAGAACCGGATCAAGGAGACGCAGCTCGACCTCTTCGGCACCCGTGCGAGCAGCCACCGGTTTCTGGCCAACTGGTTGCGGGTGATGTTTGCCGGCCTTGCCTATACGCTGATGCAGCGCCTGCGCGCCATCGCGCTGGCCGGTACCGAACTGGCGCGCGCCACGGCCGCGACGATCCGCGTCAAGCTGCTCAAGATCGGCGCCGCCGTGATCCGCAATTCCCGCCGGGTGCGCATCCTGTTCGCTTCGCACCACCCCATGCGCGACACCTTCCTGATCGCCGCGCAGGCGCTCGCTCCATAGCCGTCACCGAGTGCGGCCCCGACACGATGACAGCTTCGGGGGTTGGGGGTAGTGCGCCTGAAATTCACGTCGCTGCCTATTTCTTGTGCAAATCAACCACCACCGGACGCTCAACACACCGTTGGCATACCACTCGCCTACATTTCAGCCTCGGGGTGAAACATCCGGGCTAGCTAGTATCCTGAGTTGAAAGTTCATTGAACCAATATGCCAATAGCATGTCGAAGAGGTTGTACGATCAACCTCTGGAGGATGCGATGGGCGGCAGACCGAAAGCGCAAATAGTGCTGAACCAAGCGGAGCGTGAGCAACTGGAAGCCTGGGCGCGTCGTCGCAAGACGGCGCAAGCCCTGGCGATGCGTTCGCAAGTGGTGCTCTGCTGCGCTGACGGCCGGGACAACAAGGAAGTGGCGGTGCATCTGCGGGTGACACCGCAGACGGTCTCGAAATGGCGCAACCGGTTTGCCGAGCAGCGGCTGGATGGCCTGCTCGATGCGCCGCGCTCGGGAGCGCCGCGCACGATTGACGATGCCAGGGTCGATGCCGTGATTGCCCGGACGCTGGAGTCGGTGCCGAAGAACGCCACACACTGGAGCACGCGCAACATGGCTCGCGCAATGGGTGTGTCGCAGACAGCAGTCAGCCGCATTTGGCGTGCCTTTGGTTTGCAGCCTCACCGCCAAGAGACCTTCAAGCTCTCCACTGATCCGTTGTTCGTCGAGAAGGTGCGCGACATCGTGGGTTTGTACCTGGATCCGCCGATGAAAGCCCTGGTGCTCTGCGTTGATGAGAAGAGCCAGATTCAGGCACTGGATCGTACTCAGCCCATTCTGCCGCTGGCCGCCGGAATTCCCGAGCGGCGCACTCACGACTACATGCGCCACGGTACGACCACGTTGTTTGCCGCCCTCGACATCGCCACCGGCGAGGTGATCGGCGAATTGCACCGCCGTCATCGCAGCACCGAGTTCCTTCAGTTCCTGCGCACCATTGACGCCAACGTGCCGACTCATCTCGACGTGCATCTGGTCATGGACAACTACGGTACGCACAAGACCCCCTCGGTGAAAAACTGGTTTGCCCGCCATCCCCGTTTCCAAGTCCATTTCACGCCCACTTCCGCTTCCTGGATCAACCAAGTCGAGCGCTGGTTCTCTACCTTGACCGAGAAACAAATCCGTCGCGGAACTCATCGCTCGACGCGCCAACTCGAACAGGCCATCCGAGAATACCTCGATACCTACAACGCCGACCCCAAACCGTTCGCTTGGGCCAAGTCCGCCGATGACATCCTTGCCAGCATCGAACGTTTCTGTCTGCGAATTTCTAACTCA
>PMIH01000191.1 GCA_003158255.1 Rhodocyclaceae bacterium
CCTGGGCCAGACGCTGGACAAGCTGCAGGCCCCGCGCCTGGAAGGCGGCGAACGTTTGCCGGTAGTACGGTGGTGGGGCGAATTGCGCACGCGCTTCGCCCTCTCCGACATCGAATTTTCGGTCGAAGGGGATGCGCCGGAATCGTTCATGGTGCCGGTCGCGCTGTTCAACCTGGCGGTCGAGAACCTGATCGCCAATGCCATCGACAAGCGGTCCGGGGTGCCAGGGTTGCACGTTCGCGCGAGCCTGCAGGTCGTGGCCGGGAGTGTGAACGTCAGTGTTTGCGACGATGGCAAGGCCATTGCGCCTGCGCTTGCGGTGGATTTGTTCCACGGCCCGGTGCCATCGGAGACCGGCATGGGCATTGGCCTCTACCAGACGTCCCGCTTGCTCGAACACAGTGGCTTCGAGCTGCGCTTGGCGGTCAACGAACCGGGACGGGTGTGCTTCCATCTGGCGTCGACGGCAAGCTGACGGCGCCGGGCAGTTTGCGGCCCATCAACCGATAGACCGTCATGTTGCCCTTGCCCTTCAGGTGCAGCGTTTGCGGTTCGTGGAATTCAAAATCGCGGCACAGGCGCTTATAAGTGACCTCGTCGCACTGGATCATTCCGGGCGCGCCTTCGCTGGTGATACGGCTGGCGATATTCACGGTATCGCCCCAGACGTCGTAGATGAACTTCTTCTTGCCGACGACTCCCGCCACCACCGGCCCGGCGCTGATGCCGATGCGGACTTCCAGGTGTGCGGCGTTGATGGTGAAGTCGCGATGCAGCAGGTCGCGCATGGCGATGGCCATGTCGGCGATCGCCACGCTGTGATCGGCATTGCCTTCGTTGAGCCCCCCCGCGACCATGTAGGCGTCGCCGATGGTCTTGATCCGCTCCAGCGCGAACTTCTCGGCCAGTTCGTCGAAGGCCGAGAAGACGCGGTTCAGCATGGCGAACACTTCGTTCGGCGACATGTGCGCGGCAATCCGCGTGAAGTCGACGATGTCGGCGAACATCACCGTGACGTCGGCAAAGCCGTCGGCGATCGGTTGGTCCGATGTCTTCAGCCGCTCGGCCACCGGCTTGGGCAGGATGTTCAGCAGCAGGCGCTCCGAGCGCTCCTGCTCGGCTTCCAGCAGCGCGTGCGCTTCCAGCAGCTTGGCCTGGATCTTCTGCTTTTCCTGGATCGAATAGCGCAACAGCAGGTAGATGATAGTGGCGACGGCAATGAAGTTGAGCGCGAAGAACACTACGGCCGTTTGCACCGGCACGGCAAAGGGCGAGTGCGAATTGGCCGCGGGTGCCAGATAGAAATCGAAGAAGCCGGACATCGCGGTCATGAACACCCAGGCAAAGAACCAGGCCATCGACTCGCTGACGCCAAAGAACAGGATCGCGCCTACCGGCGCCAAAAGGCCCCACAGCACGATGCCGGAAGAGTCGATGAAACTGCCCATGCCCCACTGCATGGCGAACGGCCCGAACAGGAACAGTGCCAGCTGGGTGACGCGGAAGAAATCGAAATTGCGCGTCTGGATGTACAGCAGCAAGTTGCCGATCGCCAGCAGCTCGAAAACGAGTGGCGGGGTCGATGAAATGAGCGGGCCGAGCAGCCAGTAGATTGCCACCCACAGCATCGAGGCGACGCTGACCAGGCCGGTGGCGAACATCAGCAGCGACTTGTTGAGTCGCTGCTCCTCGCTGTCGCCGGGCTCGACGCCGGCGTTGCGCAGGCGGGAAAGGAAGGTCGAACTGTCGGTCGTTGCGGTCATGCGGTAGTCATGGTCTGGACAAGCCGCCGCAGTGTCGCAGGAAGCGCCCGCAGGGTCAAGGCAACCGGCCGGCCGCGATCATGCGGTTGAAGAGAATGTTCGGCGAGAGCCAGACGACGATGTCGTCGAATTCGCCGTTGGCGGCACCGACTGGCGCTGGCTCGTGACTGACAAATACGCGGTCGGCGGCAATAGTGGCATTGGGATTCGGATTGTTCGTTTCATCCGTACCGCTGCCAGCTACAGAAGCGTTGGCGCCAAGTGAATAGATAACAGCTACCGCGTTCACGGCGAGAACATTGGCGGTTTCGGGAACAGCGCATTGGCCTACAGCGAGCGCGGCGGCAGCCGGCGCAGACGCACACACGCGCAAGTCCGGTGCGAGACTCGTCATGCCGGTGGTTGCCATTCCATTCGCCTTAGTAAATGCCGAACTGTTTGCCACCGTCACTCCGTAGCGTATTGGATTGTTCCATCCATCTAGAAGACGTCCTTTGCTATCTACAGGCGCCAAGCCCAACGTGGCGGATGGAAGGTAGCCAACCGGCACGGTATCGCCTGCATTGAATAGCGTGCAGACGCCGCCGACGGGGTCTTCGATACCATTACTCAGTGCTGTGGCGGGACAAGGCAGGCGTCCATTGGCGGCCGCAAAACCAAGTAGTGAATCGCGAGCATCGTTGAGCGTCTTCTGGGTTTCTTGCGTTCGCCGAATATTGTCTTGGGCTGCCAAAGGCAATAGCAAGCCTCCAATCATCAGGGCAACAATGACTAGAACGACGGCGAGTTCAGTCAGTGTGAAGCCGCGCTCCTTGGCAAGGAAATTACGCGCACGCAACTCACGAAATCGCTCTTCAGCAATTCTTGCCATGCCATCGACAAGTCGATTCAGTTGGTCTTGATTGGCTTCCTCGTGCGTTGAGAATCGAGTGACGCCCTTGGGAATAAACGTCAAATTACCGGTTGGTAAAAGGTGAATTTCGTCGTTGAAGCGAGCGCCTTCGACCAGAAGCTCCGCCGAGGCCGAAAACGTGATCGGGCGATCTCTACGGTGGCCTACAGTTCGCATGGTTTTCCGAGCGCAAGCAAGAAAAGGGATTCCACTCTAATGGCCGGCCAGGTTGTGGTCAATTCGCAAAAGTCAGTCGTGATGGTACGCCGAGTTCTTTGCGGGTCGGCTCTGGAAGCAGTGGCGTGGTGGATCACCTCTTTGTCCCGAATGTATTCGACCAGCATCGTTGGCGTATCTAACGCTACCCTCACGGAGTCGGGAAGTACCGAACACGGTCATTGAAAGGTGGCGTTGCGGACTTGGTGGCATAGTTGGTGCCGCCAGTACTGTTGGGAGTCTCAAGGTACTGGGCTGGGTCGGCTTTGTTGGCGCGAGTTTGGGCGCCAATTGCTTTTCCGGCCACCATTACGACAACCTGTTTGCTGCCTGTGCCATCGACACTCAGGCAAGTTCCACAAGAAGGTGGTGGCCCTATTCGTGGTTTGTAGGCGCTGGCTAACGAATAGAAGACTTGTTCGTTCCAATAGTTTTGGGAGAACCAGTTGTTGGTAACAAAGCAGTTGGGAACACTCCCCCAAGTAGTGAGCATGCCGCCGGGTACGGTTCCAACTGGTAGCAAATCGCACGGCGGTGTATGTCCATCGCCACCGGTATTGCACATGAGGTTCGGAACACGGCCGAATAATGTGTTAGCGCTGTCACTGAAGTTGCCGGCAGCAGTGGCTGCCAAGTCTGCCGCCCAAGGGTAGCGCCCCCCGTTGGCAGCTGCGTAGCCCACTAGACAGTTCATGACTTCCGCAGCAACCCGCTTCTCTATTGCAGCCATGATTTCGCTTTGTGTGATTGCGACGACGCGATCATTGGCTATCGTGACCGCGGGGTCGGCCGGATCAAATACGGGGCCGGAAAAGAAGCCATCCAAGCTGCCGTCGTTGAAGCTAGCGTTGTCCTCACTAGCGATGTTATCAAGGTAGTGAGTCGGGTCGTTGGTGTTGGCTGCTATCCGATTTTGCACTACGCCGTCTTGTCGCGTAAGTGGGTATCCTGGGGCAATGATTACCGCAACGACTCCGTTGACGCCTGTTCCATCGAATTCCACATTCCCGTTGGCGTCACGCACCGTGATGGTTCCCACCGTATCGCTGTTCAAGGGGAGCGTGCGCGTGTTGTTCTTGAAGTTGTTTGATACGGCGTACCAAAGGTGCTCTCCATAGCCATCACGCAAATCGTCTACGCCTAATGTTTGCCATGGAAGACGACCTAGCCGGCGTTCTGGGTGGGAACCAGCGCTGTTTCCGCACGAGGTTTCAGCCTTGCCGTCGTTGGTTCTATCTGGGCATGGCAGATCGCCGGGTCTGGAAGATCCAGACGTTAAGTTTGCGCTTGCAGCAAAAGCGATTAGCGCTTCCTTTGCTCGGGCAAGTGCCAATGTGGTCGCCTCATCTCGCTTGCGTAGTACGGCAGCTGCATCTAGGCGTTCAACTATGAAGTACAGCGCGCCCGTCATCAGTATGGCAAGGAGCGCTATTAGGGCAAACCCGCGGGCGGGGCGGCGAGTGCGCAAGCGCGGATGCATTCGGCGCCGGCCCTCAGTGCGGCCGGGAGACGGTGATGCGCCCGTCGCCGAGAGCGTCCGTTTTCTCCCGCGTGCCACGGTTGATCGATTCGCCAACCTTGAGCGAGGCGGGCGATTCTTCGCCGGGCGTCAGAACCGCACGGCCAGGCTCGCTGCGCGAGACGATGGCGTTGACGCCAGTGCCGAGGGTATTCTCGTTCTGTGGCCGCTGGTTCACCCAGACGGTGCTGCGGCCACTGGAGCGCGTGACGACGCCGTCGAGCGTGACGGAAGAGCCCTCGATGGTCTGGACTTCCTGGATGTTGAGCTGCCGCTGGCGTTCGAGCATGGCCCGGCGCTCAGGTGTGAGGAATAGCCGGCCGAGCGGTTCCGCCGAGGTGCTGCCCGCTGCCGCCAGCAGGAGCGCTGCCGCCGTCGCAAGAGTCAGCCGTCGCGGTACGCCGCTCATTGCTTCTTCTCCCGCAGCGTGATCCAGTCGATGGTGCACGCGGCACGCAGTTGCGCCGATAGTCCGCGCTCGTTGGCCGGCGGCAGGCGTTCGATGGTGCAGTCGCGGACCAGTAGGTGGGCATGAACCGATTTGCGCAGGTCGGCGATAAAGCCGAGCAGGTCGTCCTCGTGCAGCAGCGGCATCTGTAGGTTCATGGTGCTGGCCATGAACTCGTAATCGCCGGCGATGGCGCCGCCCGGAAACACGGCATCGGTCAGGGCTTTTTGCGGCGAGAGTTCGTACTGGACGTCGAGCAGCCTGCGGGCGTTCTTGATGCGGCTGATCTGCTCGACCCAGTTGAGACGTTCTTCCTGGCCGATGATGCCCCGGTCGAGCAGTTGCTGGTAGAGGGCGATCTTGCTGCGCAGTTCCTGTTCCTCGTCGTTCGCGCGGCTAAGTCGGGTGCGAATTTCCCGCTGCTGGGCAGTGAGTTGCTGCCGCGTCGCTTCCGCTTTACGGACCATTTCGCGGGCGGTCGTGGTCATGATGATGCCGGCGAGTCCCGCCAGCACCAGGAAGGCAAGACTCCAGCGCATGCGGAGGAGGTCGTTGACCGTGACACTCATAGCTTTTGCGCCATCTTGAGAGCGAACCGCGGCGGTTCGACCTGGCTGGCCGTGTCGGTGCTCTTGATCGACTTCCCGGATTCCGTTTCAAACGGAAAGGTAACGACCTGAACCTGAACATCTGCCGCCCGCAGCGTTTCGGCAAAGGTGTTGACGGCATCCAACTGGCTGCGCTGATCGCTGATCATCGAAACCGGCAGTTGCGCCTGAAGCCGGACAACCGCGAAGCCGTTGCCGGCCGCCGCCGGTACGCCGGCGACCGTCTTGGCGCCAGCGGCCGGTATTTCATCGGGGCTGCTGGCGATCCACCAGTCGAGTTTGGTCAATTCGATCTTCGGCGACTTGTTGAGGGCGTGGCTGATATGCAGCAGCAGCGGTTCCGGGCCGACGCTGCGCTGAGACAGCAGATCGTAGCGATCGGTCAGTACGCGCAGGCTTTCGTAGCCGATCGGCACCGGGGGCAGCCCCATCAACATGTTGTTGTATCGACGCTTGCCAAGCTCGACCTCGGACTGGAGGAGGCTGTTGGTGGTCGTCAAGTCGACATCGGTAGCCATCTGGGTGCCGGCATAGAGGAGACAGGCAGCGAGGAGGCCGGCAGCAACGGCGTTGATACCCCGGCGTGCCTGCCAAAGCCGGTAAGGATGTCGCTCAGGCGCCTGTGCGAACTGGTCGTTCGGCGTCCGT
>PMIH01000086.1 GCA_003158255.1 Rhodocyclaceae bacterium
ACCAGCAGTGGCGTCGTGCAGACAGTCAGGCCGGCGTGGATTCCGACCAGCGGGCCGGCGAAGCCCTCAATGCGATCGCTAACGATCGGACAACCGAGCGCGGCGTAAGCATCCAGATTGCGGTTGGCGTTGATCAGCAGTATGTCTACCTGGGGGGCCAGCCGCTCCATGACACGCGTGACCAGCGCCCTGCCGGCCATCAGCTGCATGCCCTTGTCGACACCGCCCATGCGGCGACCGAGGCCGCCGGCAAGGATCAGTCCGGTGATTCCGGCGCGCGCATTTTCCGACATGGTGCCAATCCAGTCCCGGCCAGGTGGCTTGTAAGGTTTGGGCCGCTTTGGCCCGCTAGAATACGCTGCTATGAATGCCCGCAACCGTTTCCTGCTGGCGATTGTCGTTCTTGCTCTGCTGATGACCGGGCCGTTCTGGTTGACCGCCGCAGTCCTTTTCGGCGACCTTCGGCCCGAGGAAAAGGCGATTCTGAGCGAGGTGCTGTTGCCACGCCTGCCGATCGGCGCCTTCATTACCGCGATCGGCTTCCTGATCGGCGTTGGCGTCCTGCGCAATCTCTTCCGGCAATACGTGCAGGGCTTGCTGGGCATGGCGGAAAAGCTTCGCCTGATGCATTCGGCCAATCGCAGCTTTCGCGTCGAGATGGCGGGGCCGCCGGAAGTGCGGCAACTGGCCGACGCCGCCAACCAGCTGGCGCAGCAGCGCGATGATCTTCTGACCGACGTCGATGCCAAGATTGCCCAGGCGCGGGCCTCGGTGGAGGAAGAAAAGAATCGACTCGCCGCTCTGGTCGCCGATTTGCCGCAGCCGGTGATCGTGTGCAACCTCGACGGTCGCATCCTGCTTTACAACAACCGCGCTCGCCTACAGGCGCGTGCGCTGGTGCCCGACGTTCATGCCTCAAGTGCGTTGATCGGCCTTGGTCGCTCGATCCATTCGGTCTTTGAGCCTTCCCTGATAAGCCACGCGCTGGAAACCCTGCAACACCGGCTGGATCGAGAAGGCAGCCAGCCGGTCGCCCACTTCGTTACCACCACGCGTGCCGGGCAGTTGATCCGCGTGCAAATGGTGCCCGTGCTGGCGGTCACTGCGGACACTGAGCGCAGTATCGGCGGTTATGTCCTGACCCTGGAGAACATCTCCCGCTATGTTGAGGCCGATGCCGCTTGCGACCACTCGGTGCAGAAACTGGCCAACGAGAGCCGCTCGGCACTGGCCGGCATTCGCCGAGCCCTGGCGGGGTTGGACGCGGACTCGCCGGCGGCCGCGAAAATCGCGCAGGAAGTGGCGCTGCTCACCACGCGCGTCGATGAGGCGGCCAACGAATACGCCGAGTCCGTGAAGGCGCGCTGGCCCCTGGAGGAGATGCTGGGCACCGACCTGATGTCCGCCATCCAGCGGCGCATCGAAATCAAGACCAGGCTGACAGCCAAGGTCGACACCGTGCCCGCCGATCTTTGGGTCAAGGTGGACAGTTACTCGCTCGTGCAGGCAATGGTTTTTCTGGCGACGCGATTGGCCGATGACTACGATGTCCGGCTCATCCGCCTGAGCATGGCGAACATCGGTGCCATGGTGGCGGTCGACATGCGCTGGACCGGCACGTCGATTTCAACCGAGCTGTTGATCGGCTGGCAGCTGGAACCGATGAACCTGGGCGGCGAGGCGAGCCCGCTGACGCTGCGCGACGTTACCGACCGCCATGGCGGCGAACTGACCTGCGGGCGCGAATCGGCTGCGCAGCAATCGCGTTTCCGGCTCCTGATTCCGGTTGCCATCGGTGTCGAGGCCAGCGAGGTGCCGCTGGTGCAGGTAGAAAGCCGGCCGGAGTTCTACGATTTCGATCTGTTCAGCCGGCGCGACGAAAGCCATGCACTCGACGAACGGCCGCTGCGCGAACTCGCCTATACCGCCTTCGATACCGAAACAACGGGCCTCGACCCGTCGAACGGCGACGAGATCATCCAGATCGGCGCGGTGCGAATTCTCAACGGCCGCCTGCTTCGGCACGAGTGCATCGACCAGTTGATCGACCCGCAACGATCGATCAAGCCCGAGGGCATCCCCATCCACGGCATCACCCCGGACATGGTGGTGGGTCGGCCGACCATCGCCACCGTGCTGCCGCAGTTTCACCGTTTTTGCGAAGAGACCGTGCTGCTGGCGCACAACGCCGCCTTCGACATGCGCTTCCTCGAACTCAAGGAAGCCGCGACCGGCATTCGCTTCACCCAGCCATTGCTCGACACGTTGCTGCTCTCCACCGTCATTCATCCCAATCAGGAAGCGCATACGCTCGAAGCCATCGCCGAGCGCCTGGGCATCCCCATCATCGGCCGCCACAACGCCCTGGGGGATGCCATCGTCACCGGCGAAGTCTTCCTGCGCATGATCCCGCTGCTGGAGGCCATGGGCCTCAACACCCTGCGCCAGGTGCGCGAGGCTGCCGAAGCGACTTACTACGCTCGCATCAAGTACTGATCCGCCATGACCGTCAATGTCCGCCTGACCCTGCACAGCCAACTGGCTGCGCTCTTCCGCAGCAAGCCCGTCACCCTCACGCCCGACGCTCTCGTCCGCGACGCGGTGCAGACGATGTCCGAGCACCGTATCGACGCCATCATCGTCGTCGAGCCGGAAAGCGGTCGTCCCATCGGCATCTTCACGCTGCGCGACCTGCTGCATCGCGTCGTCGCCAAGAGCTGCGATCTTGACCAGATGTTGATGTCGGTGATGACCGACTCCAGCCTCCAGATGCTCAACTGGCGCGCCACCGCCTACGAGGCGGCGCTGGTCATGGCGCGCCACGGCATTCATCACGTCATCATCGTCGATGCATCGGAAAGACTGGTCGGCACCGTTTCGCAGGAGGATATCTACGAGTTGCAAAGCGGCGGCGGCAAGGCCATCTCCGGCGCCATCCGCAGCGCCCGCGACATGGAGGCGTTGGTGGCGGCGGCGGCGGACATTCGCCGTCTCGCACAGCACATGCTGGACGAAGGTGCGGCCGCAGAACCGCTGACGGAGCTGATCTCCTCGCTCAACGACCACCTGACGCTGCGCATCATCGAGCTGACCAGGCACGACTTCGAATTGCCGAAAGTGGACTGGTGCTGGCTTTCCTTCGGCTCCGAAGGCCGCTACGAACAGACCCTGTCGACCGACCAGGACAATGGGCTGCTGTTCGATGCGACCGGCGGAGATGCCGCCAGCCTGCGCGAGCGTTTCCTGCCGTTTGCCAAGGCAGTGAACGATCGTCTGGCCGACTGCGGTTTCCCGCTGTGCAAGGGCAATGTCATGGCCAGCAATCCGGAGCTGTGCCTGTCGAAGGACGAATGGCGGCAGAAGTTCGTTTCGTGGATGAACTCCAACAATCCCCAGGCGCTGCTCAACGCGACCATCTATTTCGACTTCCGCGCCCTTTACGGGGCCGAGAGCCTGGCCGAGGAACTGCGGCAATGGCTGCTGGCGAACATTCCCTCGGCGACGCTGTTCCTGCGTTTCATGGCCGGCAATGCCTTTGCCATCGAACCGCCCATCGGCATGCTGCGGGATTTCGTGTTCGACAAGAACGAGGCGTTTCCCCATACCGTCGATCTCAAGACGACCGGTGCGCGCCTGTTCGTGGACGCGGCGCGAATCCTGGCGCTGGCCAACGGTGTCGGCGAAACCGGCACCGCGGCGCGGCTGCGGGCCCTGGCTGGTCGCGGCAAGCTGGGGCGCGAAGACATCGGCGCCATCATCCAGGGCTTTTTCGTCATCCAGCAACTGCGTTTGCGCCAGCAGCAGTCGGGTACGCCTGCGGGGCTGGCGAATCGCGTCAATCCCGACACGCTCAACGAGTTCGACCGCCTGATCCTGAAAGAGGCCTTCAAGCAGGCAAAGAAGCTGCAAGGGCGCTTGCAGATGGAATATCGGCTTTAGTCGGCGGGTTTGGCGGCACCGCCGCAACCGACCTTGCATTGCCGGTTGGCATCGAGGCAACTCTCGCAATTGGCGCCGCCACAATGTTTCTGGCAGGCCCACAGGCGATCGGCGCAGGCGCGGGCGCAGTTGTTCCAGGCGGTTTGCTGCTCCGAAGGTAGTGCCGTCGTCGGCATTTTCAGGCCGCCGCCGCTGGTCGGTCGGCAGGTCGTCAGGTTGAATGCGCGCGGCGGGCCCGGCAGCAGCGTCCATTCCGCATCGGTGAATTTCAGTTCCGCCTGCACACTCGGCAGGTCCTCGCGCTTGAGCATTTCGCCGGCCAGCAGCGTGTTTACGCCGATGCAGTCGGCCCGCTGCGCCTGGGCGACGGAGAGTGGCGTGCCGAGCCCGTGGCGCGCGCACTCGTGCGCATAGAGGAACAGGCGAGCACCGAAAGTCAGTCGTGGCAGCACGCCGGGGTTGTAGCGGATCGCCGGCTGGCCCTGATCGTCGATCGTCCGCACCAGCATCGTTTGCTGGTAGTCCGCCTCGGCGGCCAGCATGTGGCCGCTGGCGTCGATGCAACTGTCGAACGTCGTGACGTCCGCCGCCATGCCGGGTCGGGCGAGGGTCAGGAGCACTGCGGCCGCAACAAGTGCCCGCCAGTTATTCAGCGACATCTTGGGTGTCCCTTGATAATAGTGAGTCACTAAACATACGCGAAAGCACGGCGGACGAAAACCGGCTTGACAATAGGTCGGCCGGGGCGTCTAATAAAACCGTACTAAATTAGTCAAGTATGACCCAGCGGTTCCGGCAACGGAGGAGGCGACCATGTATGACGTCAATGAGTTAATCGGCAATCAACGCATGCAAGATCACGATCCGCAAGGCTATATGGCCGGCCTTGACCATTGGTCGCCGCGGACGGCCAATCAGCGTGCGGACGACGAAGACCTGACGCTGAGCGACGAACATTGGCAGGTGATCTATTGCCTGCGCGAGCGGTTCCGGGCGCTGGGTCCAGCGCTGGGTCCAGAGTGGACAGCGCGCCAGATGACCCATGAACTCGATCGCGAGTACGCCGACAAGGGCGGCCGGCGTTATCTGTACCAACTGTTTCCACACGGACCGCTGGCCCAGGGTTGCCTGCTGGCGGGTTTGCCGCTACCGCTCGGTACTTTGAGCAACTCGTTCGGCAGTGTGCATTGACCCGTGTTCGCGGAGGATTGAGCCATGAAGACCGATAGGCCGGCTTATTACGTCAGCACGCGGCCGGAGGCTTATGAGTTCTGGGGCGAGATAGGTCACCACGAAGCGCGACAACTCGGCAGGCTGATCGCCGAGCGGGCGGCAGAGCGCTTTCCCAATATCGAATTCCGCGTCGACGACGCCTGGCATGACCATCGGCCGGGCATGGAACTCGTCGCCGCGTACATCGACGCCAACTGGCAAGCCTGGGCCGAGAAGGCTGCGACGCAATCGCAGGCGGCCTGAGGCGATGAGCAGGCTTCGCAGATGAATGCCCGATTGCCAATCGATCCGGCAATGCCGGCCCAGCCGGTACCGCAGCCGGATACGCCCCGCTGGTGGCAGCAGCATGTCACCCAGGTTCGGCAGTGGACACCAACCCTGATCTCGTTCCGCATCACGCGCGCCGAGGGGTTCCGTTTTGTCCCCGGCCACTATGCGCGGATTGGCTTGCCCGACGCCGCCAGCGATGCGGTCTGGCGGCCGTTTTCAATGGTGTCCGGAGCGGACGACGATTTCCTGGAATTCCTGGTGGTCCTGATTGCCGGCGGCCAATTCTCCCGTCGCATGGCGGCGCTCAAGGTCGGCGACCCCGTGCTGGTCGAGAAGCTGAGCTACGGCTTCCTGACCGTCGATCAACTCGCGCCCGGCAACGATCTCTGGATGCTCGCCACCGGCACCGGCCTCGGTCCCTTCATGTCCATCCTGCGTTACCCGGCCGCGTGGCGTTCCTTCGATCATCTGGTTCTCGTGCATAGCGTTCGCCGCGCGGAAGAACTCGCCTACCAAAAGGACATCGAGGCGATACGGGACAGCGAGGCCACCTCCGGAGTGCGTGCCGACCTGCGCTACCTGCCGGTGGTGACACGGGAAAAGCATCCCGGCGCGCTTTACGCGCGAATTCCGCAACTGATCATCAACGGTCGGCTGGAAGCCGCAGCCGACGTGCCGCTGGAAAGCGGGCATTCGCGCGTCATGGTCTGCGGCAACCCCGAGCTTGGCCGCGACATGCGCAGCCTGCTCACCGTCCGTGGCTTTGCCGCTACCCGCCGCGGCGTGCTCGGCCAGATGGCGTTCGAGAAGTACTGGTAACCGCGTTGAGCATCACCGCCACGACGATCGCCAACGGTTAGGTCATCGCACATTCGCCCAATGGGAGAAGGCGACTCCTCCGACTCGGTCGGCATCTGGCATGCCGAATCGGAATGGGGTTGAGGTTCCAGTCGCAAGCGGAGGAGTCGCCACGAAGACTACTCCCGTCTCGACTCCGTTGGCAATGAATTTATTCATCGGGCATGGGCAATTGTCGTAGCCAATCGCCTGGGCGAAAGTCAGTTGTCGTGGCACGCCGCCCAAGGACATAGGCTCATCCTGTCGTCACATGACGCCAGACTGGGCGCGGGCGTACCAGCGAGCCTCGGCAGACGCATCGCTTAAAGCCAAGAGTACGGCCGAGTCAAGTTCGTGCGCCGAGGCCGGGAGATCGACTTCGCGATAAGCCTCGGCGGTGCCGATCATCAAGGCTTCGGCTTCGACAAGGAGTTTGAGGTTCTGGGGAATCTCGGGTGCGAAGGCCTCGCACTGCTTGACCGAGAGCGAGTGAGCCTTTCGGCAAGCAGCAGGTCTGACCTCATAGATAGTGCAGCGACTCTCCGCAAGAAAGATGCAGCCCTGCCTTGTGTCGAGACTAGCCAGGTTGCGCCCGGCAACGCGTCGGCGCAGCTTCTCGATGAGGTCGGTTACTTCAGACGCGGGACGTTGATGAATTCTGCGAACGATCCAGAAAACCTCGGGATCGGTCGCTTCGACACGGACGTGGCAACAATACGAACAGCCGATCTTGCAGTCGGGAACCGGCCCGAGTTCTGCTGCACGCGCGGCTACGCTGTCAAGGCTGCGCAGCAGATTGGCAACGAAGCCGACGGCATGCCCAACATCGCCGATGCAGCGAAGGCGCTTGGCAGCCAGGCTTCGGACTCCGTCAATGGACGCGCGGAAGGCAACTTGTTCTTCGTCAGTGAGCATGCGAATGGATCTTTTCGGCGCTAATGAAGGTCAAGGCCCAGGCTGGATATTGGGCCCATTTCCGATCCAGTATCGTTGAATGACTTCCCCCCGAGTTGCCAGGTACTCCTCGGATTCCAGAGCACCGCCATTGCGCACGATGGCTTTCGCCGACCCGACGTTCTGTCGGCCACAGGAGACGAGAACACGCGTCAGGCCAAGATCGGCAGCGCGCAGCAATGAATGGTGCAGGATCGCTATGCCAAGGCCTTGGCGCCGGGCGCTTGGGCGGATTCCATAGCCGATGTTGCCACCTTCGCGGCGCAGCGCCGCGGTCAACGAATGGCGAATGTTCGATACGCCGACCACCTCAGTACGATCACGCACGAACCAATAGGTTGAATGCGCCGCAAAGCCGGCCGGTATGCCGACGCCGGCGGCGCAGTCGTTGAGTTTGGCAAGGAAGGCGTCGAAGTCGGCGTGCTCAAACGCGAGCGTGAACGGAACGAGCGGGTCGCCGGCGGCAATGAACTCGGCGACAAGACTTCGGTAGGAGTCGCGGAACTGAGTGCCGGGATGCACGAGCTCGACGTTTTGCAGCATGACGGGCCTATGTTTGACTAGGGCGCTGGTTCGACATTCGTCCGGTCACCCGCGGTCGATGGCGACGAGACGACCAGAAAGACAACATCTACATCCGCAGTGTTGGTGAATCGGTGCTTGACCCCCGGCGGAACATGAACGCCCTGGCCCGCGGTGAAGGTAACGGATTGGTCTTCGAACTCCAGGGTGGCAGTACCGGCGAGGACATAGAAGAACTGGCGCGCCGTGGCGTGAAAGTGTTTGACTTCACTGGCGCCAGGCGGCACCCGCTCCAGAATGACGCTCAGGCTCTCATGCTTGAGCAAATGCCACCCATCGCAGACACCGCCCCAGACGTAGTGTTCCGAGTTCGATGGATCGACCGGCGAGCACAGCAGAGACATTGGGGACCTTTGCCGAATAGTGAAGCGGCATGCTACCAGATGACCAACGCGGCAGCAGTGGAAACCCATGACGGGAATCAACGGCAAGAGCTGCTGGCACCTGTCGCGGTCGCAGGCGATGCCTGCCGGGTGGCGTGGGGAGGGCCGGTTAGAAGCCGGCCCTTGCCCGATTAGCCCTGGATACGGTGGCAGAACTCCAACAGCATCTTCTCACCCTCGGGCCACGGACCGTAGCCGGCGTCGCCATTGATGTGACCGGCGTTGCCGAGAAAGACAATTTCGCTTCCCCACGAAGATGCGAATGTCTTTGCTCTCTCGGGCGAGACGTACTGATCGTTAACGCTGGCGACCACAAGGGAGGGAAAAGGCAGCCGACCCATCGGCATGGGTAGAAAGCCAGTGGTGCCAGCCGGGTAGGACGGCGCCTCTACGTCGCTTGGTGCGACGAGAAACGCTCCGGCGATGGCGCCGGGGTTTGGCGAATATGCCCAGCGCGCAACGAGAACGCAGGCAAGGCTGTGGGCGGCGAGAACCGGAGGCCGCTCGCACGTAGAAATGGCAAGGCGAAGAGCGTCAACCCATTCGGAGCATTGGGGTGTTTCCCACTCGCGCTGAAGAACACGACGCCAGGACGGATGCTTCGCCTCCCAGTGGGTTTGCCAGTGCGCAGGACCGGAATTCCAAAGGCCAGGGAGCGTGAGGACAAGTGGTTCCATAGACAGGTCAAACCATATCGAATGAAGTTGAGGCGCCTTGCGCGGCTTTATGCGCAAGGTTCGGTGGAATGATGGGTTCGACCCCGGATGAGAGAGTTACGCTGCCTTGTGCTGGGCTACGTAGTCGCGCAAAGCTTCGTCCATCCGCGTTTGCCAGCCCGCGCCGGTAGCGCGGAAATAGGCAAGCACCTCGGGGCTGTATCGCACGGCGACTTGCTCCTTGGTTGGGTGCCTGTTTGGTCCACGGGTACGACGAGCGGCAACCGCTTTGCGCAGTTCGTCTGCCGAATGGGTGACAAATGCACTATTCCAATCGTCCGGTTTAGTAGCCGGAGCATCATTTACAGAAACGTGTCCACGCTTCGCGCTCATGTTTTTCCGCCTTTCGCGCCGAAATAATATGGGGCCATTCATCGTCACCCGGCGTCCAGACGACGAACAGCATTTCTTCCGCGTGCCAGCCAACACTCTGAAAGCGCAACTCGCCATAGGCTTCGCGCGCGTCTTCGCGGGTCAGCAAGTCACCATCAAAGAAACCCGACAGCGCCGCCAGATCAATGCCGTGCTTGACAATGTTCGCTTGGCGCTTGGTTTCGTCGTAACTGACCATAGGAAAATCGTAGATGCATTATGCCAAGAAGTCAAGGCAAACTGTCGGCGCAATTAGAGGTAGGCCAAAGGGGTCGAACGAAGGGTGTGCGCCGAGCATGGGCGCGACGTAATGGTGTGGTAGTCCCGAGATTGATCCGTCAAGGATTGACGATAACCACTCGCCAAAGGCAAGGCCACCTGCTGGCACTCAGGGTCGGCAAACGCACGGCGATCCTGACAGGGATCAGCGGCAAGAGCTACTGGCACCTGTCGCGGTCGCAGGCGATGCATGCCGGGTGGCGTGCGGAGGGCCGGTTAGAAGCCGGCCCTTGCCCGATTAGCCACCTGATTGAACGGCGTGCTGTAGAACTTCAGTTGCCCATTGATTGAGGCTCTTGCCGGCGGCCTGCGCGGCCACTAGAGCGCGACCGTGAGTCTCAGGAGGCACGCGAAGCAGCAACTTGCCAGAGGCCGGCTTCTCGGGGTGAACTTTGTCCTTCTTGCACTCGGCGACGTAGTCTTTGACCGAGTGCTCGAACTCGGCGCGCAACTGCGCAACCGTCTCGCCGTGAAAGCTGATGATGCTTCGGATACCGAGGATGCGACCCACAAAGATATTGTCGCGTTCGTCGTACTCGACGCGAGCGGTATAGCCCTTGTATGACATGGTGTTCATGGTGTTACTCCTACGCGCTCCAAGAGTTCTCTCGCCTCTTCGACCTGATAACGCTTCGCTTCTCTTCCCGGATGTGGCCTATGGCAGCGCCACTGCTCGCCCTTGAGTTCGATCTTCACGCGCGAACCCTCGCGCTCAAAGACGGAGCCCCCAAGGG
>PMIH01000220.1:0-1607 GCA_003158255.1 Rhodocyclaceae bacterium
GGCCGTGAGCCCGCCGGCATTGCCACCCCCAGCCTCAGACGCAGCTTCCGGCGCGACCGACATCGCTGCACTGCTCGATGAACCGTCGGCAACCGCGTGGTATCGCCGCCCATTTTGGTGGACGGTGGCGGCCATCGCGCTCCTCGTCGCAGGTGGCGTGTGGTGGTGGCTGGCCAGCCGCGCGGCGAGCACTGCACCGAGCTACAACACGCAGGCGGTGGCGCGCGGCAACCTGACGCTGCTGGTCACGGCGAATGGCACGATTCAGCCGACGCGCGCGATCAACATCGGCAGCGAGCTTTCGGGCACCGTGCTGAAGGTAAACGTCGACGTCAACGACCAGATCAAGAAGGGCGACGTGCTGGTGGTGCTCGACACGGCCAAGTTGCGCGACCAGATCCTGCGCTCCAAAGCCGCAGTGACCGCGGCGCAGGCCAAAGTGGCGCAGACCGGTGCGACCATCAAGGAAGCGAAGGCTACCCTGGGCCACCTCGAAGAAGTGGCCCAATTGTCCGCAGGCAAGGTGCCGTCGCAGTCCGAACTCGACACCGGCCGTGCCATGCTGGATCGCGCCGTGGCCGACGATGCCAGTGCGCGCGCCGGTGTCAGTGATGCGCTGGCGGCGTTGTCGACCGACCAGATCAACCTGTCCAAGGCGTCGATCGTCGCGCCGGTCGACGGCGTCGTGCTCACCCGTACCGTTGATCCCGGCAACGCCGTCGCCGCGTCGCTGCAGGCGGTGACCCTGTTCACGGTGGCCGCCGACTTGAGCAAGCTCCGCTTGTGGGTCTATGTCGACGAGGCCGATGTCGGCTCGGTCAAGGTGGGGCAGGACGCCACATTCACCGTCAGCGCCTATCTGAGCCGCAACTACCCGGCGCGCATCACGCGCGTGGGCTTCGGCTCAACGATCACCGATAACGTCGTCACCTACCTCACCTACCTCGACGTGGACAACGCCGACCTCAGCCTGAGGCCGGGCATGACAGCTACCGCGACGATCACTGCCACGCAGCGTACCGACGTGCTGCTGGTACCGAACACCGCGCTGCGGTTCACTCCCACTGCGGCTACTGTGAGCACGACCGCCAAGAAGAGTATTGCGTCGAGCCTGGTGCCTCGCATGCCGGGCACCACCACACGCAAGTCGGCGGCGGCCGTGGCGAGCACCGCCAACGCCAAGCAGGTGTGGGTACTGAGCGATGGCGTGCCGGTGGCCGTTGCGGTGACGCCTGGCATCAGCGACGGCCACATGACCGAGATCACCGGTGGCGACCTGACTGCCGGCATGCTGGTCATTACCGACCAGAAGACTGCCGCCAAGTGAACCCGCCGCTCATCCAGTTGCGCGGCGTGACCAAACGCTACGGCAGCGGCGCCGCGGAGCTGATGGCCCTCAAGGGCATCGACCTCGACATCGCCGGCGGCGAGTTCGTCGCCATCCTGGGGCCCAGCGGCTCCGGTAAGTCTACGGCGATGAACATCCTTGGCTGCCTGGACACGCCCAGCGCAGGCCAGTACCTGTTCAAGGGCGCGCACGTCGAGTCGCTCTCGCGCGACCAGCGCGCTCGACTACGTCGCCGCTATCTCGGGTTCGTGTTCCAGGG
>PMIH01000220.1:1667-6738 GCA_003158255.1 Rhodocyclaceae bacterium
CCGACCGGCAACCTCGACACCCAGCGCAGCCACGAGATCATGGGTCTACTGCTGGCGCTGAATCGTGAGCATGGCATCACCGTCCTGATGGTCACGCACGAGCCCGACATGGCGGCTTACGCGCGCCGCATGGTGCACTTCGTCGACGGGAGCATCGCCAAGGATGTGACCAATTCGCATCCCGTTACGGCGGCCCCCGCCGGCCTGACCGCTGTGGAAAGTACCTGATGCTATTCAGCGTCTTCATGCTGGCCCTGCATTCTGTTCAGCGCAACCTGCTGCGCTCCTTCCTGACCATCCTGGGCATCGTGATCGGCGTCAGCGCGGTGATCACGATGGTCACGCTTGGCAATGGCGCGACGCAGGCAATCCAGATGCAGATCTCCAGTCTGGGCACGAACCTCCTGATGGTGCGACCTGGCCAGCGTGGCTTTGGCGGCGGCGGGGGCGGTGGAGTACCACAGTTTACCGAAGCCGATGCCGCCGCCATCGCCGCCCAGATTGGCGGCGTGGCCGCCGTGGCGCCACAGGGCACGACCAGCGTGACGGTCGTCGCCAACGGGCGCAACTGGGCCACAAGCGTTACGGGTAGCAGCAACGACTGGTTTGTTACCGGCAACTGGAAGCTGGCCAGCGGCCGCATCTTCGACCCCGATGAACAGCGCGCGGGCGCCGCAGTCTGCGTCATCGGCGAGACGGTGCGCCGCGAGATCTACGGCGGCACAGTCTCGCAAACGGGCCTCGGTGCGCAATTGCGCGTCAAGCAGTTCTCATGCGACGTAATAGGCATCCTTGCTGCCAAGGGGCAGGGCGGCATGGGCGACCAGGACGATACGGTGGTCGTGCCGCTGCGCACACTGCAACGCCGCGTAACCGGCACGCGCAAGGTCGGCACGCTGCTGGTGGCGATGCAGGAAGGCAGCGACAGTACGCCGCTCAAGGCGAGCCTGCGCCAGTTACTGCGCGAGCGCCGCAAGCTGGCCGAAAACGACGACGACAACTTCAACATCTTCGACACGCAGCAGTTGGCCGAAACGCTGTCCAGCACCACGGAGGTGCTGACCACGCTGCTCGGTGCGGTGGCCGCCGTGAGCCTGCTGGTGGGCGGCATCGGCATCATGAACATCATGTTGGTCAGCGTCACGGAGCGCACGCGCGAGATCGGCTTGCGGTTGGCCGTCGGCGCGCTCGAGAGCGAGGTGCTACTGCAGTTCCTGATCGAGGCGGTGGTGCTCTCGGCGCTGGGCGGGCTGGTCGGCATCATCATCGCAACGGCGGCATCCTACGGCCTTTCAGCCGTGATGGCTGTGCCGTATTCGTTTGACCTGTCGATCAACCTGCTGGCGCTGGTCTTCTCCGCGTTTATCGGCGTGATCTTCGGTTATTTCCCGGCACGCAGCGCGGCACGTATGGACCCCATTGAAGCACTGCGTCACGAGTGACGTCGGCATGACGATGTGCAGATCGCGGGTTCGACTTGCCGGTGTGTGTGCCAGCGAACAGAGGGACGCGGTCCACTGCGCCAGTATTCGTAGCATGGCACGCACAATACACAGCGCAAGAATTGCCGGGCCGGTGCCCTACATCGGATGCGACGGAAAGCATCGCGACATTCCCTTGGGCCCATGCATAGTGGAGCAGGAGGATGGCCCACTGGTGGACATTGTCTGGGGTGTCAGGGGCCAGAACTCTACGGTGCTGCCGATCGAGGCGATGGCCAGCGCTACAGACAGTGGTCACCTCGTGTTACTTGACTAGCCCGGGGAAAGGACGCTGTCACAAACTTAAGGAGAGCGAACCATGCTAATTACCTTTCGATCCCAGGCATCGGGCGACGTCATGATGTTCGACGAAGTGGCCAGGCAGATGCTGAGAATCATCGGCAAGGAGCCAGAGGACAAAGGCATCATCACCGTGACGCAACTGCCCGACGCGATTGGCGCGCTGAGAGGCGCCATCGCCGCCGACAAGGCAGAGTGGACCGACCACTCCGTTTCGGGGCAGGGAAATACTGAAGCGGAATCGGCCGGTGGACAGGACCTGTTCGTCAGTGCTTCTCAGCGCGCCCAGCCGCTGCTCGAACTGTTCGAGTGGTCGCTAAAGGCCGACAAACCGGTGTTGTGGGAAGGATGATTCGCGTCCAGGGTATGGCAAAGTCACATCGGACCGCCGGTTTGCGTGAAAGACCGCGGAAGCCAGATGCGGTGTGACTGTGGTGACGGCAAAGGCGCGGGCGCCGACGATGTTGGTGGTGTGCCCTAGGCGCACCGTGTCGCCGAATACAGTCGATCGGATTCGCTAAACGTGTGGGCCGCCAGCGGCGAATAGTCCGATCAGCCCGACGACTATGAGATCGGTGGCAACGACATAGTTGAGTAGACGCGGCACGGGCAAGATAAGAATTCCCGTGATCAGGGAAGTCATGGAGGCAAGGCTCAAGAGAATATTCATGTTGGCGAGCCTGGTCGATTCAGTTCTTCGTTGACAGCGCAGGAAAAGCGAGAACCGCCACACCAACGACCATCGGGGCAATGCCGACAACGAAGGTGGCGTTCATGACCCGTTTCTCCTCTGCCTGCGCTTGCGCGACGTCAAAGTGCTTCAAAAAGTAGACTATATCTACGCCGATAACAAGGTCAGATCTGTGCGGTACCGTACATAAAAGTGACCAGCACGCCAACTCGTGCCATTACGTGCCATCCGCCCAGGGCCGTCATTGAGGTGACAGTTGGCCATCACGGGACCGTTGGCACTACGCCGAGATGCTGCCGCAGACCTCTTGCAGCAGTGCCCGGACTTTCGTGCCAAGAGCATGCACTTCCGGATTGTCGACTAACTGCAATACAACCTCGGTATCCATGGGTTCCTTCGAGGCGGAGAAGCGACAAGCGCGAACCGTGCGTTGACAGGGAGACGACATCTGTGCGACAGCACACCGACTTCTCGGGGCGTTGCGCGCATCGTCAGCATCCTGACCCGACCGGAATTCGATCATGACAACCGACGCACACTTGCAACCGAAGTTGATTCCAGAGCGGCTGGCGATGAGCTGGCGCAATACCATGCAACGTTATGGGGCGCTGTCGATCGGGCTCCACTGGCTAATGTTGTTGCTGCTCATTGCGGTGTATGCAACCATTGAACTACGCGGACAATTTCCGAAGGGCAGCGATGCGCGCGAACTGATGAAGACCTGGCACTTCATGTTGGGGCTGTCTGTTTTTGCTCTGGTCTGGATTCGTCTTGTGGCACACATGACCGATTCTGCGCCTCGCATTGAACCCGAACCGCCACGCTGGCAGGCTCTCATTGGCAAGGCGATGCATGGGGCGCTCTATGCGCTGATGATCGGCATGCCGCTGCTCGGATGGGTGCTGCTCAGCGCGGAAGGCAAGCCGATTCCGTTCTTCGGCCTTCACCTGCCGGCGCTCGTTGCCGAGAGCAAGACGCTGGCGGACTCGGTCAAGGAAATCCACGAGACCGGCGGCAACGTCGGCTATTTCCTGATTGGCTTGCACGCTGCTGCCGCCTTGTTCCATCACTATGTCACACGGGACAACACACTCCTGCGCATGCTGCCAAAATGGCGTTGAGCTCTTGCTGGAGAATGACATGTCCGTGACTGCCGCTGTCCTCGATACCGAAGAACTCAAGCGGATGGACGCTTACTGGCGGGCCGCCAACTACCTGTCGGTGGGGCAGATCTATTTGCTCGACAATCCGCTCTTGACGCAGCCGCTGCAACGCGTGCACATCAAGCCGCGCCTGCTTGGCCACTGGGGCACGACGCCGGGGCTGAACTTCATTTACGTGCATATGAACCGGGTGATCCGGCAGCAGGATCTGAACATGATCTTCATCGCCGGTCCGGGCCACGGCGGCCCGGCGGTGGTGGCGAATACCTGGCTCGAAGGCAGCTACAGCGAACTGTATTCCGATATCTCGCAGGACGAGGAGGGCATGCGGCGACTGTTTCGCCAGTTCTCCTTCCCCGGCGGTATTCCCAGCCACGCTGCACCGGAAACGCCGGGCTCGATCCACGAGGGCNNTGGGCTACGCGTTGTTTCATGCGTATGGCGCGGTGTTCGACAACCCGGACCTGATCGCCTGTTGCGTGGTCGGCGACGGCGAGGCGGAGACCGGGCCACTGGCGACTTCCTGGCATTCCAACAAGTTCCTCAATCCGCGCACCGACGGCGCGGTGTTGCCGATTCTGCACCTCAACGGTTACAAGATCGCCAGCCCGACCATCCTCGCCCGTATTGGTCATGACGAACTGGAGAGCCTTTTGGTGGGTTACGGCTACAAGCCGTACTTCGTCGAGGGCGACGAGCCGGAAGCGATGCATCGTTTGATGGCGGAGACGGTGGATATGGCGATTGCGGAGATTCGCGATATTCAAAGTCAGTCGCGGCGGCACGCCGAGGTGGCGCGCCCGCGCTGGCCGATGATCGTCCTGCGTTCGCCCAAGGGCTGGACCGGGCCGAAGGAAGTCGATGGCCTGAAGACCGAGGGCTACTGGCGCTCGCACCAGGTGCCATTCAGCGAAATGGAGAAGCCGGAGCACGTACTGCTTCTGGAACTGTGGATGCAGTCCTATCGGCCCAGGGAGCTGTTCGATGTCGACGGCCGGCTGCTGCCTGAACTGGCTGCATTGGCGCCTGTCGGCGAGCGGCGCATGGGTGCCAATCCCCACGCCAACGGCGGAGTGCTATTGCACGACCTGCGCCTGCCTGACTTCCGCGACTACGCGGTGGCGGTCGCCACGCCGGGCGGCACGATTGCCGAGTCGACGCGGGTGATGGGAACTTTCCTGCGCGACGTGATGCGCAAGAACGCGGACAATTTCCGCGTCTTCGGCCCGGACGAGACCAACTCGAATCGACTCGGTGCGTTGTTCGAGGTGACCAATCGAAGCTGGATGGCCGAGCGTTTCGACTACGACGACCATCTCGCCGTCGATGGCCGCGTTGTGGAATTTTTATCCGAACACGCCTGCCAAGGCTGGCTCGAAGGCTACCTGCTCACCGGCCGGCATGGACTATTTTCCTGCTACGAAGCCTTCATCCAC
>PMIH01000125.1:0-6685 GCA_003158255.1 Rhodocyclaceae bacterium
AATCAATCTCGACGAAGCGATGATCGTCCAGCGCTTCGGAGCGCCGGCGGAACGCGTCCGTGCGTCCGAGCACACGGAGCACTTCCTGTATCCCGATCGTGGTCTGGACGTCGTTCTCGACACGGAGGGCAAGGAACTGCTGCAATACGTTGCGCCACGCGACTTCGCCCGCCTGCGCGAACCACTGCTGACACCACAGGGAGCAAAGCAATGAGCGACCACCAGCCGAGACTACGCCTGGGCATTCCCAAGGGCAGCCTGCAAGAAACCACGCAGAATCTGTTCGTCCGCGCCGGCTACAACCTGCGCATTTCCGGCCGCTCGTACTATCCGGACATTGACGATCCGGAAATTCAGTGCATCCTCATCCGTCCTCAGGAAATGGCCCGCTATGTTGGCCAGGGCATTCTTGACTGTGCCATCACCGGCCTCGACTGGATATTGGAAACCGGTGCCGATGTCGAGGAACTCGCCGACCTGCGCGCACCATGGCCGAACTACGGCACCGTGCGCTGGGTCATGGCCTCGAAGGAAGGTTCGTCGTTCGACAGCGTGAAGGATCTGCAAGGCAAGCGCATTGCCACCGAAGCCGTCGGCATGACGCGCCGCTTCCTGGCCGAACACGGTGTCACTGCGGAGATCGAGTTCTCATGGGGTGCGACGGAAGTGAAGCCGCCCATCCTCGCCGATGCCATCGTCGACGTCTCTGAGACCGGTTCTTCGTTGCGTGCTAACCAGTTGAAGGTCATGCACGTCGTACTTGAGAGCACACCGCGTTTCATCGGCAACCGCGATTCGCTCAAGGATGCCTGGAAGCGCGATAAGATCGACCGTGTGCTGATGATGTTGAAGGGTGCTATCGCTGCCGCTACACGCGTGCTGCTGTCGATGAACGTGCCGCGCAACAATGTGGATTGCATCCTGAAGATCCTGCCTGCATTGGCGACGCCGACGGTTTCCACTCTGGCCGATCCAGCCTGGGTCGAAATGTCCACGGTGGTCGACGAAAAGCTGGTGCGTGAACTGATCCCCAGTCTCTACGCGGCGGGGGCACGCGGCATCATCGAATTGCCGATCAGCAAGATTGTGGGGTAGCAGCGGCTGCAAGCATGGCCGCGCGCGTTTCCGGCGTCTCCAGGCTGATGCGCCCCAAGGCGCCACCGCGATAGTCGGTCAGCAGAATCAGTGACGCTTTCTCAATGTCGAATTCGCCGCCGCGACCGCGGATCAGGCAGCCACGCTTCTTCGCGATGCCTTCGATAACGCCGACGGCGTCCACCCCGGCCACCGGGAATCCATAGCGGGCAGAGATCCTGTCCGCATAGTGTTCCAGCAACAGCCCGGCAAGGAAAGTCGCCACCTCCTCCTCCATGACGGCATTGGTGCCGATGGCATGGCTGGCCGCGAGCATATAGCCGTCGGTATCGTGTTCAATCTTCGGCCACATCAATCCCGGGGTGTCGACCAGCGTCAGGCACGGCCCGAGATCGATGCGCTGCTGCTGCTTGGTCACCGCCGGCTCATCGCCGACGGCCGCCACGCGCTTCTTCACTAGCGCATTCAACAACGTCGACTTGCCGACGTTCGGAATGCCCATGATCATAATGCGTAGCGGCTTGACGCCATCGTTGCGGTGCGGTGCCAGGCCTTGGCACAGCGACGGCACCTTGGCCGCATCGCCCGGCTTCTTGCAGGAAATCGCCACCGCCTTGACGCCCGGCTGCTTGTTATAGAACTCCAGCCATGCCTTCGTCGCCACGGGATCGGCCAGATCGGCCTTGTTGAGCAGCCGCAGGCAAGGGCGCTGGCGCGCGAGGCGCAGCTCCCGGATCATCGGATTGCTGCTCGCCTCCGGACAGCGCGCATCGAGCACTTCGACAACGACATCGGTCAGCGCCATGGTCTCGGCGGCCTTTCGACGCGCCGAGGTCATGTGCCCCGGAAACCATTGGATCGCCATCGTTTCGGTTCAGCGAGCCGCGAGCACGCGGTACTGCGCGGTCATGCGATGTATCTCACCCGCCGCCAGCGTGATGACGTCCTCGGCGGCATTGGCCGTTTCGACGCAGACCATGCCGAGATGGCCGTCCGGACCGAAATCGCCCATCTTCTCAGCCTTCTCGATCCAGGGGTTCCAGACCACCGTCGAGCGGCTACCCGTGCTGGTGATGAGAATGGTGCGATCCATGGCCGGATCCAGAACGCCGCAGCAGCCGTGTGTGCCGAGATAGACGCGATCGGTCTCCTGGGTAAACGTCACCGGCCCCTTCTGCCGCTTGCGCCCGCCGCCGACCTTGTCGAGGTATTCGCAACCTTCTAGGCCGGCGACCGTGGCACGTCGGATATCGCCGACCACGAAGTAGGTGTGCAGCGCTTGGCCGAGCCGAAACGAATCACTGCCCGTGTTCGCGGTCTCCAACTCGACTTCCAGTTCCTCGCCGACGGTGATGATGTTACGCACCGTCGATGCATGCGGCCACTGGGCGCGCGTCGCGTCGGTCTGGGTCAATGCGAATTCAAGGCGAACACGACCGTCCGGCAGCACCTTCGTGGCGATCAACGCCCAAGGCACGGTACGAGCGAAGCCGTGGCCGGGCAATTGCGGATTACTGGCATGCGGCCCGAACCACGGCCAGCACACCGGCACGCCGCCGCGGATCGACTTGCCGGACGCATACTTGGCGTACTTCGACACCCAGATCACGGGCTGCTGTCCAACTGGCTGCCAGGTCATGACATGCGCGCCTTGCAGGGCGATGGTTGCGCTGGCGAACGGCGTGGTCACGCGCGCGGCGGCAAGGTCGCCGACCATTTCGAAACCGACTTTTCCTTCGATGCCAAACTGCTGCGTCAACAACGTCTGAATTCCAGTCACTGCTCTCTCCTCATAGGATTTCGCCAACGCATACTTCTTCGCGGCATTTAGAATCGTGTCGGAATTGTAAGCGGAGCCACGCATGACCATCCATCCTTCGGTTTGTCCCCACGATTGTCCCAGCACCTGCGCGGTGGATGTGGAATTGGATGCCGCCGGGCGCATCAAGCGCCTGCACGGCGCCAAGGAGCATCCGCACACACAAGGAATCATCTGCGCCAAGGTCGCCCGTTACGCGGAACTCGTCTACCACGAACGTCGCCTGACCACGCCCCTGAAGCGCATCGGCGCCAAGGGCGAAGGCAAATTCGCCGCCATCGGCTGGGACGAAGCGCTGGATGAGGTCGCGGAACGCCTCAAGGCAGCAGCCGATCGCCATGGCCCCGAAGCCGTCTGGCCCTATCAGTACGCCGGCACCATGGGGCTGGTGATGCGCAACTCGATCGAGCGCCTGCGTCATGTCATGGGCTACTCCAACCAGTTATCCACGATTTGCTCCACCGCCGGCGGCGCCGGTTGGCTGGCGGGCGTTGGCAGCAAATTGGGCACCGACATGCGCGAGATCGCCAGGTCGAACCTGATCGTGATCTGGGGCACCAACGTCGTGGCGACCCAGATTCAGGTGATGACGTTCGTCACGCAAGCGAAGCGGGAGCGCGGCGCGAAGCTCGTGGTCATCGATCCCTACCGCAACGCCACCGCCAGGAAGGCCGATATCCACCTTATGTTGAGGCCCGGTACCGACGGCGCCCTGGCGGCGGCCGTCATGCATGTGCTGCTCAAGGAGGGTCTGGCCGACCGGGAATACCTCGCCCAGTTCACCGATTTCGGCCCGGATGTCGAAAAGCACCTGGAAGCGCGCACGCCCGCCTGGGCAGCGGAAATCACCGGTCTGAACGCCGACGAGATCGTGTCCTTCGCGCGTCTGTACGGTTCCACGAAGAGAAGCTATCTCCGCCTGGGGTTCGGCTTCACCCGCCAGCGCAACGGCGCCGTCGCGACCCATGCCGTCTCGTGCCTGCCCGCCATCACCGGCGCCTGGCGGGAGGAAGGCGGCGGCGCGCTGATGAACGACAGCGACTGCTTCAAGCACCTGAAGAAACACCTGCTGACCGGCGAGGATGCGGCGATGCGGGGCGTGCGCACGCTCGACATGAGTCGCATCGGCGCCGTGCTGACCGGCGATCGCCGCGACATCGGCGATGGCCCGCCGGTGACGGCGATGCTGATCCAGAACACCAACCCGATGGTGGTCGCGCCGGACTTCAAGCGCGTGCGTGAAGGTTTCCTGCGTGACGACCTGTTCGTCTGCGTCCACGAACAGCGCATGAGCGAAACGGCGCTGATGGCCGACATCGTGCTCCCCGCGACGACTTTCCTTGAACACGACGACCTTTACGCCTCCTACGGCACTTCCTTTCTGCAAGTCGCCAAGGCAGTGATCGCGCCCCGGCACGAGGCGCGTTCGAACCACGAAGTCATCCGGGCGCTGGCGCATCGCCTCGGCGCCCGCCACGCCGGCTTCGACATGACGGCCTGGGAACTGATCGATGCCACGCTGGTCCATTCCGGCTTTGCCGGCGCGGAGGAACTGGCGCAGCGGCGCTGGATCGATCTGGCACCCAACTTCGAGACCGCACATTTCCTCAACGGCTTCGGCCATCCCGGCGGGCGTTTCCGCTTCAAACCCGATTGGGGCGACGCCGCCCTGCCCGCCTTCCCCGACCACGCAGCGCTGATCGACGAATCGGACGACCAACATCCCTACCGCCTGATCACTGCGCCCGCACACAACTTCCTGAATTCTTCGTTCAACGAAACGCCCTCCTCGCGCAAGGCGGAAGTCGCGCCGACCGCGATGATTCACCCGGCCGACCTCGCCAGACTGAAGCTAACCGACGGCGCGACGGTGCGCCTGGGCAACGCGCAGGGCTCGCTGCTGGTGGCGACCTGCGCGTTCGAGGGCGTTCAGCCGGGCGTGGTCATCGTCGAAGGGCTATGGGGCAATGCCGACTTCAAAGAAGGCGCCGGCATCAACCTGCTGACCAGCGCCGATGTCATTCCGCCGCTGGGCGGCGCGCCCTTCCACGACACCAAGGTCTGGCTGCGGGCGCCGTAGCACCCGCGCGCTACTCGTCGAGTTCGGCCAGGCTGTCGGCGGCGATTTCGCGCACGTCGGCGCTGTCGTCATTCAAACGTGGCTCGAGAAACGAACGCGCCAGCGGCGAGCCCGACAAACCGAGATAGTGGCAGGCATCCGCGCGCACACGCGCGTCGGCGTGCTCGGACAACTTGCCCAGGCGCATCACGAGTACGCGCAGTGGCTCCTTGCCGGCGTAGCGTTCGAAGACGGCGGAGGCGCCCAGGCTCACGTTCATGGCGGCATCGGGATTGCCGACGATGGGCAGCAGATCGCCGAGCAGTTCGGGCCGGGCGTCGACGATCTCGATCACTTTCTTCAAGCCGGCTTCGGAAAGGAGGATGTGGAAGTAGTCGGCCATGCCGCCGGGACCGCTGGCGGCGCGCACGCGCAATTTGAGCTCGTCGAGAATCTTCATCCCCGGATTATGCCCGGCCTATGCCCTGCCATGCGGGTCTGCGATAATAGCAACTTCAACGGCTCCGCCGATCGCCATTCCCCGCCTCGCCGCGGGTATTCCATGACAGACTCCATCGATTCCTTCGCGGCGCTTCAATTGCCGCCCGCACTCCTTTCCGCCCTTGCCGACGTCGGCTACGAGACGCCTTCGCCCATCCAGGCCGCCTGCATTCCGATTCTGCTTGATGGCCGAGACATGCTCGGTGAGGCGCAAACCGGCACCGGCAAAACAGCCGCATTCGCGCTGCCCATACTGGCACAACTCGATCTCGCCAACAAAAGGCCGCAAGCTCTGGTGCTGACGCCAACGCGCGAACTGGCGATCCAGGTCGCGGAAGCCTTTCAGAAATACGCCCACCACATGCCCGGCTTTCACGTCTTGCCGCTCTATGGCGGCCAGAGCATGGTCATCCAGTTGCGCGCGTTGTCGCGCGGCGCCCATGTCATTGTCGGCACGCCGGGTCGCATCATGGACCATCTGGAGCGCAAGAGCCTGGTGCTCGACAACCTGCGGACGCTGGTGCTTGACGAAGGCGACGAGATGCTGCGCATGGGTTTCATCGACGACGTCGAATGGATCCTCGAACACACGCCACCGACGCGCCAGACTGCGCTGTTCTCGGCGACCATGCCCGATCAGATCCGCCGCATCGCCCAGCGCTACCAGCGCGAGCCGCAGCAGGTGAAGATCCGCTCCGCCACTACCACGGTGGCGGCCATCCGCCAGCGCTACTGGCAGGTGCGCGGCGCCGACAAGCTGGAGGCGCTGACCCGCATGCTGGAAGTGGAGGATGATTTCGATGCCGCCATCATCTTTGTCCGCACCAAGCTTGCCACTGTCGACCTCGCCGAGAAGCTCGAAGCGCGTGGCCACGAGGCGGCGGCGCTGAACGGCGACATGACGCAGGGCCTGCGCGAGCAGGTGATCGAACGCCTGAAGAGCGGCAGCCTCGACATCGTCGTCGCCACCGACGTCGCCGCCCGCGGCATNNCGGCCGCACCGGCCGCGCCGGCCGTTCCGGCAATGCCATCCTGTTCGTGGCGCCGCGCGAAATGCGCATGCTCAAGGCCATCGAGCAAGCCACGCGCCAGAAGATCGAACCGATCGCCCTGCCGACGCGCGACGAGGTTGCCGAGCGCCGCGTGGCCCAGTTCCACCAACAGATCATGGACGTGCTCGCCGAGGAAAATCTCGACTTCTTCTACGAAGT
>PMIH01000125.1:6742-28769 GCA_003158255.1 Rhodocyclaceae bacterium
CGTGGCGAGCGGCCGCAACGGGAAAAACGCGAGACGGCGCCCGTGCGCCAACTCAGCTTCGCCGACGACCAGTTGCAGCGCTATCGCATCGAGGTTGGCCGCAATCAGGGCGCCTCGCCGAAAGAAATCGTCGGCGCCATCGCCAACGAAGGCGGCATCGAAGGCAAGTACATCGGCCAGATTCATCTCTTCGACGACTACAGCACCGTCGAACTGCCGGCCCTGCCACCCGAAACCCTGGCGACACTGAAGCGCACGCGCGTCAAGCAACTGCCGCTCAACATCCGCGCCCTGGCGCCTGGCGAGATCGAGGAAAAGCCGCGCCGCCAGTGGGAAAACACGGAGCCCAGAAAGCCGAGGGAACAACGGGAGCCCAGGCCGGAAGGAACGCGTTCGCCGTGGGCCGACAAGACCATCACCAAGCCCGCGGGCAAACCAGCTTTCAAGGGCGAGCGGAAATTTGCACCCAAACCCTTCAAGTCGGCTCATTCCGGCAAGCCGGCAGGTAGATCGAAGAAGCCTTGATCGAACTGCTCGCCCCGGCGAAGACCGCCGAGATCGGCCGCGAGGCGATCCTGCACGGCGCCGACGCCGTGTATATCGGCGGGCCGGCCTTCGGCGCGAGGCACACCGCCGGCAACGAGATGGGCGACATCGCCGGCTTGGTCCAGTTCGCGCACAAGTTCCACGCGCGCATCTACGTCACGCTGAACACCATCCTGCACGACGACGAACTGGAGCCGGCGCGCAAGCTGGCGCAGCAATGCTGGGACGCCGGTGTCGATGCGCTGATCGTGCAGGACATGGGCCTGCTGGAACTTTCTCTGCCGCCGATCGACCTGCACGCCTCGACCCAGTGCGACATTCGCACGCCGGAGAAGGCGCGCTTCCTGGCCGATGTCGGCTTCTCGCAGATCGTGCTGGCGCGCGAACTGACCATTGCGGAAATCGCCGCGGTGCGCGCTGCCGTACCGGCGGACGTCGTCATCGAGCATTTCGTCCATGGCGCGCTGTGCGTCGCCTACTCCGGCCAGTGCTACATCAGCCACGCCCAGACCGGCCGCAGCGCCAATCGTGGCGATTGCTCGCAGGCCTGTCGCCTGCCCTATACCTTGCAGGATCAGCGCGGCCAGGTAGTCGCCTTCCAGAAGCATGTGCTCTCGCTCAAGGANNGCTCGACGCCATCATCGACGAATCACACGGCGTACCACCACGACTGACTTTCGCTTCGAGCGGGCGCACGAAGCTCCACTTCACACCCGATCCTGACAAGACCTTCCATCGCGGCGCGACGGACTACTTCGCCAACGGTCGCCAGATCGACATCGGCGCTTTCGACACGCCGGCCTTCGTCGGCACGCCGCTCGGCACGGTCACGCGCGTCGGACCCGACTGGCTGGACATCGAGACCACACACGCGATGGCGAACGGCGATGGCCTCACCTGGCTGAACAAGCGGGACGTCGTCGGCGTGCAGGCGAATACGGTCGAGCGGATTGGCGACGACCTGTGGCGTGTGCATCCGAACGAAGCCGTAAGAGACTTGCCTGGCCTGCACGCCGGTACGGCGATTGGCCGCAACCGCGACCACGCCTGGGAGCAGGCGCTGAACAAGAATTCCGCCGAACGGCGCATCGCGGTCAATGCCATCGTCACGAAGACCGCCGACGGCTTCGCATTGTCGCTGACCGACAGCGACGGCATCGCCGCCACGGCCGCCGTCGCCTGCGAAAGTCAGCCGTCGCGGGACGCCGTCAAGGCCGAGGCCAACCTGCGCGAACAGCTTGGTCGGCTCGGCAATACCGATTTCGAACTGCTCACTCTCGTCGTGGAATTCAGCCAGCCGTGGTTCGTGCCGAACTCGCTGGCCAACCACTTGCGCCGCGATGCCGTGGCGGCCCTCATCGCCGCGCGCCTGGCCGCCCATTGCCGGCCGCTGCGGCGCCCTGCCCTCGAACCGCCAACGTTGTATCCGGAAGAATCGCTCTCCTACCTCGCCAACGTCTATAACGCTGCCGCGCGCCGCTTCTACGAAAGGCATGGCGTCAAGCTGATCGCCGCTGCCTACGAAGCACACGAGGAATCGGGCGACGATGCGCTGATGATCACTCGCCACTGCCTGCGCTATTCGTTCAGCCTCTGCCCAAAACAGGCGAAGGGCGTCACGGGCGTGCAGGGTCAGGTGCGCGCCGAACCGATGGTGCTGGTCAACGGCAATGAGAAACTACGGCTGGAATTCGACTGCAAGACTTGCGAAATGCATGTCATCGGTAAAATGAAGGGACACGTTCGCAACAGCCCTGTTCCTGGCCATCGGTAATGAATCATCGTATCCGTCGGTTGCTGCATCGAGCGCTGGTGGCGCTTCTGTTCGCAGCGTCGGCAGTCAGCGCCCATGCCGAACCCTCGACGCGCCTGAAAGTCGGCCTCGTGCTGGGCGGCGGCGGCGCGCGCGGCGCAGCGCATATCGGCGTACTCGAACTACTGGATGAACTGCACGTCCCGGTCGATTGTGTCGCCGGCACCAGCATGGGCGCCCTCGTTGCCGGGGCCTTCGCGGCGGGCGTATCGCCATCGACCATGCGTGCCGAGTTGGCCAAGGCCGACTGGACCGACATGTTCATCGACAACCCGGACTACACCGAGATGGCCTACCGCAACAAGGAAATGTCGCGACGTTTCCTGCCCGGCTCGGAAACGGGCGTTGGCGCGAATGGCGTGCACTATCAGGGCGGCGTGGTCACCGGCGAGAAGATCAAGCTGTTCATCAACCAACTGGTTCGCGCCGACCTCGGCGAACCCAATATCGAACACTTGCCGCTGCCCCTGTCCGTGATCGCCACCGACATCGGTACCGGCCAGCGGGTCGTCTTCCGGGATGGCAGCCTGACGAGGGCCATGCGCGCCAGCATGTCGGTGCCGGGGCTGCTGGCGCCGGTCGATTACCGCGGACACAAACTGGTCGACGGCGGATTGGTGGACAACCTGCCCGTCGATGAGGCGCGCAGCCGTTGTCAGCCCGATGTCGTGATCGCGGTCAACGTCGGCTCGCCGCTCCTGAAACCGGAAGAGGTCGGTTCCATGCTGACGGTGTCGACGCAGATGGTGAACATTCTCACCGAGCAGAATGTCACCCGTTCATTGAGCCACCTGAAGCCAACCGACATCTACATCAAGCCGGATCTCGAAGGCATCACTGCCAGCGATTTCCAGAAGAATGTCGAAACTGCCGACCGCGGTCGGCAGGCGGCGGAGAACGTACGCGAGCGGTTGCAACTCCTGTCGCTCGATGCCGCGCAATATCGACGCTGGCGGGATAACCTGGAGATGACCCGTTTGCCGGCACCGAAGGTCGATGACATCGAAATCGCCGGCTTGAAGATAGTCAGCCCGGTTGCGCTGACCCGCCACATCAACCAGAGGACCGGCGAACTCATCGCAACGGAGCAGCTGAACAACGATCTCCTGCGTGCGTACGGCGACGGCTATTACCAGAGCATCGACTACGAAATGTTGTCGGTCCACGAACGCGACGTCCTGCGCATCCTGCCGATCGAAAAACCCTGGGGACCGGATTACCTTCGCTTTGGTCTCCATCTTGAAAGCACATACTCGCACGGTTCGACCTATGGCTTGCGCGCCGGCTACCACCGCACCTGGATGAACAGCCGCGGCGGCGAATTCCTGGCCACCGGCGATATCGGCTCGACTGAAGGTCTCACCCTCGACTACTACCAGCCGTTCGACGAACGGCAGCGATTCTTCGTCGAAACCCAGGCCGGCAAGCATCGCACCGAAACCAACATCTTCCAGGATGACAAGAAGGTGGCGCAATACAGCGTCACCGAAAGCCGAGTCGCCCTTCTCGCCGGCGCCAATATCGGCCTACTCGGACAGATCCAGGCGGGCTGGGAAGACCAATGGCATCACACGGAACGCGACATCGGCCTGCCCTGGATGCCCATGGTCGACACCCGGTACGGCGGTTGGCGCACCACCGTCGATCTCGACCAGCTGGATCGCCTGTACAACCCGACCCGCGGCTGGTCGACGCGCGTTGGCTACTTCGACAGCGACAAGGCGGGATACAGCCGGGTGGATGCGGAAATGCAGGCCGCCGGCTCGCTACGGGACTTCGTACTGAAAGGGCGACTCAAATACATCGGTTCGCCGCGCGGAACCCTGCCCTACTACGACGCCGGCTCGCTCGGCGGCTTCCTAAACCTTTCCGGCTTCGCCCAAGGACAAATCGTCGGCGACGACATTCGCTACGCCGGCCTGCAAGCCGAACGGATCATCGGCCGCCTGCCCCTCGGCCTGCGTGGCGACATGCGCCTTGGCTTCGCCCTCGAGGCAGGCAAGGCCGGCGTCCGCTACACAGAAACGCAGCGCGACGGCTGGTTGAATTCGGCCGCGATCTACATCGGCGGCGAAACGCCGATGGGCATGCTCTATCTCGGCTTCGGCCGCTCCAGCAGCGGCTCGTCCAACCTCTACCTGTTTATCGGCACGCCGTAAATCCGAGTTACAACGCCTTGATAATTACACGACCAGTCTATATACTGGTCTATATGCATTTTCAGGGTGAACGCCATGAACATCGAAATCGGGTCTTACGAAGCGAAAACCAAGTTGCCGGAGTTGCTGCGCGGCATCCAGGCGGGTAATTGCTACACCATCACCCTGCGCGGCGAACCGATCGCGGACCTGGTGCCCGCCGGGAGCAGCAGGAGCAACGACGCGATCGTCGCCGTCGAGCAGATGCGCAATCTGATGTTGAGCGCCGAGCCGGTGAAGCGCGTTGACCTGAAGGCCTTGATCAACGAGGGCCGGGCGTGAGCTTCGTCCTCGATAACTCCGTCGCCATGTGCTGGCTGCAGAACGACGGACGCCCCGTCGACGTGGCTTATGCGCTGAAGGTCCTGGACGCGCTCAAGACAACGCCGGCCGTGGTCCCCAACCTGTGGGCACTGGAAGCAGCGAACGTCGTCGCCAAAGCGGAAGCCAAGGGATTGGTGAATGAAGCTCGCACGCAGGCATTCGTCGCCACCCTGACGCGATTGAACATCACAACGGACAAAGCGACCGCCGACCATGCGCTCGGCGAAACCTTGAACCTCGCCCGTCGCTACAAGCTCTCGGCCTACGACGCCGCGTACCTTGAGTTGGCGATGCGCGAAGCCTTGCCGCTAGCGACCCTGGATGCCGATCTGGAGAAGGCCGCCAAGAAAGCCGGCGTAAAGCGTTTTGAACCGAAGTGAGCTTTCTTACTCGGCGTACCACGACGACTGACTTTCCAAACTCCGCCGCTGTACCGATGGGCTTCGCCCAAAGTCACGCTCACTTGCGGCCGTTGGCAGGAACGCGCAGCCGCTCCAGCTTTTCCTTGAGTTCTGGCATCACCAGCGCGGCGGCCTTTTCGCCTTCGAGTACCGCACGGTGTCGGCCGCTCAAGTCGGCGGATGGCAGGCCGGTGGTGATGGGCCGAATGACCACGTCGGCTTCGGCCGTTTCGTACTGGCCGATGGTCTTGCCCATGATGCTGAATGCTTGCAACATCACATCGAGCGTGCTGTCCGTCGCGCCATCCTGCGGGCGTGACGAGATGTCCACGGCGATGACGAAGGTTGCGCCCAACTGGCGGGCGTAGCGCACCGGTATCGGGCTGACCAGACCACCGTCCACGTACTCGCGGCCGGCAATTGAAACGGGTTGGAACACGCCTGGCACGGCGGCCGAAGCGCGGACGGCCACGCCCGTGTTACCGCTACTGAACAGGACCGGCGCGCCGGTCTTCAGTTCGGTGGCGACGATGGCAATCTTGCGCGGCAAGGCTTCCAGCGGTCGATTGCCGACGGCCGTGTTGATAAAAGTCTGGAGCACCTCGCCATCCATCCAACCGCGATTGGGCCAGGCCCAGCCGACCACCTGCTTCTCGGTCATATCCAGCGTAGTCTTCTGCAAGTCGAAACCGGAAAGCCCTGACGCGTAAAGCGATCCCACGACCGCGCCGGCGCTGGTGCCGACGATGATGTCCGGCACGATGCCCTGCGCCTCCAATGCCTTGATGACGCCGATGTGCGCGAAGCCACGCGCTGCACCGCCGCCGAGGGCAAGGCCGATCTTGACCGGAACGGGCGCGGGCGGTTTTTTCTCCATCATGCCGCAGCCGGACAACAGGGCGCCGCAAGCTCCCGCGATTGCCATCCATCTGCCGATGATCCTGCGCTTCATTTCAGCTTTCCTTGCGACGATGCGATGGCGCGGATTCTACGGCAGCGCGAGGCGGCAACGACATGCAAGGGCCATCGACAGGAAGGCTACTGATTGAAGAAATTCCACATGTAGGCATTGGCGTTAAAGTCCGTAACCGGAACATCGCTTTTCGCCGCGGGAGAACGAACGCCGCCAGGCCAGGAATGTCCACCGCCAAACACAATGCTATTCACGGAGTCGTACACATCCACGGGATTCAACTTGCACAAGATAACCGGCGCACTGGGCTTGCTGGTGTTCGCAACGGCGCTGTAGTGGTAGCAGGTGGTAGTGGAAGTGACGTTCTCGACGGTGGCCTGCGCCGTTACGTTATTTCTGCCGATCCAATCCGAGATGGTGGAATCGATCGGATAGAAATTCGTCGATGAAATTCCGTCGCCAATCCCACCGGCAAAAGGATAATTCCTGTCGTTGGCGGCGTGAATGTGCAGAACCGGAATGGGGCGCGTCGAGTTGCAGGCATAGTACTGATTGAGGGCCTTGTCGAATTGTCCGGATCCGCCGGACACCGCTGCGATGGCGGCGATCCTGTCGGCCACCGCACAGGCCAGACGGTGCGACATCATGGAGCCGTTGGAAAATCCGGTGGCAAATATCTTCGCCGGATTGACGTTGTAGTTGGTTTCAATGTCATCCAATACGGTTCGCACGTACAAGACATCGTCGACGTTTTGCGTTTGCGCGGAACCACAACAGCTGCCGGCGTTGAAGGTCTGTATGGCCCCAGTCCCTTCCAGATAGACCACATAGATCTTCTCTGCCTGGGCGAACTTGTTGAGGAGGCTGGTCGAGGCTTGAATCATCGCCGAGCCGCCGCCACCGTGAAGAGAAAGGATCGCGGGGTGCGGACTGGTATCGCCAAACGGCGGCACGTAAATGGAATAGTGCCGAATGCCCTGGCCGCTTACGGCAACATTGCGTTGCAAAAATGCACCACTGACTTGCACTGTCACTTGACTTGAATACGTCTGGTACTGCGCCGTGACGACGGTTGTTCCCGCGCTCAGGCCAATCACCATCCCGTTGCCGTCGATCGACGCGACGCCGGGCTGGCTGGACGACCACGTAACCAGCGTCGCGCCCACGTAGCTCGGGAATGCATCTGCGCTGCTCTTGATGGCGGGGAAAGTGTCAAAGGTTTGCCCCACGCCAATCGTGGTGGTAGTAGTCGGCTCCAGCCAGAATCGCGTGGTGACATTCGGGCTTGGCGCGGGCGTTCCTCCCCCGTCCCCACCGCCGCCGCCTCCGCAAGCGGCCATGGCGAGGAGCGCCAGGATAGTCAGTATGAAACGGGATGTTTTCGAAGAAAGCGCTGGCTTGCTCATTGCCCTGTCCAGAAATGTCCGCAGATTCAACACGGCCGTAATTCTACGTAAGCGCACAAAGAGGGACTGGGTGCGAAACATCTTTTGAAACCCAGTCCCATCGACGGTTCGAGCCCCAGAGTAGTGACGTCGGGATTGCCGATGGCGGGAAGCGCGGGCGTTCCATACATCGCTTGTGGTCCGCTGCCAGCAGGGGCAGAGGTGTACCCGCGCATGGTCAGATTTTATGGTATCACGTGCGTGACCCGAGCCGCGCCGCTACGACTGACTACTATGGCTGTCACATCCCTAGGAAGGCCCGCGCCAGGAATACCGCCATCTGCTCGCGCGTCACGTACTGGCCCGGGCAATAGTTGCCGCCACCGCAGCCGGTTGTGATGTTCAGTTCCAGCATCCGCTTGATGTGACCGCAGAACGCGCTCGAAGCCGGTACGTCGCTGAACGGCGATGTCGCTCCGCAATACGCTGCTACGGGATTCCCCTCCAGTGCACGAATAATGAAGGCCGCCATTTGATCTCGCGTGACGTCGTTGCTCGGGCAGTAGTTGTCTCCGCCGCAGCCGGTCGTGACACCGAGGGCCGACATGCGCTGGATGTACTTGCAGAATGAATTCGTCGTGGGTACATCGCTGAATGGCGGCGTCGCGCAGTCCGTCGCTGGCTCGCCTTCCTTGGCCCGCACGATAAACGCCGCCATCTGTTCGCGGGTAACATTCTGTGTCGGGCAGTACTTGCCGGCACCGCAGCCGTGGGTGATGCCTGCGGCCGAAATGGCTTCTATGTACGGAGACGCCCAAGAGGTGGGCGCGACATCGGAGTAACTGCTCTCGAGAACAGCGGCAAAGGTAATGGTCTCGGATAGCGGATAGCCACCCATCGTCCCGACGGCGCCGTAAATCCACTGCGATGTACCTGTCATGCCGACGGCGCCCATCATGCCGCCACCGAAGTCGTATGATCCCGTCGGATTGACCGTGGGAACGAAGTCGGCATACGCCGTATGGGCAAGCCCTTGGCTTCCCGTGCCGTTCGCTTCATTCCAGCTCAACGTAAGTGGATTGCTCGTCGTGTTGGCGGAGGTCAGGCTATCCGGCACGAAGATCTGCGCGTAGGCGTTGCCGGGATTGTTGGCGAGGGTAGAAAAGTTGGCATAGACCCCTCCCACGTCCGCGCAAGCCTGCGGACTCCAGCCGTCGCCACCCATCATGGTTGTGCAGGTGAGCGTAGTCGCATTACGGAAAGTGACAGCGAACGTGCCGCCCAGCGCGGCGTCATACCAGGACGAGACCAACTGATTGTTGAGTCCACCCGCTACCCCGGCGATGTTGTACTGCGCGTGCAGCGCCTGAATTTGCTGTTGTGTGTAGGTCACACCGTTATAGGATTGCGTGGCGCCCCAAGCTGCGTTGCTGACGTTGTCCAGACCCAGCCAAGTCATGCTGTCGCCGCCACCGCTGTAATTGCCGGGCCCGTAGGCCGGGTTGTAGGGCCTCGTCGAATCGCCAGTCATCGACTCGCTGAGGGTGCCCTTCAGGTTCGTGATGGCGTGGGTTGACGCATCGTAATCAAACGAACCGATGAAGACGGAGTTTCTTGGCGCCGTGGCTGGTTCGTGCCAAGTTGTGGTCACGTTATAGGTGGCAACGGCCGCTTCAGCTACCAAAGGCCCAACGGTTGCCGAAAGCGCGATACCCGCGCTCAAGCACAGATGGCGAACGCGCGCCGTCTTGCGGCTCGGCGGGATCTCGATGGCTTGGCCGTTCATTTTGACGCTTCTCAGGCAAGAAAAAAACGGAAAGCGCCCGTGAGCCCTGGACGGGCCGACGGGCGCGCGGATCAGGCAGGCATCAGGACCGCGGCGTGCGCTTTGCGGCGACGCGACATCCAGCCGACCAGACCGAGGCCGGCCATCATCATGGCGTAGGTTTCCGGCTCGGGTACGGCGGCGGTGATGGCCTCTGACACCGGGTAACCTGCCATCGTCCCAATTGCCCCATAACCTGCTAGCGAGGTACCCGTCATGCAGACTGCGCCCATCATGCCGCCACCCGCCAACATGCCGCCTGCGGCAGTTGGTACACAATCCGCGTAAGCAAGCTTACCGATCTGCGCCTGGGTCAGCGCCGCCAGCGGATTGTCGGGAACGAAGATCAGCGCATAGGCGTTACCGGGGTTGTTTGCAGCCTTCGGGAATCCGTAGTAGATCCCGCCCATGTCCGCGCCAACTTGAGGAGACCAATAGTCTCCACCGCCAACGGGACGTGGTCCGGCCCCACCCGGGTTGTAGAACGTGTTGGTGTTCGTGTTCTTGAACACTGCAGCAAAGGTTCCCCCGAGTGACGAGTCGTACCACGAAACCAATTGGTTACTGAGATTCAGCCATACCATGTCGTTGGCATATGTCATCGACTCACTGAGTTGGCCGTACAGATTCGATATGGTGTGGGTACTGCTGTCGTAAGTAAAACTACCTTTGAAAATCGAGTTGTTCGGCTGAGTCTCCGGCTCGAGGAATGTCTCCGTGATGTTGTAGTTGGACGCCGCCGCATATGCTGCCGGCATTACCGAGACCGCACAAAGTACGGTGCCTGCAAGAAGTTTCATTTTCACTGGGAGTTCCTTTCCAACTGGGTATATTTATGAAAGACTTACTGCGAAATCATGCCGCCCTGCGCCGGCGTGCCATGAAACCGATCATGCCGAGGCCCGCCATCATCATTGCGTAGGTTTCGGGCTCGGGTACAGCCGCGGTGATGGATTCGGTGACCGGGTAGGTGCCTCTCATCGTGCCGCCGGCGCCAAGAACGCCACTGGTGTCCTTAACCCAGCCGGTCATGCAGGTGCCCATTGCGCCCATTAGGCCGCCCGTGGTGCAGTCCGCATAGGCGAGTTTGTCGATCTGAGCTTGGGTCAGAGCAGCGGTTGGATCCGTAGTGTTGATGAAAATCGTGGCATAGGCATTCTGGTTTCCAAAGGTCGCTTTGCCGCCAGTCGCGAAGCCTCCACCTGAGAAAACGTCGGTGGAGTTCTGATAGAAGGCAGTGACGATCAGGCCACCTACAGCCGCATCATAGACTGACGACAACTGATAGTTCAGATTGCGGAAGGTCGTGTTGCCGCTCATGGCCTGGGTGAGCGAGCCGGTCAGATTCGACACAGTATGAGTCGCCGAATCGAAGCTGAATGATCCGGTGAAGAGGGTGTCCCAAGTCGGATGAGAAGTGTCATAAACGACCTGATTGAAGGTCTCTGTCACGTTGTAGGCAGTGGGTGTTGCGTGGGCTGCGGACATGCCGCCGAGCAGTGCCAGTGCTGCGCCCAGTGCAGTTGTCTTCTTCATGTTTTCTCCCTTGTGGTTGCCGGATCATTGGCCCCGCGGGCCATTTACGAAACTTTACAAGGGCACTTATGACTAAACAATGTGGTGAATTGTCGCACCCATCTCGCGACCGGCTTTCGGCGCCCGCTCCAGTGCGGCACCGAAACTCAGTCGTAGTGGCCCGGCTATTCGGGGCTGCTTGCGGTCGATGCGCCAGAGTGAGCGTGCGCGGCGCGGCACGCTATTGCTTGGTGACGATCAGCGAGACGGGATAGCCACCCATCGTCCCGACGGAGCCGTATCCGGCCTGAGATGTCCCTGTCATGCACACTGCACCCATCATGCCGCCCGGCGTACAGTCCGCGTAGGCCAGCTTGTCGATCTGCGCCTGGACCGGCGGCGTCAACGGATCCGTGGTGTTGACGAAGATCATGGCATAGGCGTTGCCCACGCCACCGTTGAACGGATTCGGCGCAGTCGGGAAACCGTAGTAGACACCGCCTACGGCCACGCCGGCCGCCGGCGTCCAGCCATCGCCACCGAATCCGTTGTAAAACGTGTTGGTGGTCGGCAAGGCAAACGTGGTGACCAGCAAACCGCGCATGCCACCCAGCGTCACGGGTACGGAAGACAGTTGATTCGAGAGCGGGACCAATGTCATCGGCACGGAGCCGTAGCTTCCCGGACAGCCTGCAAGCGTGGCACAACCACCGGACATCGATTCAGTAAGATTGCCGGCCAGGTTGGATACCGTGCCCGTCGTGGAATCGAAGATGAATGATCCCGTGAAAATGGAATTGTTAGGCTGTGTCGCTGGCTCTCGGAAGGTTTCAACGACGTTATAAGTCGTTACGACATCGACCGGCGTCGAGGGCGAACCGGCGCCAAGGGCGTTGACGGCAACCACGGAGAACGCGTACCCCGCACAAGTGGTCGGGCAGGTGACGGTGATCGGAGAAGCAGTGCCCGTGCCCGTGATGCCGGATGGGCTGGAAGCCACTGTGTAGCCGGTGATGACGCTACCGCCACTGTCAGTTGCACCGATCGTGATCGTGACCGTGTCCGCGCCACTTCCGAGTGCAGCTGCTACCCTACTCGGGATACCCGGAACGGTGCTCTGCACGGGTGCCGCCCCTACTGTCAGCGTTAGCGTCGCTTGTGGCGCGGCGTGATAGTCGGCATTGCCCGGCTGATTTGCCGCGATAGTGCATGCGCCTGCCGCCAAGTCTCTGACCAGGCCGGTGCTGCCATCGACGGAGCAGATGTTTGGAGTAACGCTGCTGTAAGTGACCGGCAGGCCGGAGGTGGCGGTAGCCAAAACGGTCGCAGTGCCGAATATGCTCAAGGCAGGAGTTGCGCCGAAACCGATGGTCTGGTTGGGATCAACATGAACGGCAATGGTTTGGGTTTGTCGCGCGGGTGCAAATGTATCGTTGCCGTACTGATCGGCGCCAATCGTGCAGTTGCCCGGTGTCAACGCGGTAACCAGGCCGGTGTTCTCGTCAACGGAACATATGAATGGCGTATCGCTATGGTAGATCACCGCAAGACCTGAACTGGCGGTGGCCGAAACGGTTGCGGTACCGCCCAGGCGTAGCGTCGGTGCGGCGCCAAAGGTAATGGTTTGGGGACGCGCCTGAATGGCCGGACCGTCGCCGCCTCCCCCGCAGCCGGGCAACAACAACGCAACCAGGACTGTCAGGCAGAGGCCTTGTCTCGTTCCTGCGCCAAAACGATTTTGGATTTGCATATCGAACTCAGAAGGACGCGTTCAGTGCGGCGTTAAGCGATCGCCCCATGCCGGGGACGTAGTCCCCCCAGTGCAAGGAGTCGAGGAACATGGCATTTCCCTGGCCGACGTAAGCCCCACCCAAAGGATCCTGGTAGTAGCGATTCAAAGCATTTTCGATGGCAAAATCGAGGCGGATGTTCTTGGTCAGTTGGGCACTGCTGCGCAAATTCAACAATCCGTATCCCGCGGTTCTGACTTCGTTCCTGACCTGCGATACATGCGTCTTGGCGGCCACCCATTGAACTTCGGCAGTGTTGGTCCAGTTTCCCAAACGCTGGGTCACCGCGAGCTTTGCATTGAGCGGCATCATGTCGAAAAGGTTGTCGCCCGTACTAAGTTCCTTGCCCCTGAGGTAACTCAGCACGCCGGTTCCCGTGAAGCTGCCAAAATCGTCGGCACTGCCCAACAATAAATCGCCGGACAGATCCAGGCCAACAATCCGGGCGGTTTCGTTCGCGTACTGAAGCGCGACGAAACCCGTCGTCGCAGTCACTTTGTTCGGATCGCAGAAACTGATAGTGCAGCGTTGCGCGGAAATGTAGTTCGTGATGCGCGTGTAGTAACCCGCCACTCTCAACATCCACTTTTCCCGGGTGGCGTCATGCCAGTCGCCGGAAGTGCTCAAGGTATGCGCCACTTCTTGTTTCAGGTCGAGATTGCCGACGTAGCCACCGCCATCGCCAGAAAAATTATTCATCGTCGTCGCCATCTCATAGGTCGACCAGGGATACAGTTGATAGACACTCGGGGCGCGGGACTTGCGCGCGTAGCCCAGTTCAAAATTCTGCGTTTTCTCGGGCTCGTAGCGAAGCAAAGCAGTCAGATCGAGGTTTTCGAAAGTACGCTTGTGATCGCGTGCATTGAAGGCGGCAGCATCGATCGCCCACACCGGCGTGCCGTTATATCCCTGTATTGGTCCCGCATCCGACTTGACGCGGTCGCCGCGAACGCCCAGCAGGCTAACCCACTCCCGATTCCACTTGGCTTCCCATTCACCGAAAATGCCAACCTTGTCTCGCCTGCCGTAGTCGATGTTCCAGAACGAGTCCGGCCCCATCTGCCCACCGACCGGCGTCCACCAATCGTACATCGTGTAATACTGCGTTTCGACCCCGACCCGGACAATGTCCGCATCCGAAGAGAACATGTTCGCCTGTAGTTTCGAACCCTGGACTTCCCCTTTTGTATACATCGGCATTCCGGGAAAGTCGCCAAACATTCTGTCCGGGCCCATGTTCATGGTGTGCTTGATGTCCTGTTTGTAAATTCGCCCGTCCAGGTCACCCCACTCGTAGCGTCCCTTGTACGCAAGGTTGATGATCGTCGTATCGTTGTTGGTCAGATCCATGCGCTGATTAGGAAAACCCTCGTAGGGAACCTTCTGTTCGCTTGCATTGAGCTGGAGCAGGTGGTTTTGATGGCGCAGCGCAATCCCGACATCCTGGTTCGTGGCACGAAAGGCTGAGGAACCGACGACGTCGCCATCCAGCCACTGTCCGCCCGCCCCTTCCGAGCCCGCGGCATGGAATGCCCGCCCAGCCCGGTAGTTCTTCGCATCTGTCGCGGCACCGGTGTACGTCAGGTTGATGTCCTCGGTCGCCACGGTCGCCGCCACATTGCCGCCGCGAGCCTTGTTGTTGCTGCGATAAAGAGCACCCACCGCTCCTTCGAGGAGAATTTCCTGCCCGGAGGCAGCGAACTTCGGCGGCGCCGAGTTGACCTGTATCGAACCACCGATGCTGTCGCCACCGACACTCACCGGAGTCACGCCAGCATAGACCTTGATGCTATCCACGCTGGTCGGGTCAATGTAGGACAGTGGTGAATTCATGTGATTCGGACAAGCAGGCATCAGCCCCATACCATTGACCTGGACGTTCAGGCGTTCATCCGCCATGCCGTGGATCACCGGCAGACTGGAAATGCCGCCCGCACCAATCAGACTGACTCCGGGTATGTCCTGCAACAGGCGCGCTGTGTCGCTGGTGGACGTCCGTTTGGGCGCCATGTCTGCCTTGTTGAGCGTCGTTGAGCCCAAAGACGAGTCGGTGGAGTCGACGGTCTTGGGAGCCGTGATGACCACAGGGTCGAATTCTGCTTCTTGCGATAACGCGGCAAGTGAAACCGCACCCAGTAGAGTTGCAAGGGCGCCAACGATAAGTGTCCTGATCACGGCTTCAGGGGGGAACCCAATATTACGGTTTTTGATTGTATTGGGTGAATGGTTCAGTGCCGTGCGGCGAATCGTCGCATCCAAAATTCTACAAGCCGAATCTTGGCGGGCAGATTGATCTCCCAAAAGACGATACTCATGCCGCGCTCGTCACCGGGTGCATAATTTCGCACGATGAAGACACCGACACGCTGCCCCTGGTGCGGAGACGATCCGCTCTATGTCGCCTACCACGATGAGGAATGGGGCGTGCCCTGCCACGATGATCGCAAATTGTTCGAGTTCCTGATCCTCGAAGGCGCGCAGGCTGGATTGTCGTGGATCACGATTCTGAGGAAGCGCGAGAACTACCGCCGCGCATTCGACGGTTTCGATGCCGACCGCATCGTGCGTTACAACGAAGCGGACATGGCGCGCCTGCTCGCCGATGCCGGCATCGTACGCAATCGGCTCAAGATCTCGGCCGCCATCGCGAATGCGCGTGCCTATCTGGCGACGCGCGAACAATTCGGTTCCTTCGACGCCTACCTGTGGCGTTTTGTTGACGGTCGTCAACAAAAAAACACGTGGCGCAGCCTGGCGGAAGTGCCCGCCGAGACACCGGAATCACGCGCCTTGTCCAAGGACCTGTCTGTACGCGGCTTCAAGTTCGTCGGCCCCACCATCTGCTACGCGCACATGCAGGCCGTGGGCATGGTAGACGACCATCTCGTTGGCTGTCATCGCCACGGCGTCTGCTGACATTGCGCTGCACAACCGTTGACTTGCGTCAACGCCCGGCACTCCTGAATGGAATATAAGTATTTCCGTAGATACAGATTTTCAGCTGGTGAATGGGGGTTTGCCATGTTAGAGACTGTCGCGGTTCTCTTAGCAGGTATCGTCTTCGGATACCAACTCAGCCCTAAGGCCGTACCGGGGCAAGCGCATGGCGCTGCCCAATCCAATGCACTGCCGCCTCCCAGCCAGCCAATCCTCACCTCTCGTGACGCACGAGGGCTACCGTACGGAAACTGATTGCAAACAGCCGGGGAAAATCACCATGACCGACAGCCAAGACAAAGACCAACTCCTGCAGGACTTGTTGAAGCGCGTGGAAGCCCTGGAACGCGCAGCGCCGAAGGACCAAATCACCATAGGCGTTATGAGCGGTGATCTCGAACGCACGATGCTGGCGTTCATCATCGCGCTGGGCGCGACGACCTTCGACATTGAGGTCGAACTGGTCTTCACGCTCCGGGCTTCGGCAACACTGCGCGACCCCATGAAGAAACACAAGAACCTACAGGAGCTCGAGCCGTCCGCGATCAAGTTCGATCTGGAGAAGGCCGGCGCGATGTCCCTCGAACAGCTCATACAACTGGCCGCCGAGTCCGGTGTGCGGATCACGATCTGCAACCTGTCGCTCGACCTCATGGACCTCGAGCGCGACGAGTTGATCGACTATCCGAACATCACCTTTGCCGGCGTCGCAGCCTTCATCGACCTGTGTAGTGAGTCGAAGCACTGCTGGTTCATGTAAGACACGATTTCCAACACGCCCATCAACCGATTCAGCACGGAGGAAGATCATGAACGAAAGCGAACTGAAGGCCACGAAGGTCGCGAAAGTCATCGACGCCCGGGGCACTGCCTGCCCGGGTCCCATGCTCGAGGCCAAGCGCGCCATCGGCGAATGTCCCGTCGGCAGCGTCATGGAAGTGCAGTCGTCGGATAGCGGCACGATCGTCGACATCCAGCGCTGGTGCAAGAAGATGGGCCACGACTACCTTGGTGATGTCGCCAACGACGGCTTCTGGAGTGTCTACCTGCTGCGCAAGGTGTAGCCATGAGCGCCGGCGACAACAAGAGCGCGCCGAAAGTCCTCGTATTTTCGACGAACGCAATCTCGGACCCGGGGATTGACCGAGCGGGCAGTGCGCACCTGCACTACTCGCCCGCCGTCCAGGTCATCCCGCTACCCTGCTCCAGCGGCGTCAAGCCAGCATGGATCCTGCGCGCGCTGGAACATGGTTTCGACGGGGTGTTCATCGCCGCCTGCGGAGGCGATTGCGCCTATCTTTCCGATTGCACCCCGCGCACCAGCACGCTGGTATCCCGGGCGCAGACACTGATGAAAGAGCATGGCATCAGCCCGAAGCGCTTGAAGATGGCGGGGCTTTGTTCCGTATGTGCCGACAACTTCGTCGCGCATATGAACAACTTTCAACAGGAGTTAAAGTCTCTTGAAGCCTAANNACTGAAAATCGACCGCTGGACTACGACGTAATGGTCGTCGGTGCCGGTGTCGCGGGCATGGAAACCGCCGCGTCGATGGGCGACATGGGCTACCGCGTCCTGCTGGTAGACAAGAACGCCAGCATCGGCGGCAGAGCCATCCTGCTCAGCAAGGTCTTCCCGACGCTCGATTGTGCCAGTTGCATCGTGACGCCGAAGATGGCCTCCGTCTCCCATCACCCCAACGTTCAGCTCATGACCTATAGCGAGGTCGACGGCATCGTGCGCAACGCCGATGGCTCCTTCGCCGTGGACTTGCACCGAAAAGCGTCCTACGTGGACTTCGATGTCTGCACAGGCTGCGGCAAATGCGAGGAAGTCTGCACGGTCACCGTGCCGGACGAGTACAACTACGACCTCGTCACGCGGCGGATCGCGCACATCCCGTTCCCGCAGGCGGTGCCCAAGAAGGCGGTGATCACCCGCCGCGGCGAAGCGCCGTGCACCTTCACCTGTCCGGCCAACGTCAAGGCCAGCGGCTATGTCTCGCTGGTTCGCGCAGGCCGTTACAAGGAAGCCTTTGATCTGCACCTTGAAAACGCGCCCCTCGTGGGCAGCCTGTCGCGGGCCTGCTACGCACCGTGCGAATCGGAATGCACGCGCGGCGACAAGGAAGGCACAGTGCATATCCGCGGTATCAAGCGTTTCATGGCGGACCGCTACTACGCCGAACATCCGGAACCCGAATACGGTCCGGTCGAGAAACAGCTCGCCACTCGCGTCGCCATCGTCGGTTCCGGCCCGGCCGGCCTGAGCGCCGCGTTCTACCTGGCGCGCGAAGGCCACCAGGTCACCATCTTCGAGGCGGAAAACGAAGCCGGCGGCATGCTGCGCACGGCCATCCCGCCCTATCGCCTGCCGAACGATGTCGTCGATCGCGACATCAAGAACGTCACGGCACTGGGCGTCAAGATCAAGACCGGGCAGCGGGTCACCTCCCTGCCCGACCTCAAGCAGCAGGGCTTCAATGCCATCCTGCTGGCAACCGGCGCGTCGGACGAAAACGGCCTCGATATCGAGGGCAACGAACTCAATGGCGTCGTCGGCTGCATGCAGTTTCTGCACGAAGTCAATGTCGGCAAGATGCCCGACGTCAAGGACAAGACCGTCATGGTCATCGGCGGCGGCAACTCGGCCATGGACCCGGCGCGTGCCGCCATCCGCATGGGCGCGCGCAAGGTCATCATCAACTACCGGCGCGGACGCAAGGAAATGCCGGCGCACGACTGGGAAATCGAAGGCGCCGTGGAAGAAAGCGTCGAACTCATGCTCATGAGCGCACCGACGAAGTTCCTCGGCAGGAACGGCAAGCTGACCGGGGTCGAGTGCATCACGATGGAACTCGGCGCGCCGGACGAAAGCGGCCGTCGCCGACCGGTGCCCATCCACGGTTCGGAAAAGGTGGTTCCGGTCGACATGGCTGTCCTCGCGATCGGCCTGCTGCCGTCGACCACGTCTTTCCCGGCCGACATGAAGAACACCAAGGGCCTGCTGGCCGCAAATCCGCAGACCCGCCAGACCGCCGATCCGGATGTCTTCGCCTGCGGCGACTGCGTAACGGCGCCGACGATGATCATCAACGCCATCGCGCAGGGACACCGGGCCGCGTTCTACATGGACCGCCGCCTGAAGGGCGAGGCGCTGGACGTACCGTTCGACGGCGTCCTCGACATGACTGACAAGAAGGTCGTGCTCGAGGAATCCAAGGACTTCGTCGAGCGGCAGCCGGTTCCGCAACCGGCGCTTGCGGCGAATGTACGCGGCAAGTCCTTCGAATGCTACGAGCAGGCCATGACGGAAGAGGAGGCGCGGCAGGAGGCCCAGCGCTGCATGAACTGCGCCGAGTGCTCGCAGTGCATGGAGTGCGTGGATGCCTGCGCACCCAAGTGCATCGACTTCTCGCAGAAGCCGANNCCCGCAGATGGACCGCCTGCTGGCGCCGACGCGCCCGTACAACGCCGTGCTGCGGCCTTCGGACGGCAAGGAGCCGGAGAAGATCGCCATCCTCCTGTGCGTCGGCTCGCGTGACCAGACGGTCTGCAACCCGCTGTGCTGCCGCATCGGCTGCATGTACTCCATCAAGCATGCGCAGCTCGCCATGGGCGCCCTGCCGATGGCCGACATCACCATCTACACCATCGACGTGCGCGCCTTCGGCAAAGGCTACAACGAGTTCTACGAGCAGGCCAAGTCGATGGGGGTCCAGTTCGTCAAAGGCAAGGTGGCGCGCATCGAGCGACTCGATAACGGCAACATGGCGCTGCACTACGAAGACATGCTCGGCGAAGGCGGCCACAAGACTGCGGAACATGACCTGGTGGTCCTGACCGTGGGCTTCCTGCCCAACACCGACGTGTTCTCGCTCTACAAGGGCGAAGCGCTGGCGGCGGACGAATTCGGCTACCTGCGCGAAACGGATCCCGTCAGCGAACCGACGCGCACCAATGTCGACGGACTCTTCGCGGCCGGCACCACCATCGGCGTCATGGACATCCCGGACACCGTGCTGCACTCAGGCGCAGCGGCGAGCCAGGCGGCAGGCTATCTTGAAAGGACGAGGGGCGGACAATGACAGATAAACGACGAATCGGCGTTTACGTCTGCCACTGTGGCGGGAACATCTCCGACCACGTGAACGTGAAGGAAGTGGCGGCTACGCTCCTGAACGAAGCGGAAGTCGAAGTCACGCGGACGCACCTGTTCGCCTGCTCCGACGCTTCGCAGCAGGAGATGATCGACGAGATCAAGGAAAAGAAGTTGGATGGTCTGGTCATCGCCTCGTGCTCACCGAAGTTGCACATGTTCACCTTCCGCGCCATGGCGGAGCGGGCCGGACTGAACCCCTACCAGTACGTTCACGTCAATCTGCGCGAGCAGTGCTCATGGGTGCACACGGGCGACAAGCCGGGCGCTACCTTCAAGGGCATCAACATCGTGCGGGCCGGCGTCGCCAAGGCGGCACTGACAACTCCGCTAACCCCGCTGCGCATTGAAACCCAACCGCGGGTTCTGGTCGTCGGCGCCGGCGTGGCTGGCATGCGCGCCGCGCTCTCGCTGGCAGGCATGGGACTCTCGGTCTTCCTCATCGAGCGCGAAAGCGAGCCCGGTGGCTGGGCCACGCAGGTCGGGCGCATGGGCCCGGACAACCAGCACGGCCCGGAAGTCGTCGCCAACCTGCTCAAGCAGATTAGGCAGCACGACCATATCATCCTCTACACCAATGCCGAACTGACGGGCAAGAGCGGCCACATCGGCGACTTCAACGCGACCGTGCGCTTGAACGGTTCCGAGAACTTGACGCTCAACGTCGGCGCCATCATTGTCACGACCGGCTTCACGCCTTACGAGCCGCGCGACGGCGAATACGGCTGGGGCATGCCGGGCGTAGTGACGCTGATGCAGTTCCGCCAGATGCTCGAAGCCGCCAACGCTTCGGGCGGCAAGCTGATCCACAACGGTGTGCCGGTGCGGGATGTCGGTTTCATCTACTGCGTCGGCAGCCGGCAGGAAAAGAGCGAGGAGTGCCCCGAGCCGAACACGCACTGCTCGCGCTTCTGCTGCATGGCCACGGCATTCACCGGCAGCCTGCTGCATGAGGTCGAGAAGAAGACCGGCCAGACCATCAACCAGTACCACCTCTATCGCGACGTGCGCACCTACGGGCGGCTCGAAACCGTGTATACGAAGGCCCGCGAAGATGGCGCGCTCTTCCTGCGCTGGGACCCGAGCGCCCCGCCGCGAGTGGAAAAGGCCGACGGCCGCCTCGCACTCAAGGTGCACGACACACTGCTGGTCGAAGACGAGCTGGAGATCGGTGTGGACCTGGTGGTGCTCGCCACCGGCATGACGCCGCGCCCGAACGACGCGCTGAACGAAGTGCTGAAGGTGCCGAAGAGCAAGGACGGCTTCTACAACGAGATCCACATCAAGTTGCGGCCGGTCGAAACCGCCATCGACGGTGTCTGCATCGCCGGTACCGCGCAAGGCCCGAAGAACCTGTCCGAGAGCGTGGCCTCTTCCCTCGCCGCGGTCGCCCGCACGGGCGCGCTGCTCAAGAAGGGCTTCGTAAACCTCGAGCCGCTGGTGGCCAAGATCGACACCGACAAATGCGTCTGGTGCGACGAATGCCTCAAGGCCTGTCCGTACGGCGCCATCGAGCGCATCCACATCGGCACCAAGGAAGTGGCCATGGCGCTCGATTCCACGTGCAAGGGTGAAGGCGCCTGCGTGCCGATCTGTCCGCACGACGCCATCGTCATCGAGGGTTTCCGCGATGACCAGATCATGGCCATGATCGATGCCAGTCTCAGGGAGGCGGTGACAGCATGAACGAACCACGCACACCCCATTTGCGGCACATGCTCGACATTGCCCAGGACGAGATGATCATGCGCGATCGCATCGCGGCGATTCTCGAACAGGGCACGAAGACCATTCCGGAACTCGCCGAGGCGCTGGGCTACACGGCGCGGGAAGTGACGGTCTGGCTCTTCGGCATGCGCCGCTACGGCATGGTCGAGGAAGTCGGCCGCGCCGATGTGGACGGGTACTTCCAATATGAACTCAAGAAGCAGCATGCGGCATGACGCCGCGTGAGTTGGCGACGAGGACATCACCATGATCAAAGTATCATCGGAATTCGCGGCCCGCATGAAGCAGGTGGAAGGCTTCAACGCCGGGTCGTGCTACCACTGCGGCACCTGCTCGGCGCTTTGCCCGCTGGGCTACAAGATCCTGCCGCGCAAGCTGTTCCGCGAAGTCATGCTCGGGCTTGAAGACGAAGTTCGCGCCAGCATCCCGCAGATTTTCTCCTGCCTGCTGTGCCGCATGTGCGAGGCGAACTGCCCGCAGGGCGTCCATATCGC
>PMIH01000267.1:0-24636 GCA_003158255.1 Rhodocyclaceae bacterium
GAGAACACCATCGGCAAGGGCGGGCTGCTGACCGGACAGGAGCTGTCGTCCGTCTTCTCGGCCCTGCGCGCCAACGATCTCATCTGGCAGTACGTCGTCGGCAACTACCTCAAGGGTGGCAAGCCGTCGGCGTTCGACCTGCTGTACTGGAATTCAGATTCGACCAACCTGGCCGGCCCGTTCGCCGCCTGGTACCTGCGCAACATGTACCTGGAAAACAATCTGCGCGTGCCCGGCAAGCTCGCGATGTGCGGCGTCAAGGCAGATCTCGGCCGGGTCGACATGCCCGTATTCATCCTTGCCTCGCGCGAGGACCACATCGTGCCCTGGAAGACTTCCTATCTGAGCCGCGGTCTGCTCGGCGGCAAGACGACCTTCGTGCTCGGCGCCTCGGGTCATATCGCCGGTGTCATCAATCCGGCAGCGAAGAACAAGCGCAGTCACTGGGTCAACGATGCCGACGTCGCCGATCCGGAAGAATGGCTGGCGGGAGCGACCGAGGTCAAGGGCAGCTGGTGGTCGCGCTGGGCCGACTGGCTGACGGGCTATGCCGGCGGTGAGGTGAAAGCGCGCGGCCGGCTCGGCAGCAAAGCCTATCCGCCGAGCGAGCCGGCGCCGGGTCGCTACGTCAAGGAAAAGGCATGAACAAGAACAGGGTGGCCTTGGTGACCGGCGGCATGGGTGGCCTCGGCGAGGCCATCTGCATCAAGCTGGCCGCGTTGGGCGACCGGGTGGTGACGACTTATAGCCCGAGCAACACCAAGGCTCAGGAATGGCTGCGCAAGATGAACGACATGGGCTACGGCTTCGTCGGCTATCCGTGCGATGTGACCGACTTCAATTCCGCCCATGACTGCGTCGCCCAGGTNNTTCAACATGACCAAGCAGGTCATGGACGGCATGGTCGAGCGCGGCTGGGGTCGCGTGATCAACATCGGCTCCGTGAATGCCCAGAAGGGCGCCTTCGGCCAGACCAACTATTCGGCAGCCAAGGCCGGCATGCACGGTTTTACCAAGGCGCTGGCGCTCGAAGTGGCCAAGAAAGGCATCACCGTCAACACCATCTCGCCCGGCTATATCGGCACCAGGATGGTCATGGCGATTCCGCACGAGGTGCTGGAATCAAAGATCCTGCCGCAGATTCCGCAGGCCCGACTCGGCAAGCCGGAAGAGGTGGCGGGTCTCGTTGCCTACCTCGCTTCCGAAGAGGCGGCCTTTGTTACCGGCGCCAATATTTCCATCAACGGCGGCCAGCACATGTATTGAGATTTACCCCGTCGCATTTAACCAGGAGAAGTGAAAAAATGACCCAACGTACAGCGTTTGTTACCGGCGCCATGGGCGGTCTCGGCACCGCAATCTGCCAAGCCTTTGCCAAGGATGGCTACAAGGTGGTGGCGGCCTATCACCCGCAATTCGACAACAAGGACGAGTGGCTGAAGGAAATGGCCGCCGCCGGTTTCAAGGATTTCGTCTGTGTCGCTGGCGACGTCTCGGACATCGAGTCCTGCAAGACCATGGTCGCCGAGGCGGAAGCCGCCGCCGGCCCGGTCGACATCCTGGTCAACAACGCGGGCATCACCCGTGACCGCATGTTCGCCAAGATGGAAAAGGACCAGTGGGAAGCCGTCATCGCCACCAACTTGTCCAGCCTGTTCAACATGACCAAGCAGGTTTCCGCCAAGATGGCCGAGCGCGGCTGGGGCCGCATCATCAACATTTCGTCGGTGAACGGCGTCAAGGGCCAGGCTGGGCAGACCAACTACTCCGCCGCCAAGGCCGGCGTGATCGGCTTCACCAAGGCGCTGGCGCAGGAACTGGCGACCAAGGGTGTTACGGTCAATGCCATCGCTCCCGGCTACGTCGCCACCAAGATGGTCATGGCCATCCGCGAGGACGTGCTCAAGAGCATCGTTGATACCATCCCGATGAAGCGCCTGGCCAAGCCGGAGGAAATGGGCGGCCTGTGTTCCTATTTGGCATCCGAACTGGCCGGCTACATGACCGGCGCCACGCTGAACATCAACGGTGGCCTGTATCTCCAGTAAGGGCAGCGCAAAATCAGCCGTCGCGGTACGCCACGTCGACGCAATCCCCCGCTACGGCGGGGGTTTCGTTTTATAATTGCTGCGCCGCCACATCCCTGTGGCCTGGGAGAGCGCCATGGCCGAACCAGTCAGACTGATCAAGAAGTACCCGAACCGCCGTCTGTACGATACGCGGACCAGCGCGTATATCACTTTGGTAGACGTCAAGGATCTCGTGCTGAAGCATGAAGAATTCCAGGTCGTCGATGCCAAGAGTGGCGAAGATCTGACTCGCAGCATCCTGTTGCAAATCATCCTCGAAGAAGAGGCGGCAGGCGCGCCGATGTTCTCGTCCGACGTGCTGGCGCAGATGATCCGCTTCTATGGCAATGCCATGCAGGGCATGATGGGCAAGTACCTGGAGAACAACGTCCAGGCCTTCACCGACGTGCAGAAGAAGCTGCAGGACCAGGCCCGCAACCTCTACGGCGAAAATCCGGTCATAAACAAGGAACTCTGGTCGCAGTTCCTCACCTTCCATGGCCCGGCCATGCAGAGCATGATGGGCGCCTATGTCGACCAGAGTTCCAAGATGTTCCAGCAGATGCAAGAAAGCATGCAGGAGCAAACGCGCAAACTGATGGGTGGTTTTACCTTCCCAGCGTTCTCGCCCAACGCCGCGGACAAGACCACCGAAAAGACGACCGACAAAAAGTAGTGGCGCGCCGAAAGAAGGCACCGACGGTAGGATTCGTTTCGCTCGGTTGCCCGAAAGCGACCGTCGACGCCGAGCAGATCCTGACCCGGCTGCGCGCCGAAGGTTACGAAATCTCATCGTCCTATGACGGTGCCGATCTGGTCGTCGTCAATACCTGCGGCTTCATCGATGCTGCGGTCGAGGAATCGCTGGAAGCGATCGGCGAGGCGCTGACCGAGAATGGCCGCGTGATCGTGACTGGCTGCCTGGGCGCCAAGGGCGGCATCGTTCGGGCAACGCACCCGAAAGTTCTTGCGGTGACCGGCCCGCACGCGCTGGCCGAAGTGATGGTGGCGGTACACGAATACCTGCCGCCGCTGCACGACCCCTTCATCGATCTCGTGCCGCCGCAAGGCATCAAGCTGACGCCGGATCATTACGCGTACCTGAAGATTTCCGAGGGCTGCAACCACCGTTGCAGCTTCTGCATCATTCCCGCGCTGCGCGGCGACCTGGTCAGCCGACCGATCGGCGAGATCATGCAGGAAGCCGAAAATCTCGTGAATGCGGGCGTCAATGAACTGCTGATCGTGTCGCAGGACACCAGTGCCTACGGGGTCGATGTGAAGTACCGCACGGGTTTCGTCGGCGGCCGTCCGGTCAAGACGAAGCTCTACGATCTGGCTCGCGAACTTGGCCAACTCGGCGTCTGGGTGCGCATGCACTACGTCTATCCGTATCCGAGCGTGGACGACCTGCTGCCGCTGATGGCGGAAGGCAAGATCCTGCCCTACCTCGACGTACCGTTCCAGCACGCCAGCCCGCGCATCCTCAAGCTCATGAAGCGGCCGGGCGATGTCGACAAGATTCTCGACCGCATCGCCGCCTGGCGCGGCGTGGTGCCACGATTGACTATTCGCTCCACCTTCATTACCGGTTTCCCCGGCGAGACCGAGCGGGAATTCGACGAGCTGCTTCAGTTCCTCGATGCGGCGGAACTTGATCGCGTTGGCGCTTTCGCCTTCTCGCCCGTCGAAGGCGCGGCGGCCAACGAACTGCCCGGCGCGCTGCCCGAGGTAGTGCGCGAGGAGCGCCGCGTGCGGTTGATGCAACATCAGGAAGACATCAGCACGCGCCGCCTGGAGCGCCGCATTGGCGACACCATCGAGGTACTGGTCGATGACGTCGATGACGAGGGCGCCATCGCCCGCTCGAGCGCCGACGCGCCCGAGATCGACGGCATCGTGTACGTCACCGACGGCCACCAACTCGAAATCGGCCAGTTCGCCACCGTCACGGTCACCGACTGCGACGTGCACGACCTGTTCGCCACGCTGGACGCGGAGCCGGTGTGAAGCCAAAGATCGGTCTCGCGCTCGGCAGTGGTTCGGCGCGCGGCTGGGCTCACATCGGCGTCATTCGGGCACTTGAAGAGGCGGGCGTAAAGCCCGACGTCGTCTGCGGTTGTTCAATTGGTTCGCTGGTCGGCGCGACCTATGTCGCCGGCGATCTCGACCGACTTCAGAACTGGATTTCCGGGTTGGCATGGAAAGATGTCGTCGGGCTGATGGACGTGAGTTTCTCCGGCGGCCTGATCAAGGGCGACAAACTGATCGCCTTCCTCGTACGCCATTTCGTCGATCGCGACATCGCCGCGCTGCCGCTACCCTTCGGTTGCGTCGCCACGGATCTCGCCAGCGGCCGCGAAATCTGGCTGCGCGACGGATCGGTGGTGGCGGCGGTGCGTGCCTCGACTGCGCTGCCGGGCCTGTTCACGCCGATCAACCGCGACGGCAAACTGCTGGTCGATGGCGGGCTGGTCAATCCGGTGCCGGTGTCGCTGTGCCGTGCGCTCGGTGCCGACATCGTCATCGCGGTCGACCTGGGTTCGGATATCGTCGGCAGTTCGCTCAAGCGCGGCGTGCCGGCCGCAGACCGTCACGGCCCGGGCTGGACGAACAGGCTGCTGAGCAGCCTTGGCCTCAAACGCGATCACGATCTGCCCTCGCTGGTTGGCGTGCTGTCCACCAGCGTGCACATCATGCAGACGCGTATCGCCAGAAGCCGCCTGGCCGGTGAACCCGCCGACGTACTGATCTCGCCGCGCCTCGCACATCTGGGCCTGATGGACTACCACCGCGCCGCCGAGGCGATTCCGGAAGGTGCCGCGGCCGTCAAGCGCATGCTGCCCTATATCGAATACGCGCTGAATCCATGAACGCGTTGATCGACTCCTTGCGCTCCGTCGTCGGTGCGACCCAGGTGCTCACTGACGCCGTCGACATGGCGCCTTATGTCACCGACTGGCGCGGCCGCTACACCGGCTCGGCGCTCGCCATAGTCAGACCCGGCGGTACGCCGGAAGTGGCCGAGGTGGTGCGCCTGTGCGCGCAAGCCGGCGTCGCCGTCGTGCCGCAGGGCGGTAATACCGGCCTGTGCGGCGGCGGCACGCCGCGCGGCGGCGAAGTGGTGGTCAGCCTGACCCGGCTCAACCGCGTGCGCGACATCGATGTCGCCAACAACACCATCACCGTCGACGCCGGCTGCACGCTGACGGCGGTACAGGCCGCCGCCGCCGCCGCGGATCGGCTCTTCCCGCTTTCGCTGGCGGCCGAGGGCACCGCGACCATCGGCGGCAATCTCGCCACCAACGCCGGTGGCGTCCAGGTGCTGCGCTACGGCAACGCCCGCGAGCTGTGCCTCGGCCTCGAAGTGGTATTGCCGGATGGCCGCATCTGGAACGGCCTGCGCGGCTTGCGCAAGGACAACACCGGCTACGACATGAAGCACCTTTTCATCGGCGCCGAAGGCACATTGGGCTTGATCACCGCTGCTGTACTGAAGCTCTATTCGCGGCCGCGACTAGTCGCGACCGCCTGGGCGGGCACGACCTCGCCGAAGGCCGCTGTGGCGCTGCTAACGCGTTTGCGCGAGCGCATTGGCGGCCGTGTTACTGCGTTCGAGCTGGTTAGCCGCACATCACTCGACTTGGTGCTGAAGAACATTCCGCACAGCCGCGACCCGCTGCCCGGCCGTTCGCTGTGGCAGGTGCTGATCGAACTTTCGGACACCATGGAATCTGGCCTCGACGGGGCCTTGGAAGGCGTGCTGATGGAAGGCGTCCAAGCCGGCGAGGCGACCGACGCCGCGCTCGCCCGCAGCCAGGATCAGGCGCGCACATTTTGGCGCCTGCGCGAAAACATTTCGGAGGCGCAGAAGGTCGAAGGCGTCTCGATCAAGCACGATATTTCGCTACCCGTCTCGCGCATTCCTGAATTCCTCGACCGCTGCGACACCGCGCTGGCAGAAGCATTCCCCGGCCTGCGTATCGTCTGCTTCGGCCACCTTGGCGATGGCAATCTGCACTACAACCAGTCGAAGCTGGAAGCACAGGAGAATGCCGCCTTCATCGCGCAGAGCGACGCGGTCAATCGCATCGTGCACGACCTGGTGGCCGAACTGGGCGGCTCCATCTCCGCCGAACATGGCCTTGGCCAGCTCAAGCGTGACGAAATTCTGCGCTACAAGAGCGAGGTGGAGATGGACATGATGCGAGCCATCAAGAAGTCCCTTGATCCCAAGGGGCTAATGAACCCCGGCAAGGTGCTGTAAAAAAGTTGCGCCACGGCTTTACAGGCTCGTCGTCGATCCATATAATGCGCCCTCTCTTGTGGGGGTATAGCTCAGATGGGAGAGCGCTTGCATGGCATGCAAGAGGTCCGCGGTTCGATCCCGCGTACCTCCACCAAACGATAAGACCCTATCGTCTAGAGGCCTAGGACAATACCCTTTCACGGTATGAACCGGGGTTCGAATCCCCGTGGGGTCGCCAGCTCAACTCCGCCAGCGCAGATCCGGCAACGGATCTCGCCGGCGTGGGTGGCAGGATCGAAGGAGATGCTCTCCTTCGATCGCTCGGCTCACAAATTGCCTCAGTGCTTGCGGTCGAGGCTGCCTGGGCAGCCGTCATTTCGTCCAGCGAAGTTATGCGCCGCGTAGCACCGCCTTGTTGGCGTCGAGCCAATCGGCGAACTTCTGCGGTGCAGCCCCGGTGAGCTTCTGGAAATCACCGGTGACGGTCGACGCGCGGCCGGCCTTGGTGTTGGTGTCAAAGGAGGCGAAGATCGCCGCCACGGGTTCGGGCATCCCTGTGGCCGCTACCATGCCCTGGATCAGCCCTTCGACGGGGACATGCACCACGGCGATGGGCTTGCCCACGAGTGCGCTGACTTTCTTCGCCACGTCTTCGGTCGTGAAGGCTTCGCTGCCCGTCAGCGTGTAGGTGGCCTTGCTCGTGTCACCGGAAGCCAGTGCCATAGCGGCCGCACGGGCGCAGTCGGCGCGGGAAACGTAGGCGACCTTGCCATCGCCGGCGGCGCTGTACCACTGGCCAGTTGCCAGGGCGGACGGCAGGTACATGAAGAGGTTCTCCATGTACCAGCAGTCGCGCAGGAGGGTCCAGGACAGCGAGCTGGCGGCCAGCGCCTGCTCGGTGCCCAGGTGGTCGGGCGCGATCAGCAGCGGCGAATCCTCGGGCAGTGGCATCGAGGTATAGACCACGTGCTTGACGCCGGTCTTGGCGGCCGCCGCGACCGCGTTCTTGTGCTGGGCCAGACGGTGTCCCGGGCGATCCAGGGCGTCGGTGCTGATCAGCAGCAGGCGCTGGGCGCCGGAAAAGGCTGCGGTCAGCGAGGCGATATCGTCGAAGTCGGCCGGGCGCACCGTAACGCCCTTGGCGGCCAGCGCGGCGAGCTTTTCCGGGTGGCGGGTGGTGGCGATGATCCTGTTCGGGGGCACCTTGAGGGTGTCGAGCAGGTGAGTGATGACGAGTTGGCCAAGGTGGCCGGAAGCGCCGGTGACGAGCAGGGTGTCGGACATGGGGTACCTTTCGTTTGTTGGTACCGGAATGATACTTAGGCTAAACTTGACTACAAGTAGGGAGCGATCCGTAACTCACTAACATCGGTGTAACCGACCCGCGAAGGAATTCCCGCCATGAGCCTGCACAAACCGAAGGGCCGCCTGGCCGAACTGTGTCCCATTCGGGATGTGCTCGATCGCGTCAGCGACCGCTGGTCGGTGCTGGTCATGCACGAACTGGAGGAAGGCACGCTGCGCTTTGGCGAACTCAAGGCGCGCATCGAGGACATCTCCCAGCGCATGTTGGCCCAGACCCTGCGCCGTCTGGAGGAAGACGGGCTGGTGCGGCGGAAGGTGTTCGCCGTCATTCCGCCGCGCGTCGACTACACGCTCACCGCTCTCGGGCATTCCCTGCTGGTGCCGCTGCAAGGCATGATGCAGTGGGCCGCGAAAAACCAGGATGCCGTGCGCGCTGCCCGCCGCGCCTACAAGCCGCCGCCCGCGAACCGGGCGAAGTAGGCGGCTCGCACCACGGCGTGCCACCACGACTGACTTTCAACGCGCCAACTCCGCAAGATCGGTCAGGTCGCGCCGTCGGACACTGGATACCATGCCGTATCCCTCGCCGGAGCCGAACGTGACCCACGCCGCCAGCCAGCAATACCACGCCCGCATGCAACGCGTGCTCGACCATATCGACGCGCATCTCGACGACGACCTGAGTCTCGCCGCATTGAGCGCAGTCGCCGCATTTTCGCCGCACCACTTCCACCGCCAGTTCGCGGTGCTGTTCGGCATCACCGCGCGGCGTTACGTGCAACTGTTGCGGATGAAGCGGGCCTCGTTCAAGCTCGCCTTTCGCGACGACAGGTCGATTACCGACATCGCCCTCGACAGCGGCTACGAATCGCCCGAGGCCTTTGCGCGCGCCTTCCGGCAGCACACCGGGCAACCGCCGGGCGAGTTTCGCAACGAGCCCGATTGGGCGGCCTGGCAGGCGGCTTGCGGGCCAAGCAACGACATCAGGAGTGTTCTCATGACTTCCAGTCTTAACATCGATCAGGTGCGCATCGTCGACGTTCCCGCGGTTCCGGTGGCGGTACTCGAACACCGCGGCGATCCGCGCCTGATCGGCGACACCATCCGCCGCTTCATCGCTTGGCGCAGGCAGGTCGGCTTGCCGCCCCGGATCAGCCGCACCTTCAACCTCCTGCACGCCGATCCGGATTCGACGCCGCCGGAAGACTACCGGCTCGATCTGTGCGCGGCGACCGCCGACGCCATTGCGCCAAACGAGTACGGCGTTGTCGCCGGCACCATCCCCGGCGGACGTTGCGCCGTGCTGCGGCAGGTCGGCGCCAGCGACGACCTGCGGCGCAGCGTGCATTTCTTGTACGCCGAGTGGCTGCCGCAAAGCGGCGAAGATCTGCGCGATTTCCCGGTGTTCGTCGAACGCATCAGCTTCTTCCCCGACGTGCCGGAGCACGAGGCGATCACCGACGTGTTTCTGCCCCTGCGCTAGCGCGACGTCACATATCGTGGCGTACCGCCATGGCTGACTTTCGGGCAGGCCGCCCGGAGCGCAACGCTCAGCCGTCGGTGATGATTTCCGCGTCGCCGCGTTCCAACCTGCGCGACAGTTACTTAATAGTAGTTGACTGTTCTAGTCGGGAGTTCCACACTTCATAGGTGTCTGCATCCCTCTTGAAAGGAGATCGCCATGACCCCCAACACCCTGACTCCCAACGATCGTGCCTCGTTCAACGAGGCGATGGCCGGGATACTTTCCGATCACGCCATGCTGCGGCGCTTGGCCGCCGCCACGACTGCGCATCTTGGTTCCTCCGTCGACGATGCGATGTCGTTGGCGGCGGCGATGGCCACGCACGAGGCTACCGAGGCGCGGCTGTTCGAGTTGCCTTTCGTCACCCGTCCGCCGGAGCTCGTTACCACCACGGCCAATCGGGCGCGCCAGCGCTGCGCGGAATTTACGTCCGGGAGCTACCATCTGCCCGATGTGCGCGCGGCGGAGGCGCTGTTCGTCGACGCGCTGCTGGCGCATTTGGCAGCCGAAGAGGCTTGGCTCAGGCACGAGGATGAACACCAGAAGGATCGGTTGAACACTATCAATTGACGAGGAGCCGCACGGCGTACCACCGCGGCTGACTTTCGGGACGACGGTTGAGGTTTGCGCCTTCTGGATTTGCAGTTGTACAATTGGCACGGTTTGTACAAAATGCACATCAGGAGACGCTATGCGTTATGTCACGGCAAGTGAGGCCAAGCAGGGGCTGGCGGGGGTGCTGGATAGTTGCGTCCGCGAGCCCGTGGTAATCCGCCGCCATGAACGCGATGTGGCGGTGGTGATGTCCATGCAGGAGTACCAGCGCTTGACGAGCCTCAACGTGGCCGAGTTCCAGCGCTTTTGCGACGCGGTGGGGGCTTCGGCCAGCAAGGCCGGGTTGACCGAGGAGAAGCTGGCGGAACTGCTGGCCGATGGCTAAGCCGCAGCGATGGGTGCTGGACACCAATCTGCTGATCAGTCGGCTGCTGGCGCCGGGCGGCACGGCGGCGCGCGCGGTGGACGGGGCACTGGCGACGGGTGTGCTGCTGGTTTCGGAAGCGACCCTCGCGGAATTGGCTCATGTCCTGGCACGGCCGCGCTTCGATCCCTATATCACACCGGCTCAGCGCGAACATTTCCTGCGCCTCCTCGGCGGCGTGTCGCGGATGGTGCACGTCACCCGTAGATTTCAGTCCTGTCGCGATGCCAAGGACGACAAGTTCCTTGACGTGACGATCAACGGCGAGGCGGATGCCATCGTCACCGGCGACAAGGACTTGCTGGTTCTGAATCCCTTTCACGGGGTGCCCATCGTGACAGCGGCGGAGTTCCTGGCGCGAACGGAGGAGTAGCGATCAAAGGGGTCCGAGATATTTGCCCTTTCCGGGAAACCAAATGACTCCGACCCCTTGGAACGTGAGGGACCCGTTGCCGGTCTCCGGCGGTGTGCAGCGTAAAGAGACAGCCGTGGTGGTATGAAATGCTCCGCATTGGGTACGACTCAGTGGAGGATGGGACACCAGCCGTGCACCACCAATATCTCGAAGGAATATTAGTGGTGCGTCCCCTGTTGCTCGGCGTCATGAGGTTTGAGGATTCTCACGTAGAGAAACAATCTGCTCAACCGTGACGTCGCCGACCTTTCGCGGTCCTTCCATGAAGTGTCCTCGCGTTCCGACCGTGATTCGCGAGCAGTGAATAGACGCACGCATTTCGGGAACGAGCACCCACATAGTTGCCTTCCCTTCCAAGGGGACGGGAAGATCTTCACCAAGGGGTCGGCCATCTTGGTCTATGAACTCCGGGTGGATCATGAATATGCCGTCCTTTACCGGATCATCACCCTCGTACATGAAGTCACACCGAAGGTGCTGGTACGTTACCTTTCGGCCGCCCTCCGAGGGTGAGTAGAGACGATAACTTACAGCGAAGTCGGGTTTGTATCCGCGGATTTCCTCGTACGTTTTCATGAGCCGCACAGTAATGACGCCGAACGTGAAGTCATCTGCCGAAGGGCGTCGGAAAACTTTCCATCAATGCGCCGGATAACATGGAGTGACATCGATCTTTTCCCAAGCAATCAATGCGTTTTCGAGATCTAGGGGAACCTAAATGCAAAGCGCATGATGCCGCATTGCGGTATCAGGGCGCAAGTGATGCGTGGGTCAGAGTCGGCCGTGGCGGTACGGCTCCCCAGACAAACTACGCCGCGCCCTGGCCTTGCGATTCAGCCGCGATCACCTTCAGGGCCGCGCGTACCACGGGCTTCAGTTCGCCGTCGCCGGCGACGGACAAATGCTGCAACAGGTCTTTCCGCATGCGCGGTTCCCAGTTGCGCTGGATGTGGGCGGGGTTCATGCGGGCAATTCCATCGATCTATTTGGCGTACCACCACGACTGACTTTCCGGCGGCGGTACCCATTTTCTTCGTCGTTCGGCCGAAGTAAAACAAGCGAAGAATATGTGCGCAATTGCCGGCAACTTCGTATTATCGCTGCCTACGCCACCACAGATTGTCATTGATGCAGGAAGCCCCCATTCCAGACGCGGACGCAGGACCCGACATCGAACTGCTGGTGCGCGAGGACAAGCTGAAGCTTCTGTTCCACCAGTCGTTCCCCGCAGTGTTTATCAGCTACGCCAGCGCGCTGTTGCTGAGCTGGATGCTTTGGGGCCACGCCAGCGATGTTGCGCTCGTGGTCTGGCTCGTCGTTCTGGGTATTTCCACCATCAGCCGGCTGACCTTGTTTCTCGCCTACTTCCGGGCCGAGCCCCGCGGCGTCGATCTCCTGCACCTGGAACGCCCGTATCTCGTTTCGCTGCTGAGCTCGTCGCTGATCTGGGGTGTCGGCGCGGTGATCGTCATGCCGGTCGACTCGCTGCTCTATCAGGCGCTCACGCTGTTCGTCCTGATCGGCATGGCGGGCGGCGCCGTCTCGGTTTATTCGGCTCGATACCCGATGGCGGTCGGGGCGATGGCGTCCGTCCTCCTGCCAGCCACGATCTGGATGTACACGCAGCCAGGCAAGGAACAACTCGGCTTGGCCATCGGCGCCAGCATGTTCATGGTCGTCCTGCTGCGGGCGGCGAAAGTGCTGGCCAACGTACTGCAACAGAACTTCCAGCTCAGCCGCGAGTTGCACGCGGCCCACGCCGCCGCCGACCTGCAAGCGAAGACGGACCCGCTCACCGGCATCAACAATCGCCGGGCGTTCCTCGATCACGGCGAGCACATCATCCGCTACTGCGAACGGCACGAGCTGGCGCTCAGCGCCATCGTGATGGACATCGATCACTTCAAGTCCATCAACGATACGCTCGGCCACTTCGCTGGCGACATCGTGCTGCGGCAAGTCGGCGAGATCCTCTGGAAGACGTTTCGGCGCTCCGACGTCTGCGGCAGGATAGGCGGCGAAGAGTTCGCCGTGATCCTGCCGCACACCCTGGAAAGCGACGCGCTGCTCATCGCCGAAAAGCTGCGCAAGACCATTGCCGAAACGATTATCCACTGCGGCGACCAGCGCCTGAACATCACCGTCAGCATCGGCGTCGCCGACGCATCCTTCGATCTCACCACTCTGCTGTTGCACGCCGACAAGGCCATGTACCGCGCCAAGGCGCAGGGGCGGAACCAGGTTGTCTGCCACGAGGAAGCGGTCGTCGCTTAGACGCGGCGTACCGCCACGGCTGACTTTGCGCGAACTGCCCGGGACTACTTTCCGTGTTTCGCAGCGTGCAGCGTCTCACGCGCCGTATCACGTTCGTAGCGGTTGACCTCGCCAGCGAAGAAGGCATAGACCTCGGCAATGTCCGTCTTCAGTTCGAGGCTCTCGAAGCCTTCGTCTTCGGCATCCAGCGCAATGGCGCCGGTCATCACTGCCTTGTGGCGCTCGATGTCCCTGGCCTCGGCAGGCGCCAGGGTTTGCAGGAGGTGGAAGCAATCTTTGATCTGGCAGCCATGGTCGTGGATCAGCACCATCAGGTCGAAGAGATCGCGGGATCGCGCGCGCTCGGCCAGTACCAGAGTCTTCATGGCGAACAAGCCATCGAGCCCCATGATCGCAAAGGCTGTCTTGGTNNGCCGCGCGCGAAGAAAGTCAGCTTCGCTCCGTCCACCGCGTAATCGCGCACATAGTCCAGCAGCTTGCGGCCGGTGTTGATGCGAAAGCGCTCGATGTCGCTTTGCGCGGTCATCAGCGANNAGCGCGAAATCGAGATCCTCGCTGCGTCGGTGACCGATCTGAAGCGCCAGCGCCGAACCGCCCACCAGCACGAGTTCTTCCATCAGCGGTTCGGCGGCCAGGCGCTTGAACAGCGCCTGCGTTGCCGCCGGCAGGAAGGAGAGTTTAGGCCGCGNNTTGCGCACGCGCGGCAGCCCGTAGTGGCCGCAAAGACGCACCACATCCTCGAAGCGCAGGGAGGCGGCAGTCTTCACGATCAGTGCTTCGTCGGAGATTTCCGGATTCGACCAGTCGAACGGCGCCGACAGGCCAAGTCGCTGGCTCTTCGCAGACCGCGTCGACCGAGCACTCGCCGTCTTCGGCGCCTTCTGCTCGGAGGATTCCAGCTCGATGATGGCCCGCGTCAATTTCTTGAGCGACGGCAGCAGAGGCGCATCGGCATTGGCGCAGAACAGCCGCAAGCGGCCTTGTCGCTCTTCGCGCAGTACGCCTGCTGCCACCAGCGAGTCGAGTTCCCGCGCAAGCGCGGACGGCGCGATATTCCCCTCGCGGGCAATCTCGCGCAAATGCATTGCCCGTCCCGGCTCGGCCAATAAAGCACGCAACGCCACTAGCTTGGCCTTGCCGAACAGCGCTAGCGCGGGAGACGCGGTGGGAGTCGTCACGGTTGTTTGTCCTCTAAATGAGGACAACCTTAACCCGGAACCGGGTGGCTTGCAAGAGCCTGTCGGCAGGAGTCAGTCGTGGTGGTACGCCAGCCGTTCTTGGCAGTCAGATTGCGCCGAGCCGCGCCGTCACGGCTGGCCTATGGAATTTCGTTGCGGCGCCGATTGACCTCGGCCCGCAGTCCGGAGATACTCCCGCGGCATTCCCCTGCGGGCACATGTCCCCGACGGGCAACGACAAAGGAGACCCAGTAGTGAAAAAATATCTTCTAGCCGCGGCGGCGGCAGCTGCCTTGCTGACTGCCTGCGGTGGCGGTGGCAGTAGCGATAGCCAGACGAACACCAAGGTATCGGTAACCTCGGTCAAGGTTGTCGGCGCCAGCCTGGCCGATTCGGGTACCTTCGGCTATAAATTTACGGTGCAGCCCGCCGGCAGCACGACCTACCCGGTCTATAGCGAGCGCATCGCTTCGGCCTACGGCATGTCGTCGTTCTGTCCGTTCTACACCTACGTGTCATCCGGCAGTTCGTTCGCATCGCACTCGGGCTGTACCAATTACGCCGTGGCCGGCGCGGCAGTCAACAACTACGATATGACCGCCAGAGCCGTGCTGGACACCATTCCGACCTCGGCCATCAAGCAGTTGGTGGATTTGGGGAATGCCGGTTTCGCCAGTACTGATCTATTGATCGTGGGTGAGGCTTCGGCCAACGACACGGCGTCGTTGACAAGTGCCTACGTGCAGCAGACCTTCTATGCGGCCTTCTCGACCGCCGACTTTACGACCTTGCTGGCGACCCTGGTGAGCGCTGCGGACATGACCGCCTACGCCAGCGATCCGACGACCCTGGGAACCTTGTACATGCAGGCGTTGGCCGACAAGCTGGTGGCAGCGGTCAAGACCAATGCGCTGGACAAGGGCGCACCACGCATTGCCATCCTCAACACGCTCGACGTCACCATGACGCCGAAATTCCAGGCGATGCTGACGTCGATAGCCCAAGCCACCAATGCGGCCACCGCGATGTCCGTGCAGGCGATGGTCAACGGCTGGATCCAGGCCTACAACGCTCGTCTGGCGTCCGACATTGCGGCCTATTCCAGCAAGATCGTGATCGTCGATTTCTACACCAATTTCACCGCCGAATTTACCGCCCCGGCGCAGCACGGCCTGACCAACACGATGGCCACGGTGTGCGACGAAATCGTCACGGGCGGTGCCGCCCCCGGCGCCACGTCGCTGGACACGCCTTCGGTGGTGGGCGCCTGCACCGACGCCGCGGCATCGGCCATGGGTTCCCCCTCCAACTGGTGGATGAGTTTCCTGTTCGCCGACAACTTCCATCCGACGCCCTATGGCCACCAACTGCTGGGCCAGATCGTCACCAATCGTCTGACCGAAGTCGGCTGGCTGTAAAACCGGCTGCGCCGGTAACGATCGCCCCGCCAGATGCCCATCTGCGCGGGGCTTTTCGTTTAGGATGCCCGCTGTCCAGCCTAACGAACGAGCGCCAGTCTCGCCAACCCGCCGATGCGCGTCCTCTCCGTCATCCCGCCGATGACGCAACTCAATGTGCCGTATCCGTCCGCGGCCTACCTCACCGGCTTCCTGCGTTCGCGCGGCGTCGATGCGGTGCAGGAAGACCTGGCGCTGGCACTGGTACTCAAGCTGTTTTCACCCGACGGCCTGCAGGCGCTGCGCGAATGCGTCGTTGCGCTGCCGCGCAAGCGGCGTACCACGACGACTGACTCTTACGAGCGCGAGTTCGAGCGCTATCTTGCCACCGTCGATGCCGCCGTGGCCTTTCTGCAAGGCCGCGACCCCAGCCTCGCGCATCGCATTGCCGGGCGCAACTTCCTGCCCGAGGGACCGCGCTTCGCCGCGCTCGATGTCTATGTCGATGAGGAGGGCGGCGATCCGCTCGCCTGGGCCTTTGGCGCGCTCGGCAGCCATGATCGCGCCCGGCATTTCGCCACGCTCTATCTCGACGATCTCGCCGACGTGCTGCGCGATGCTGTCGATGCGCGCTTCGAGTTCGTCCGCTACGCCGAATCGCTGGCGCAAAGCCAGCTCAGTTTTGATCCGCTGGCGCAGGCGCTCGCCGCGTCGGAGAACCTCATCGACCGCACGCTGCATGATCTGACCATCTCAGCCATCGCGCGCCACCGGCCGCAAGTCGTCGCCTTGTCGGCGCCGTTCCCCGGTTCCGTCTATGCCGCGTTCCGCATCGCGCAGGCAACCAAGGCGCACGATCCGTCCATCGTCACGGTGCTCGGTGGCGGCTTCGTCAACACCGAGTTGCGCGAACTCGCCGATCCGCGCGTGTTCGACTACTTTGATTACGTCACCCTCGATGCCGGCGAGCGGCCGCTGCTCGCTCTCGTCGAGCACCTGGACGGCAAGCGCACGCAGGTGCAACTGGTGCGCAGCTTCGTTTGCACCGATGGCAAGGTGTGCTTCATCGATGCCGGCGATCCAGACTTCGCCTTCGCCGACACCGGCACACCGACCTGGGACGGCCTGCCGCTGGATCGCTACCTGTCGGTTCTCGACATGCTCAACCCCATGCATCGCCTGTGGTCCGAGGCGGGCTGGAACAAGCTTACCGTCGCGCAGGGCTGCTACTGGAAGAAGTGCAGTTTCTGCGATGTCTCGCTCGACTACATCGCGCGCTACGAGGCGCTGGCGGCCGGGACGCTGGTCGACCGCATCGAGACCGTGATCGCCGAGACCGGCCGCACCGGCTTCCACTTCGTCGACGAAGCCGCGCCGCCGAAGGCGCTGAAGGCGCTCGCCGAGGAATTGCAGAAGCGCCAGCGCGCCATCTCGTGGTGGGGCAACATCCGCTTCGAGAAGTCCTTCACCCCGGCACTGTGCGCGGAGCTTGCCGAGAGCGGCTGCATCGCCGTTTCCGGCGGGCTGGAAGTCGCTTCCGACCGGCTGTTGAAGCTGATGCAGAAGGGCGTCTCGGTCGCGCAGGTCGCGCAGGTGACACGTGCCTTCACCGACGCCGGTATCCTGGTGCACGCCTACCTGATGTACGGCTTTCCGACTCAGACTGTGCAGGACACGGTCGACGCGCTCGAATACGTGCGCCAATTGTTCGATGCCGGTTGCATCCAGTCCGGCTTCTTCCATCGCTTCGTGTGTACCGTGCATTCGCCCGTTGGTCGCCACCCGGAACACTACGGCGTCACGCTCAAGCCGCTGCCGCCGACCACCTTTGCCCGCAACGATGTCGGTTTCATCGACCCGGTGGGTGCCGATCACGACGCGCTCGGCGTGGCCCTGAACAAAGCACTGTATAACTACATGCACGGCATCGGCCTCGACGAGGATGTGCGCTCATGGTTCAGCGGCATGCGTGCGCCGCGCAGCCGCGTGCCGCCAGACTTCATTGCGCGGGCGCTGCGCTGAGCTTGTGTCTGCCAGTTCAGGGGAGAATTCGGATCGGTTACAAATGCTCACAGTCTCCCGTAGCATATTCGTGTGAAATCCGGAGCGGACGGAACGAACAAGAAGGGCATCACCAGCATGAAGAAGAAAATCCTCTGGATCGTGTGCCTGATCCTCATTGGTGCGCTTGGATATTGGTTATACAACCGGCCGGCGGATGCTCCGGCGCAACCGGGTGGTTCGAAACGCGGTTCAGGCGGCGATGGCAACCGACCCTTGCCGGTGCAGGTTGCGACGGCGAAGAGCGGTGACATCGACGTCTTCATCGATGCGTTGGGTACCGTTACGGCCCGCAATACGGCTACGGTGAAGGCGCGGGTCGATGGCCAGCTGGTACGCATCGCCTTCCGCGAAGGCCAGTTGGTCAAGGAAGGTGAGGTGCTGGCGGAAATTGACCCGCGGCCGTTCCAGGTGCTGCTCGATCAGGCCAACGGCCAATTGGTCCGCGATCAGGCGCTGCTGGCCATCGCCAGGCTCGATCTGGATCGCTACCAGGGACTGTTGGCCAAGGACTCGATCGCCCGCCAACAGGTCGAAGCGCAGGAATCGCTGGTGCATCAGAACGAAGGCGTCGTGCAGACCGATCGCGCGCAAGTCGACAACGCCAGGTTGCAACTTGCTTTTACACGCATCACGGCACCCATTGCCGGGCGGCTGGGCCTGCGCCAAGTCGACACCGGCAACATGATTCACGGCAGCGACACCAATGGCCTGGTGGTCATCACCCAGACTCGGCCGATCAGCGTCGTCTTCGCCATTCCGGCGGACAATCTTTCGGCGGTACTTACCCGTCTTCATAGCGGCGACACCCTCGCCGTCGACGCCCTTGATCGGGGCGGCAAGACCCGGCTGGCCAGCGGCAAGCTGTTGACGGTGGACAACCAGATCGATGTCGCCACCGGCACCGTCAAGCTGAAGGCCGAGTTTGCCAATACCGACGACAAGCTGTTCCCCAACCAGTTCGTCAATGCCCGCCTGCGTGTCGAGACTTTGCACGGTGCGATCCTGATGCCGGTGGCGGCGATTCAGCGCGGCACCCAGGGCATCTTCGTCTATGCCGTCGATCACGAACAGGTAGTCACCATCCGCCCTGTCACGCTCGGACCGGTTTCCGGCGACGTCGTCGCCATCAAGACCGGACTTGCGGCTGGCGAACAGGTGGTGACAGACGGTGCGGACAAGTTGCGCGAAGGCTCGAAGGTGGTGGCGGCAACGCCAGGTGCCGGCGCCGCCGCGGCCAAGGGCGCCGGTTCCAATGGTGCAGGCGGTGCCGGTAGTGCCGGCAGCGGTTCGGCCGAGGAGCGGCAGAAACGCTGGGCGGAAACCAACGCGCGCATCGACCGCGGCGAGTTCGGCGAGGAAATCAAGAAACTTCCCGAGGAAGAACGGAAACTGCGCATGCGCGAAATGCGCCGGAGTCGCGAGGGTGGCGGGACCACTCCACAGTAAGTCGGCGCAATGAATCCCTCACGTCCTTTCATCCTGCGGCCGGTGGCGACCTCGCTGCTGATGGTGGCCATCCTGCTGGCGGGGCTGGTGGCCTATCGCGTGCTGCCGATCTCGGCGCTGCCGGAGGTCGATTACCCGACGATCCAGGTCACGACGCTCTACCCGGGGGCCAGCCCCGATGTCATGACGTCGTCGATCACGGCGCCGNNGAGCGGCAGTTCGGCCAGATGCCGGGGCTGAATCAGATGTCGTCGGCGAGTTCGGGCGGCGCCTCGATCATCACGCTGCAATTCAGTCTGGCGCTGAGCCTCGATGTCGCCGAGCAGGAAGTGCAGGCGGCCATCAACGCTTCCGGCTCTTTCCTGCCGACCGACCTGCCGATGCCGCCGGTCTACAGCAAGGTCAATCCGGCCGATGCGCCGATCATCACGCTCGCGATTACCTCGTCGACACTGCCGTTGCCCAAGATCGAAGACCTCGTCGATACGCGTCTGGCGCAGAAGCTGTCGCAGTTGCCTGGCGTCGGACTGGTCAGCATCGGCGGCGGTCAGCGCCCGGCGGTGCGCATCCAGGCCAATCCCAGGGCATTGGCCGCGCAAGGCTTGAATCTCGACGACGTCCGCACCGCCATTGGCAGCGCCAACGTCAATATGGCCAAGGGCAGCTTCGATGGCCCGATGCGCGCCTCGACGCTGGATGCCAACGACCAGCTCAAATCCGCGGCTGAATACCGCGATCTTGTCATTGCCTGGAAGAACGGGGCACCCATCCGCCTGCGCGATGTCGCCGACATCATCGACGGCGCCGAGAACGTCCGCCTGGCGGCGTGGGCCAACCAGTCGCCGGCCATCATTCTCAACATCCAGCGCCAGCCCGGCGCCAACGTCATCGAGACCGTCGACCGCATCAAGAAGTTATTGCCGCAGCTACAGGCGGCGCTGCCAGGCACCGTCGATGTGGAATTGCTGACCGACCGCACCACCACGATCCGCGCCTCGGTGCACGACGTCCAGTTCGAATTGCTGCTGGCGGTGGCGCTGGTGGTGATGGTGATTTTCGTCTTCCTGCGCAACGTGGCGGCGACGCTGATTCCGGGCGTTGCCGTGCCGCTGTCCCTGGTCGGCACCTTCGGTGTGATGTACCTGGCGGGCTTCTCGGTCAATAACCTGACGCTGATGGCACTGACCATTGCCACGGGTTTTGTCGTGGACGATGCCATTGTCATGATCGAGAACATTTCGCGCTACGTCGAAGCCGGCGATTCGCCCCTTGAGGCAGCGCTGAAGGGTGCCGAACAGATCGGCTTCACCATCATTTCATTGACTTTCTCGCTGATCGCCGTCCTGATTCCGTTGCTGTTCATGGGTGATGTCGTTGGCCGGCTGTTCCGTGAGTTCGCCATCACCCTGGCGGTGGCCATCCTCATTTCCGCCGTGGTGTCGCTGACGCTGACGCCGATGATGTGCGCCCGGCTGCTGCACCATACGCCGCCGGAAAAGCAGGGGCGCTTCTTCCGCGCCAGTGGCGCTTTCTTCGATCGCGTGATCGCCCGCTACGGCGTCTGGCTCAACTGGGTGCTCGATCGGCAAACGGCGACGCTGCTGGTCGCCATGGGTACGCTGGCGCTGACGGTGTTGCTCTATGTGCTCGTACCCAAGGGCTTCTTCCCGGTGCAGGACACCGGCGTCATTCAGGCCATCACCGAGGCGCCGCAGTCGATTTCCTTCGTTGCCATGGCCGAGCGGCAGCAGGCTGTGGCCGACACGGTGCTGGCCGATCCGGCCGTAGCGAGCCTATCTTCGTTCATCGGGGTCGACGGCGCCAACGTCACGCTGAACAGCGGTCGCATGCTCATCAACCTGAAGCCGAAGGCCGAGCGGGATATGGACGCCAGCGGTGTCGTTCGCCGTCTGCAAACACAGCTCGACAAGGTCGGCGGCATCACCACTTACATGCAGCCTGTGCAGGATCTCACCATCGAAGATCGGGTGAGTCGTACTCAATACCAATTCAGCGTGCAGGATGCCAATTCCGACGAACTCGCGCTGTGGGTGCCGAGGATCGTCGAGGCACTGAAGACCGTACCTGAGCTGCTGGACGTCGCCAGCGACACCCAGGATCGCGGTTTGCAGGCCTATGTCGAAATCGACCGCGCCAGCGCCGGCCGGCTCGGCATCACGCCGGCCGCCATCGACAATGCGCTCTATAACGCCTTCGGCCAACGCCTGATCTCGACGATTTTCACCCAGGCCAACCTCTATCGCGTCGTGCTCGAGGTCAGTCCGGAATTCCAGCAAGGCATTTCAGCGCTGGAGAGCATCTATGTCGTTTCGCCCAGCGGCAGCCAGGTGCCGCTGTCGTCGATCGCACGCATCACCGAGAAGCCGATGCAGCTGGCCATCAACCACATCAGCCAGTTTCCTGCTTCGACCATTTCCTTCAATCTGGCACCCGGGGTCTCGCTCGGTGAGGCCGTCACCGCCATCCGCAAGGCGAGTGGGGAACTCGGCATGCCGGTCAGCGTCGAGACCGGATTCCAGGGCGCGGCACTGGCATTCCAGTCTTCGCTCGACAACACGCTGCTGCTGATCCTTGCCGCCATCGTGACCATGTACATCGTGCTGGGCGTGCTCTACGAGAGCTACATCCACCCCGTGACGATCTTGTCGACATTGCCGTCGGCTGGCGTCGGTGCCTTGCTTGCGCTGCTGGTCTCGCGCAACGACCTTGGCATCATCGCCATCATCGGCATCATCCTGCTNNGCGATCATGATGATCGATTTCGCGCTAGACGCCGAGCGCACGCATGGCAAGTCGCCGCGCGAGGCGATCTACGAAGCCTGCCTGCTGCGCTTCCGGCCCATCCTGATGACCACGCTCTCGGCGCTGCTGGGTGCATTGCCGCTGATGTTGGGCACGGGTGTCGGTTCGGAACTGCGCCATCCGCTCGGCATCACCATGGTCGGCGGCTTGCTGGTCAGCCAGGTGCTGACGCTCTTCACCACGCCGGTGATCTATCTCGCATTCGACCGGTTGGCGCAGCGTTACCGTCGCGCATGAACATTTCCGCCACCTTCATCAACCGTCCGGTGGCGACCACGCTGCTGGCAGTGGGTGTGGCCCTGGCCGGCGCCGTGGCGTTCATGTTGTTGCCGGTGGCGCCGCTGCCGCAAGTCGATTTTCCGACCATTTCCGTGCAGGCCTCCTTGCCGGGCGCAAGCCCGGAAACCATGGCGTCCACCGTCGCCACGCCGCTCGAACGGACGCTCGGCGTGATTGCCGGTGTTACTGAAATCACTTCCAGCAGCTCGCTTGGGAACACTCGCGTCACTTTGCAGTTTGATCTTTCCCGCGACATCGACGGTGCCGCTCGCGACGTGCAGGCGGCCCTCAATGCCGCCCGCACGCTGCTGCCGACGGGCCTGCCGAGCAACCCGACCTATCGGAAGGTGAATCCGGCCGATGCGCCGATCATGATCCTGTCGTTGACCTCGGCGTCGATGTCGCGCGGCCAGATGTACGATGCGGCCTCGACGATCCTGGCGCAGAAGATCTCGCAGCTCGCCGGCATCGGTCAGGTCACGGTTGGCGGCGGTTCGCTGCCGGCGGTCCGTGTCGAACTGGATCCGCCCGCCCTGAACAGGCTGGGCATTGGTACCGAAGCGGTGCGCGCGGCCATCGTGGCGACCAATGCCAATCGGCCCAAGGGCGCGGTCGAAGACGGCAGTCGCCACTGGCAATTGCTCGCCAACGACCAAGCGAAGGCGGCGGCCGACTACATGCCGTTGATCGTCGCGTACCATAACGGCGCCGCNNGGCAAACCCGCGGTCATGATGATCCTCAACCGCCAGCCGGGCGCCAATATCATCGAGACCGTGGATCGCGTGAAGGCCATCCTGCCGCAGTTGCGTGCCTCGATTCCGGGCGCCATCGACCTGAATGTCGTCATGGACCGTACGCCGACCATTCGCGGTTCGCTGCGCGAAGTCGAGCGCACATTGATCATTTCCGTCATCCTGGTTGTCCTGGTGGTCTTCCTGTTCCTGCGCAATGCCCGTGCGGCGCTGATTCCCAGCGTCGTGGTGCCCGTGTCGTTGATCGGCACGTTCACCGTCATGTACCTGGCCGGCTTCAGCCTCAACACGCTGTCGCTAATGGCGTTGACGATCGCCACCGGTTTCGTCGTGGACGACGCCGTGGTGGTTCTGGAGAACGTATCGCGCCATATCGAGAACGGCAGTACGCCGTTCGAGGCCGCGCTGCGGGGCGCCAAGGAGGTGGGCTTTACCGTTCTGTCGATGAGCCTGTCGCTGATTGCCGTGTTCATTCCCATCCTGCTGATGGGCGGCATCGTCGGGCGCCTGTTCCGTGAGTTTGCGGTAACGCTTTCGGCGGCCATCCTGGTGTCGCTGGCGATGTCGCTGACGATGACGCCGATGATGTGCGCGCGACTGCTCAAGCCCCAGGGCGAGGAGCGCCACGGCCGGTTTTACAGCGTCAGCGAGCGAGCGTTCGCGGCCGCCCTGAACCGTTATCGCATCACCCTCGATTGGGCGCTGGCGCACGGCCGCATCATGCTGCTGGTATTGGCGGCCACCATCGGTTTCAACATCTACCTCTACAGCATCGTACCGAAAGGCTTTTTCCCGCAGCAGGACGTTGGCAGGTTGTCCGGCAACATCCAGGCCGACCAGAGCATTTCCTTCCAGGCCATGCGGGTGAAGCTGGCGAACTACGTGGAGATCGTGCGTGCCGATCCGGCGGTCGATAACGTCGTTGCGTTTACCGGGGGTGGTCAGCGCAACTCGGGCTTCATGTTCGTGTCGCTGAAACCCATTGCCGAAAGACAGATTTCCGCCGACAAAGTCATTGCGCGCTTGCGTCCCCAACTCGCACATGAACCCGGCGCCAGTCTGTTCCTGCAACCGCAACAGGATATCCGCGTCGGCGGCCGCGCCAGCAACGCCCAATATCAGTACACCTTGCAGGCGGACAATATCGACGAACTCAGGACTTGGGAACCGCGCATCCGCCAGGCACTTAGTCAGCTCTCGCAACTCACCGACGTCAACACCGACCAGCAAGACAAGGGCTTGCAGACCAGCCTGGTGATAGATCGCGATGCCGCCGCGCGACTCGGCATTTCGCAGCAACTGATCGACGCCACGCTCAACGACCTGTTCGGCCAGCGCCTGGTGTCGACGATCTACAATCCGCTCAACCAGTACCGCGTGGTCATGGAGGCGGCACCGCAATACTGGCAAAGCCCGGAAGCCTTGAAGGACATGTTCGTCATCGCGTCCGGTGCAAATGGGACTACGGCGCAGGTGCCGCTTGCTTCCTTCGCGCGTTACGAACCCACTTTGACGCCGCTTGCGGTCAACCACCAGGGTCAGTTCGCCGCATCGACAATTTCCTTCAACCTGCCCGTTGGCGTTTCCCTTTCCGATGCGACGCGCGCCATCGACGATGCCATGCTCAAAGCCGGTGTGCCGACTTCCGTACATGGCAGCTTCCAGGGCACGGCGAAGACCTTCCAGGCTTCTCTCGACAGCCAGCCGCTGTTGATTCTGGCGGCGCTGATCGCCGTCTATCTCGTGCTGGGTATTCTTTACGAGAGTCTGATCCACCCGCTGACCATCCTGTCCACGCTGCCTTCGGCCGGCGTCGGTGCCATTCTGGCGCTGCTGGCCTTCGGTGCCGAGTTCTCGATCATCGCGCTGATCGGCGTCAT
>PMIH01000267.1:24669-35863 GCA_003158255.1 Rhodocyclaceae bacterium
GGCGGCCGCTCGGCATCGCCATCGTCGGCGGGCTGATTCTGAGCCAGTTACTGACGCTCTACACGACGCCGGTCGTTTATCTCTACCTTGACCGCTTTCGGCTATGGAGCCGTCGGCTCTGGTCACGGCCTCGTCCCGCACTTTCCACCACGCCATGAGTAACCGGAAGTTCATCATGAAGATGCATGCCTTATTGCTCGGTGTTCTGACGCTGGCCGGCTGCGCCGTCGGCCCGGACTACAAGCGGCCGGACGTTGTCGTTCCCGCTGCCTACAAGGAAGCAGGCGACTGGAAACCTGCGGAACCGAAGGACGAGTCGCCGCGCGGGAACTGGTGGCAAGTCTATGGCGATGCGAACCTGGATGCACTGGTCGCGCAAGTGGCGATATCGAACCAGAACGTTGCCGCCGCCGCTGCGCAATACCGGCAGGCGTCGGCGCTGCTGGGTGCGGCGCAGGCCGGCTACTACCCGACGCTTGGCGCCGGCTTGTCGGGCACGCGTGCCCAGGGAGTTTCTTCGGCAACGACGGGGACGTCGACCACTGCTGCGGGGTCGCCCATCGTCAATACGGCGCGACTGTCCCTCAACGCCAGTTGGGAAGCCGATCTCTGGGGGCGCATCGGCCGCAATGTCGAAGCCAATAGCGCATCGGCGCAGGCCAGCGACGCCGATCTACGGGCGGCGTTGCTCTCGGCTCAGGCGACGCTGGTGCAGACGTATTTCCAACTAAGGACCAACGATGCCCAGCAGCGGTTGCTCGAACAGACCATCGCCGCCTACCAGCGCTCCCGGCAGATCACGGCGAACCGCTACGAGGCGGGCGTTGCCGGTCGCGTTGACGTCGCCCAGGCGGAAGCACAACTGAAATCGACCCAGGCTCAGGCGATCGATCTCGGTGTACTGCGGGCCCAGTACGAACACGCCATTGCCGTGCTGATCGGCAAGGCACCCGCAGAATTCCAGATTGCGCCGGTCGACGCCATGCCCGCGTTGCCCGTCGTTCCGCCGGCGCTGCCTTCCGTTCTTCTCGAGCGGCGACCCGACATTGCCGGTGCCGAGCGGCGCATGGCAGCGGCGAACGCTCAGATAGGGGTGGCGCAGGCGGCATTCTTCCCGGCACTGACCCTTGGCGCCACGGGCGGCTACCAGAATTCCAGTCTCTCCAACCTGCTGACACTACCCAACCGCTTCTGGTCGATCGGCCCCGCTTTGGCGTTGACACTGTTCGACGGCGGTGCGCGCTCGGCGCAGAAAGAAGGCGCTATTGCGGGTTACGACAAGGCCGAGGCCACCTATCGCCAGACGGTGCTCGCTGCCTTCCAGGAGGTCGAAGACAATCTCGCCGCCTTGCGTCTGCTTGCGAACGAGGCGGTGATGCAACAAGCTGCCACTCAGGCCGCCGACGAGGCGCTGGCCTTGACCGAGAATCAGTATCAGGCGGGTACCGTGAGCTACCTGAATGTCGTCACGGCGCAGGCAACGGCACTCGGCGCACAGCGCAGCAACCTCGACCTCGTTGGCCGCAGGTTGGGAGCAAGCGCGGTCTTGCTCAAGGCGCTCGGCGGCGATTGGCAGGTGGGGTCTGTGGTTCCGTCGAATGGCACCAGCGATTGAAGCACCGAAAGGTGCCTTGGCGGTCGCTTTAGTAGCTCAGCGTCGCCCACTCCGGGTCCAGCGCGCGCTGCACGAAGGCGCTGGCGCCTGCCGTGCCGGAGTATTCCGGGATCAGCTTTTCTTCCTTGCCGACCAGCGCGTCCATGGCCATGGCGCAGGCGAGGAACGTGACGTCGAGGTTGGCCGCCTGGCGCATGATGTCGTAGATGCTGGTGTCGATCCCCGGCCACGGGCGCAGGTTCTCGGCGACGCCAGCGACGAGCAGGCGCACGGTCGGGCCGGAGAAATGGATTTCCACTTCGGCATCGAACGACGCGGCGGCCGCGGCATGCACGAAGGGCGTGGCGCAGATCTGCGGGCGGTCGATGGTCGCGCCCCAAAGCACGATAGCGAGCTTCTCTTTCATTCGAATAGCGCCTCGGGTTCGATGCGCAGGATGTGGGCGCGATAGGCGGCGGCGTCGACGAGCAGCGCACTGTCCGCGATCCAGTCCGTTGGTTTGCCGCGTGCCATCCAGGTGGCGTAGGGATCAAGGTTGAGAAGAAACGGACGCTGCTCCAGATCGTCGTTGCCTTCGGTTAGAACCAAGCTGACGGGCGCGTGCACCGCCAGGACCGTCTTCGAGCATTCGATGGTGCCGAGCCCGCGCCCGCGCGCGATTTCCGCGCCCTTCGGTTTAGCGGTAAAGGCGATGATCGCGCCGGCCATGTGAATGCCAAAACTGGTTGCGCCCATCACCACCGCGTCGCCTTCGCGGCGCACCCACATGTCATGTTCGGCGTCGTAGAGGAGGCCGTGGGGAATTGCGCCGTGGAAGATTTCACGCATGATTGGAAGTTGGCGGAGGAGAGCAGGAGTCGAACCTACCAGGGACCGCATGGCGACCCCTGCCGGTTTTGAAGACCGGCCGTCCCACCGGGGAACGTTCTCTTCCGTTGTCGAACGTCATCTAGGTAGCCACTCCTGCGAGGTGTCGCGGTTGCGCAGTACGTGGTCATCACGCACGCGGCGAGTGTAGCCGATGCGGTCGAAGAATTCGAGGATGTGGATCGCCACCTTGCGGCCGCCGCCGATGCAGTCGCGGAAATCGGCAGCGCGCGCGGCGCCGTGCGCATTGCTGAGTTCGGCGACGATGGCCGCCAGTTCGGCCACGGCGGCGGTGGTGAAGTAATGGTCGTGGGCGACCAGGAACAGATCGCCGGCGCGGGCGATGCGTTTGAACAGTTGCCGCACATTCTCTTCGGGCGTGCCGCTCGCCTTGAACACGTCGCGCACGCGCGGCGGGTTGTAGGGCTCGGCGTCAAGCAATCGCTTTAACACACTGAACAGGTCGCGGTCGGCGGCGGAGACGCTGGCGCGGTGCGACGGCAGATGCAGCCAGGCACGTGTCTGTGCGACTACGCCGGCCGCCAGCAGTTCATCCACCAGCACGTCGAAGGCGGCGCGCGGCAACGTTGCGAGCGTCATGCGGCGCAGACGTTCGCGTTCCACGCCGGCGAGGTCGGGCGCGTGTGCGTGCTCGCGTGCCAGCGCATCGAGCAGGCGGGTACGCAGAGCCGCCCAATTCGATTCGGGAAAGCCGATGCCGTCGATGACGCGCAGCTTCGCGCGCTGCCAGAGCGCGTCGGCAGTTTCGTCGTCGAGGTTCCAGTTGGCGGCGAAGCGCACAAGGTCGACACCCGCTGGAGAACGCGCTGCCGTCATCGCCAGCGTCGTTGCCGGATCGTCGTCACGCATGGCGGCGAGCAAGGCGAGGCGTTCGGGCGTGCGCTTATGGCGCGTCGGCGGGAAGCAGTCGAGCACGCGGCCACCGGCGACGGTGCGCATCGCGCCTGCATCGCGCAGGATGAAGCGGTCGCCGCGCACAGCGAGTATCTCGCGGTCGAGGATGATCTCCGCCATCGCTGCGCTGCCAGCGCGGACCTTCTCGCAGTCGAGCAGGGCGACGCGCCCGGTGACGTCCGATGCGGCGAGGTTCACATGCACGGCGTGCCAGTGCTCCAGCTCCGGTTGGTTGGCGGGCACGCGAATCTCCGCTTGAAAACGAATGAGCGGTCGATGCAGTTCGGGTGCCACCACCCACATGCCGCGCGCAATGTCCTGCTTCTCGAAGTCGCCCGTCAGCGCCAGCGCGCAGCGGTCGCCGGCCTGGCCGCTTTCCGCCGGCCGGTCCTGCACGTGCAGGCTGCGCACGCGCGCTTTGAAACCGGGCGGCGAGATGAGAACCGCATCACCACGGCTGATTTTGCCCGCATGCACCGTGCCCGTGACCACGGTGCCGACGCCGGAGAGCGTGAAGGCGCGGTCGATGGCCAGCCGAAAGTGTCCGGTCGCGGAGCGGGCGCGATGACCTCTCGCGGTGGCTTCGAGATGCGCGCGCAAGGGCGGCACACCATCGCCGCTGATCGCCGACAACGGAAAGACCGGGCTGCCCGCCAGCGCCGTGCCGTCCAGCAGTTCCGCGATTTCGCGTTTGGCGGCGTCGACACGCGCCGCATCGACCATGTCGCACTTGGTCAACGCCACCGCGCCCTTCGTCAGGCCGAGCAGATCGATCAGTTCCAGATGCTCACGCGTTTGCGGCATCGGCCCGTCGTCGGCGGCGACGACCAGCAGCACGAAATCGATGCCGGTCGCGCCGGCCAGCATGTTGTGGATCAACTTCTCGTGGCCCGGCACATCGATGAAGCCGAGCATTGAACCGTCAGGCAACTGGGTATAGGCGTAGCCGAGGTCGAGCGTGATACCGCGTGCCTTCTCCTCGGGCAGGCGATCGGCATCCACGCCGGTGAGCGCCTTCACCAGCGTGGTCTTGCCGTGGTCAATGTGGCCAGCTGTACCAATCAGCATCAGGCGGTGATCTCCTTCGAAGTCAGTTTGTACACGAACGTGGAGGCGTCCAGGCTGTCGAGTCGGCCCGTTGCGTTTTCGCCCTGAGGGTACATGAGGAACGGCACCGGCTCGCCACTGGAACCAGGCAGCTTGACGTCGTGGGCGGTGTTGTAGGCCAGCCAGTTCATCTCCCAGGCGCCGAACAGCTTCTGCCGCGCGGCGACCACCACGTCGTCCTGTAGAGTCAGCCCCGGTTTCTCCTCCAACACCACCTTGCGCACGTCGGCGGGATCGACGGGCACCCAGCCGAAGCCGGCCAGCCAGACTTCGGCGCGGCAGTGCTGCGCCTTGGTGATATCGCCGCTCTTGCCCAGACTCTTGTAGCCGAACTTCGAATCTGCGACGCGTACGCCGTAGACGTCGCGCGCCGGCAGGCTGGCGGCGCGGGCAAGGCCGACGTAGAGCGCGTTGAGGTCGGCACACTTGCCGGTCAGGTTGCCGGTCTCCAGCATGGCGCGGATGTCGCCGATGCCGCAGCCGCGGGTCTTGAGATTGCGTTGCGTGTTGTCCACGATCCACTCGTAGATGGCGCGCGCCTTGTCCATGTCGGACTTCGCCCCCTTGGTGATGTCGAGCGAAGTCTTCCTGACGATGCCGTCGGTCGGCAGCAAGGCGGTGGCTTTCGTGTACAGGCGATGCGTGGCCTTGTCGAGCGGTGTCACCTTGCCCGGTTGCGTGAGATCGATGGCTCGGTCACGCGTGGCGAAGCGGCTGACGACTTCCAGTACCGGGGCGGGTTCTCCTGCCTCCCACTCGGCGGCGAGCATCTGCGCACCGTAGGCTGGGTCATGCAGTTGTCGCACGACTGCGGCGTTGCCCTGCCAGAGGTTGCCCATCGGCTTGATCCAGGCGGCATCCTCGACCGAGGGCATGGGCAGCCAGACCTTCGGCGCGCCGTTGGCGGCCGAAGGTTCGAGTCGGCTGGTGACTTCGAATACACGCCAGCCATTGGCCGGCGACGGGTTGAAGGCGCCCTCGGCCGCGAAGGTCGCACGCGGTATCGAGAACGCGGCGGCGGAAAGGGTAGCGGTCTTGATGAAAGTGCGACGATCCATGGCTCTCTCCTGAACTAGTTGACGTACGGCTTTAGTTGTCCTTCGATGGCGGGTGCATCCCAATCGATGGCGCCCTGGCCTCGCAGGACGATGCGATGGCGGCGGTCGAGGAAAATGGTAGTGGGCAACACACGAGCGCCCCAGGCGCGGCTGATGACTTGCTCGCGGTCGTGTAGTACTGGTAGCACTTGCCGGTCAGGCAGGACTTCCCAAAGAAAATCCTCGACCGCCTTGTCGTTGTCCGCGACCGCGACGGTGGTGACCACCAGTCCCTTCGCTTTCCAGCGCGCCGCGAGCCGTACGAGCGAAGGCATTTCCTCACGGCAGGGTGGGCACCACGTGGCCCAGAAATTCACCAGCACGGGTTTGCCCTGGTGGTGCTTCAGTACTTCGGCCAGCCGCTGGTCCGAGGCGACCGGCAATGCTTGCGTTTTGACTGACCGCAGCATGGCGGCATTCGGTTCGGCGGCCGATGTGGCAGTGAGTGGAAGGAAACAAAGGAGCGGTGGTGCGGCCGCCAGTGCCAAGAGGTGTTTCAGTCTCATGTCATCTCCCGATTCAACAACTGCCGCAGAGCGGAAGCCGCTGCGACTTAGGATGCGGCCCCAGAGTCATGAAGGTGCCGCGCTGCTACGTACCCAGTCCGCTCAGGGCGGAAAGCTGGGCAGCGAATTCGTGTTCTTCGTTCGCTTCTAGACAGCGCAAGTCGAGCAGCAGCGCGCCGTCTTCGATGTGGCCGATGACCGGACGGGGCAGGGCGCGTAGCGATGCCTCGATGCGTTTCAGCAAACCGCTCTTCCTGCCTTGCGGGCGGATGGCAAAACCTGCCGAGGGCAGGCGGTCCACCGGCAACGAACCCGAGCCGATCTGCGATTTCAACGCGACGATTTCCGCCGTGATCGGTAGCGTCGCCAGCGCGGTTTGCAGCACCGGCAGCAGCCGTTCGGCAGCGGTGCGAATCTCCGGCTCCGGGCGCGTGAGTTGCCGCAGCGCGGTGAGTCGCTGGTCGAGTCGATCGGGATCGCGGTAGAGGTGCAGCACGGCCTCGAGCGCGGCCAGCGTGATCTTGCCGACGCGCAGGCAGCGCTTGAGCGGGTTCTTCTTGAGCTTGGCGATCAAGTCCTTGCGCCCGACAATAATGCCGGCCTGCGGGCCACCGAGCAGCTTGTCGCCGGAGAACGTGACGAGATCGGCCCCGGCGCCGATGGTCTCCTGCGGCGTCGGTTCGTGCGGCAATCCCCATCGATCGAGGTCGGTCAGCGTGCCAGACCCGAGGTCGACGACGAAAGGGAGGTTGTGTTCGTGAGCGAGCGCCGCCAGTTCCGATTCGGGCACGGCGTGGGTGAAGCCGTGGATGGCGTAGTTGCTGGCGTGTACCTTCATCAGCATCGCCGTGCGCGACGTGATGGCTTCGGCGAAGTCCTTGAGGTGCGTGCGGTTCGTGGTGCCGACTTCGATCAGCTTCGCGCCGGCGCGCTTCATGATGTCCGGCACACGAAAAGCGCCGCCGATCTCGATCAGTTCGCCGCGCGAGACGATCACTTCCTTCTTCTGAGCCAGCGTGTTGAGCAGCAGGAACACGGCAGCGGCGTTGTTGTTCACCACCGTGGCGGCTTCGGCACCGGTCAGTTCGCGCAGCAGGTCGCTGACGATGTCGTCGCGGTCTCCGCGTCCGCCGGATTCGAGGTCGTACTCGAGCGCGCAGGGATTGCGCGCGGCGGAGGCGATGGCTTCGACGGCTTCTTCGGGCAGCACCGCCCGACCGAGGTTCGTGTGCAACACGGTGCCGGTGAGATTGAATACCGCGCGCAATTTCGGCTGCGTTAGCGGCGTACCACGACGACTGACTTTTGCGATCAGCGTCGCCTCATCGGGGATCGGGGTTCCTTCGCGCGCCGCCGCGCGAAATTCGGCGAGCGTTTCGCGCACGAGGCGTGTGGCGACGGCGCGGCCGTGAAGTTCGACGAGGGCGACGACCGTGGGATGCGCGAGCAGGCGGTCGACGGATGGGAGCCTGGAGAGGTCTGTCATGGTCTCACCCGCACGGGGCAGAAACGAAGATGACGAAATACTACACGTCAACCGCCACGAAGATCACATGCCGCGATTGGCCTGCCTTCGATTAGACTGCGACCCGATGCAATAACCTGAGAGACGTCATGGGAACCGGACGGCTGGATAACAAAGGGGTGGCGCTGTTCGCGCTGACGGTTTTCCTGAGCGCGTATCTGCTGTTTCAGGTGCAGCCGCTGATCAGCAAGTTCATCCTGCCCTGGTTCGGCGGCAGTCCGACGGTCTGGACCACCGCCATGCTGTTCTTTCAGTCAGTCCTGTTCGGCGGCTATGTCTATGCGCACCTGCTGACCCGACACGGCTCGCCGCGCGTGCAGGTGGCCGTACATGTCACGCTGCTGCTGGCGGCGGCAACGCTGGCCGTGTTCGTCATTCCCGATGCCTCGCTCAAGCCCACGGGCGACGAGGACCCGATTGGCCAGATCCTGCTGCTCCTGGGGCTGAGTGTCGGGCTGCCGTATTTCTGCCTGGCCACGACCGGGCCGCTGATCCAGTACTGGTTTTCCCGATCCGGCGCTGGGGGTTCGGTGTTCCGGCTGTACGCGTTGTCGAACCTGGGTTCCTTCCTGGCCCTGCTTTCTTTCCCCTATGTCTTCGAGCCGCTGTTCGAGTTGCCGCAACTGGGCTACTTCTGGACCTGGGGCTTCTGGCTCTTCGCGCTGCTCTGCGCGGCGGTGACGCTGCATGTCCTGCGCATGGGCCGGGCACCCGCCGTCAAGTCAGCAACGGCCGGCATAGGCGCGACCGACGCCGAAATGACCGACGTGCTGGCGCAGCCGACACTGGCCCGGCGTATCCTCTGGATCGCCCTGCCGGCGCTGGCTTCGCTGGCCTTCATCGCCACCACGGACCATGTCAGCCACGACATCGCGCCGGAGCCGAGGTTGTGGATCGCCACGCTCGCCCTGTACCTGCTGACGTTCATCATCTGCTTCGATCATCCGCGCTGGTACCGGCGCGGATGGATGGCGTCGCTCGGCCTGCTCGCCGTCCTGTTTCTCGGCGGGCGCGACGAAATTCCCGGCTGGTTCGGGCTGGAATGGGACTATGGCGTTTCGGAAGTGCGCTGGATTTACCTGACCGCGATGTTCATTGTCTGCCTGATGAGCCACGGCGAGTTGTACCGGCAACGGCCGACCAATCCGCGCTACCTTACCGAGTTCTACCTCTGGATGTCGTTCGGCGGCGCATGCGGCGGGCTGTTCGTGGCGCTGATCGCCACCAACTTCTTCGCCAACTACTACGAATGGCCGCTGTTCCTGGTCGCGGCCATCGGCCTGGCGTGTTTCATCCTGGCCTCCACGTGGGGGAAGGCGGGTCCCCGCGCGAATGTCGCGGCCGCGGTGGCGTGTCTGGCGCTGGGCGGCCTCGTGCTGTTCTGGGAAGACCCGCTGCATTGGCGCGTCGATCTGAGCACCGAATACACCGACATCCGCCTGCATCAGTCGCGCAATTTCTACGGCACCGTCTCGGTCAAGGAGCGGCGCTATCACCAGACCCCGTCGGAGAGCTACCGCGTCTTCTACAGCGGCCATGTCATGCACGGAATCCAGTACCTCGATCCCGCCAAGCGCCGGCTGCCGATTTCCTACTACTCGGAAGGCAGCGGCGTCGGCGAGACGCTCCTGTACGCACAGGCGCGCCAGCCGAGCATGCGTGTCGCCATCATCGGGTTGGGGGCCGGCACGCTGGCCACCTATGCCCGCGAAGCCGACGAATACGACTTCTACGAGATCAATCCAGAAGCGGTGCGGATCGCCAACCGATGGTTCGACAATGTTCCCAACTGCCGGGCGCGAACCAAACAGACCATCATCGGCGATGCCCGCCTGAAGCTGGAGCAGTTGCCCGACGATGTCCGCTACGACGTCATCGTACTCGACGCCTTCACCGGCGATTCGGTGCCGATCCACCTCCTGACCCGCGAAGCCTTCCAGGTCTATCGGCGTCACCTGAAGCCCGATGGTTTCATCGCGGTTCACATCACCAACAGTTACCTGAATCTCTATCCGGTGGTGCGAAAGCAGGCGGAGGCGCTGGGCATGGGCTTCCGCAACAAGTTCCTGCCTGATGATCGGGATCGGAGCATTCTCCACAACCAGTACTTCATCATCACCAACGATAGCGAATACCTGCGGCGCTATCCTTCGGTGAATCGAAAGTACTTCGACGACAACGGTGTCCTGATTCGCGAGGAAGATCCCAATCTACCGGGTGTTCCGCTCTGGACCGATCATTTCAGCAGTTTGAATCCGATCGAACTGCACGATTGAGGTCGTGGCTAAGGAAGCCGCGTGGCCGGTACTTCCTGAAGGTCAACCTGATCGAGCCGGACGAAGACGAAGCCCTTGGTAACCAAGTGGAGCAGCGCCACGGAAAGGCCTTCGGCCGAATCCGAGGCCGGTTTGTTCATGTGGGCGATGATCACGTCACCTGCTCGAATGTGGCTCAGTTTTTCCTCGATGGCCAGTCTGGGTAGCGTCGCGCCTTCATCGGCGTTGAGTGAGAAGCCGGCGACCTTGTAGCCGAGCTTGCCGATCTCGTCGATTGCCTGAGCATCGTACTCGGCGGTTGCGCCACGATACCAGTGGGGCGCGACGCCGAACGTCGCCGAAATCGCCCGCGCCCCTTCCGTCACTTCGCGGCGGAGATGGATGACATCCGGCTCGCCGGGAATTCCATAGACCTTGCGGCCGGCGCCGATGACCGCGGGGATGTGGTTCTCGCCGTGATCTTCGACATCGAACAGGTCGAGATGCGCCTTGATCACCGCCACGCCGACCGGATTGCGCTCGATCCACTTCTTGGTGGCGAAGATGGTCGCAGGAATGTGGTCGTGGATCAGGAACTCGATAAGGTCGTCGTCGAATCTTCCCGAACACGCATCGAGCGTCAGCGCGACTCGCTTGGCGCCCACGCTTTCGGCGGCGAGTCGGTCATGGACCTCAATGGGCCGGGTCTGCGCCCACGCCGACATCGAGGTCAAAACGACAATGAAAGCCAGCAGATGTTTCGTCATGCCTTCGGGATTAAATCGTGGTCACGGCATCCTGATTGCCGGCCATCATCCGAACAGCTGAATGCTCCAGAAAACCAGAAATCCCGAGAAAAGCACCAGCGTCGACACGGGCTTCTCCTCGACCGTGTGCGCTTCCATCAGCAATTCCTCGGTGACCAGATAAAGCAATGCCGCCGCGCTGAAAGCCAGTGCGCCGCCGATGACCGTGTGCGAAGCACCCGACAGCAGCGTATTACCGATCAGCGAGAACACCAGCACGGTGCCGCCCAAGGCGCCGGAAATCGCGACGATCCGCCAGCCGGCGGTGGCTTCGGAGGCCAGCGCCAGCCCCAGGAATAGCAGTTCGACCGACAAGCCGAGCGCCAGGATCGTTCCGGTTTCGCCACCAGCGGCAAAGCCGGCGCCGATGATGAAACCATCCATGGCGACGTCGATAAAGGTGGCGAGCAACAAGCCGGTGCTCAGGCCGTTGGCTTCGCCCGCCGTCGAGGCCTGGTGTTCGAGTCGCAGCGTCCACAACTTCAACGCGTACATGAACAG
>PMIH01000054.1 GCA_003158255.1 Rhodocyclaceae bacterium
TGCCTGCTGCTCTATCCGGCTCCCGACTGGGAGCCCATTCGCGCCCGCATCCTTGCCGCACCCAGCCTCGAAGCCCAGTCCGCCAAGTTGCGGCGGCTGCTGGTCGGCTTTGCCGTCGATCTGGAAATGGACTCCGCTGGCCGCGTGCTGGTGGCGCCCGAGCTGCGCCAGTACGCCGGTTTGGAGAAGGACATCTGGCTGGTGGGTCAAGGCAGCCATTTCGAACTCTGGTCGGACGCCGGCTGGAAACAACAGCAGGAAGAAATCTTTGCTCTGGGCGACAAGTTGTTGCCGCCGGGCATGGAAAACCTGGCGCTGTGAGCGCTAGCTCACACGTCAGCGTATTGCTGAGGGAAGCGATCGAGGCGCTGGGGATTCGGCCCGAGGGCACCTACGTCGACGCCACCTTCGGTCGCGGCGGCCACAGTCGGGAGATCCTGGCACGGCTCGGGGCAACGGGAAGGCTGATCGCGCTGGATAGGGATCCGGCGGCGGTAGCGGCGGGACAGGCGATTGCCGATGCACGCTTCACGCTGGTGCACGCGGCGTTCCGCAGGTTGGGTGAAGTGCTCGATGGTTTGGGCATAGGACAGGTCGATGGCGTACTGCTGGACATCGGGGTGTCGTCGCCGCAACTGGACACGCCTGAGCGAGGAATGAGTTTTCGTTTCGATGCGCCGCTCGACATGCGCATGGACACGACTGATGGGGAGACCGCGGCCGAATTCCTGGCTCGGGCTGAACAACATGAAATCGAAAGGGTGATCAGGGACTATGGCGAAGAACGGTTTGCTCATGCGATTGCAAAGGCGGTTGTTGCTGCTCGGGGCCAACACAGTATTTCAAGCACAGGACAACTTACCGCGCTCCTGGAAAAGGCCGTCCGCACGCGCGAACCGGGCCAGCACCCGGCGACGCGCAGCTTTCAAGCTTTACGGATTCACGTCAATCGGGAGCTTGAGGAGCTGTCGCTAGTCCTGCCGCAATGCGCGGCGCGACTGGCACCCGGGGGACGAATGGTGGTAATCAGTTTCCACTCTCTGGAGGATCGTATCGTCAAGCGCTATCTGCGCGATGAAAGCCAACCGCCCAAGCTGCCGAGCCGGTTGCCGGTGCGTGCCGCCGAACTGCCGGAACCCAGGTTGCGCCTGATCGGCAAGCCGGTCTATGCCAGCGAGACGGAAGTGGCGGCCAACCCTCGTGCCCGCAGCGCCGTGATGCGAATCGCAGAGCGTCGTTCACAAAATGCTTCGCGTTAATCTCATTCTGTTGCTCATTGCCGTGACCTGCGCGCTGGGCACGGTGTCAGCGAACCATCGGGCGCGCAAACTGTTCACCGAATTGGAGCGCGAACAGAACCAGATGCGCGAGCTCGATGTCGAATGGGGACAGTTGCAACTCGAACAGAGTACCTGGGCCAACCACGCCCGCATCGAGCAGATCGCGCGCGAAAAGCTGGGCATGCGAACGCCGCCGCCGGCGCAAATCCTGTCGCTCGAGGTAGCCGCGAAATGAAGTTCGCCCGCAGCCCCATCCTTGCCCAGCGGCTTTCNNAGAACGACTTTCTGCAAAAGAAAGGCGAATCGCGTTACGAGCGCGTGATCGAAATATCCGCCACGCGCGGGCGCATTCTCGACCGCCACGGCGACGTGCTGGCAGTATCGACGCCGGTAAAGGCAGTCTGGGCGATCCCGGAAGATGCTCAGTTGTCGCCGGCCCAGTCGCGGCAGCTCGCGGCGCTGCTGGAGATGGATGTGCGCGAACTCAACCGCAAGCTTGCCGCAGACAAGGACTTCGTCTTCGTCAAGCGGCAAATTCCACCGGACGTTGCCGAAAAGGTGGCAGCGCTGCACCTGCCCGGCATTCACGATCAGAACGAGTACCGCCGCTACTATCCATCGGGCGACGTCATGGCGCACATGCTTGGCTTTACTGGCGTTGCCGACGAAGGCCAGGAAGGTGTCGAGCTGGCGATGAACGACCTGCTCACCGGCAAGCCGGGCAGCCGGCGCGTAATCAAGGACCGGCGTGGCCACATCGTCGAGGACGTCGAGTCGATCCGCGCGCCGCAGGAAGGCAAGGACGTCACCCTCGCGCTCGATGCCAAGATCCAGTACCTCGCTTACAGCCAGCTCCGCAAGGCCATGATCGAAAACAAGGCCAAGGCCGGCGGCATCGTCGTGCTGGACGTCAAGACGGGCGAAGTGCTGGCACTGGCCAACGCCCCGACCTACAACCCGAACAACCGCGTTCGTCTCGTCGGCGCTCAATTGCGCAACCGGGCGTTTACCGACACTTTCGAGCCGGGCTCGACCTTCAAACCGTTTACGGCAGCGCTGGCGCTGGAGTCGGGCAAGTATCGCTTCGATACGCCCATTCAGACCTCGCCCGGCAAGCTGACCATCGGCACCGCCACCATTCACGATGCCCACGTGCACGGCCTGCTGACACTGGCCGAGGTGATCCAGAAGTCCTCCAACGTCGGTGCCGCCAAGGTGGCCCTGACGTTCCAGCCGGAGGAGATGTGGCGCATGTTCAATAGCCTGGGGTTCGGCGCACCGCTGAAGCTGGGTTTCCCCGGCGAAGTCGGTGGGCGCCTGCGGCCGGCCAAGACTTGGCGACCGATCGAGCAGGCGACCATGTCCTACGGTCACGGCGTTTCCGTCACGTTGATGCAGATGGCGCACGCCTACATGGCTTTCGCGCGCGAAGGCGACCTGATCCCGGTTTCGCTGACGCGCGTCGATACGCCGCTGGT
>PMIH01000284.1 GCA_003158255.1 Rhodocyclaceae bacterium
CCGGCCGGCGGATGCCACCAGTGCTGCACGTCGCCCTCGACGAACTGACGGCTCGCGCTGAGCAGAAGATGTTCGCGCACCAGCACCGGCCGGGTGTGGATCAGGGCCATGACATCCTGCAACTGGTCGCGGAAGCCGAAGGCGCCGCCGGACTGGTAGTAGCCGCTGCGCGCCCAGACGCGACAGGCGAGTGTCTGGTACATCAGCCAACCATTGGACAAGACATTCACCGACTGATCGGGCGTTTCCACCTGCACCGCGCCGAGCGTGTGGTTCCAGTGCTGCCACACGGCTTCGAGTGCGCCGCGCGCGGCGATGGGGCCACGGAAGCGCTGCACGATGCGCGCCGCTTCGTCGACATCGCGGCCGACGCCCATACGGAAGACGACGTCGCGCGCCTGCCCGTCGGCCAATTCGAAGTTCACCTGAATCGCGGCGCAGGGGTCCAGCCCGGCGCCGACCTTGCCGGAAAGGCGCGCGCGCCGCATCGCCGCCGGATTCGCCAGCGTGCCGTTGCGACCAAGGAATTCGCGGCGGTCGCCGCTCACGCTGCGCGCCGGTTCGTCGGTATCGAAGAAGGCGACCCGTTCGGCGAACTCGGTGTTGTACGGATTGCGCGCAAACAGCGCGCCGCTCTGCGCATGGATCTCGCTGCTCACGTGCATGGCCGACTTCTCGCGCAGATCGCCCAGCACCCATTCGACGTAACCGGTTGCGGAAAGCTTGCGCGCCCGCCCCGACTCGTTGCGCAGCTTCAGCACAGAGAACTTGATGGCGGCGTCCATGGCGACATAGACCCACAGTTCGGAAACGATGCCAACCGACCGGGTTTCGAAAACAGTGTAGCCGAAGCCGTGGCGCGTGACGTAGGGCATCGCCGAGGGCGCGGGCAAGGGCGTCGGCGACCAGACGTAGCCAGTCTCTTCATCGCGCAGGTAGATGGCCTCGCCGCTCGCATCACTCACCGGGTCGTTGTGCCAGGGCGTCAGGCGGAATTCGTGGGCGTTCTCACTCCAGGTGTAGCCGGTGCCGCTTTCGGAAACGACGGCGCCGAACTGCGGATTCGCCAGCACGTTAGCCCATGGCGCCGGCGTTGCTTGCCCGGCTGCAAGGGTAACGACGTATTCGCGGCCGTCCGGCGTGAAGCCGCCGAGGCCGTTGGCGAGTATCAGGTTGCGGCCCGACGGGTTCGTGGGAGCAACGTCGGGACGATGCGGCCGGCTCGCCTTGAAGCGCGGCACGCGCGGTTCTTCGGCCACGACCCGGCGTTCGAGTTGCTCGGCCAGCGTACCGCGGTCGTCCGTGATAATTGCGCGCGCCACCGCCTGAAGCAGCACGCGATCCTCGCCGGGAATCTGTTCCCCCAGACGCACGAAGATGCCGCCGGGCCGGTCGATCACGCTTGCCTCGATGCCCGAGGCGATCAGGCCGATGATCTGGTCCTGCAAGCGCTGCCGATAACCGGCGTGTTCCTCGTTCCAGATCACCAAGTCGACGGCCAGCCCCTTCAGGCGCCAGTAGGCGTGGGCCTGCACGAGCTGGCGCACCAGGTCGATGTTGGTCGAATCGCCGATCTGGAGCAGCACAATGGGCAAGTCGCCGGAAATGGCGTAGCCCCACAACCCCGGCTGACCCCGGCGATTCTTGATCAGCACCGCCGCATCGGCGCGCAGCCGCGCGTTGGCGTAGAGAATGGACCCGGCCATTCGTGCATAGAGTTGCGCGTCGGCCTCGGTGGCGTTGAGCTGCCGCAGCACCACCTGGCTGTGCGTCCAGCTCAGGTCGAAGACGCGGTCGGAGAGGTGCCGATCCTGATACTTGTCGACCAGGCTCAAGGCGAGGTCACGCGTCTCGGCGATGCCCGTCACCATGTCGATGACGACCGACTGTTCCGGCGCCAACGACAGTGAATGGCGGATGGCGGCAACCGGATCCAGCACCGAACCATCGGAACCGGAGAGCGCAGTGGCATCGATCATCGCCAGCGGCGCCGCCGTGTTTCTGCCGCGGCCGATGAACTTGAGTCTGTCGGTCTCGTAAGAAACAGCGCCGACATCCGGGTGATGCGCCACTACCAGATGAAACATCCACGGCGCCCGTTCGCCGACCGAGCGCGGCCGCCGCGTGCACAGGATCGCGCGGCGCTCGCGCATGATCTCCGTCTGCACGAACAGGTTGCTGAACGCCGGATGCAGCACTTCCGAGGCCGGCGGCGCGATCACCACTTCGGCGTAGCTGGTGACCTCGACCTGGCGGTGTTGCCGCGATCGGTTGGTGATGTGAAGCCGGCGCAGTTCGATATCGTCCTCGGGCGAAACGACGATCTCGGTATGGGTCTCGATGGCGCCGCCGTCGATGGCATCGCGGCGGCGGAATTCCGCGCGCCCTTCCGAGAAGATCGCTTCGTAACTCTCGGGCCGATTGAGGGTCGGTTGATAGGCAGTCGACCAGAAGGCCCCGCTCGCGCCGCGCGTGACCTCGCGGATATAGCAGAACGTGCCCCAGTCGTCGCAGGTGCCGTCTTCGCGCCAGCGCGTCACCGCCAGGTCCTTCCAGCGGCTGTAGCCGCCGCCGGCGTTGCTGACCATCACGTGATAGCGGCCGTTCGACAACAACTGCACTTCCGGCGTCGATGTATCGGGGCTGGCCAATACGCGGATGGGGGTCTCTTCCAGGGCCGAACTCGCCCGCACCTCGGAAAGACTTGCCGTGCGCGAATACAGCGCCGCCGCCTTGGGAATGCGCTCCTGAAGCAGGAGCATAACCGCCTGGAACAGCCGGTCCGATTCAAAGCGCCGCTGCATCGGACGGCCCAGCAGCAGGTAGGCCAGCGCCAGCAGGCTCATGCCCTGATGGTGGGCCATGAACGCTCGCACCACGGCGTGGTTCTGCCCGCGTCGCTGCCGCGCCGGCGTGTAGTCGATGGCCTCGAAGAAACCAAAGCGGCCGATGAAACCGTCGCTAGCGAGGCGTTGCAGGTTCACGCATGCCGCTTCGGGCGCCACCATCAGCGCCAGCGCCGAGGCATACGGAGCGATCACCAGGTCGTCGGCCAGGCCGCGCTTGAGACCGAGGCCCGGCACGCCGAAGGCGCGGTACTGGTAGTTGAGATGCACGTCGACCGTGTTGTAGCCGGACTCCGACATGCCCCAGGGCACGCCGCGCTGGCCGCCATACTCGATCTGCCGCGCCACTGCCGCTTTGCAGGTCTGGTCGAGCAGCGTGTTGTCGTAAGTGGGCATGACCAGCATCGGCATCAGGTACTCGAACATCGAGCCGCTCCACGACAGCAGCACCGGTTCGCCGCCCGTGCTGGTGAGCAGGCGGCCGAGTGCGAACCAGCTTTCCTGCGGCAACTGTCCCTGGGCAATGCCTATGAAACTGCACAGTCGCGCTTCGGAAGCCAGCAGGTCGTAGTAGCTCGCATCGACCCGACGTTCGTCGACGTTGTAGCCAATGGCCAGCAGATGCCGCGCCTTGTCGTACAGGAAGTCGTACTCGACGCGGGCGAGTTCGAAGCATTGCTGCGCCAGACTCTCGATGTTCGCCAGTCGATCGCCGGCACGAACGAAACCGGCCGTGGCCAGTTCGCGCAGAGTTGGAATCGGACCGACGGCGGTACCGGTACCGGCACCGAGGTCGTTCAGGTCGTCCAGCGGCTCGCTGCATTGGCGGAGCAGTGCCTGAGCCCAGGCCTTTGCGTCCGCCCCTTCAGCTTCGCTCGCATGTTCGATGTCGTTCCGGGGTTCGAGAGTACTGGCAATCTGGCCGAGAATTTCGGTGGCGCGCGCAGCCAATCGAGTCAATGGTGCCCGAAACTCAGAGACCGTGATCGGAGCGACGCCGAACGCCAAGTCCAATTCTTTCCTGAATGCGACGATTGCCCCCGCGCCGGGTGTCGTCGTTGCGTTGACCGCATCCGCGAGCAGACGCAAGGTATCGCGCAGCCCGTCCAACAGGCGCATGCCGACGATCGGATCGTCGCCCAGCGCCAGCAGGCCGGCGCGCAGGGTGAGCAGATGCCCGGCCAGGTTGCCGCTATCCACCGTCGAGACGTAGCGCGGCGGCAGCGGTTGCAGCGTCTGCGTGTCATACCAATTAAAGAAATGGCCGCGATAGCGCTCCAGTCCGGCCATGGTCCGCAGCGTGTTTGTCGTGCGTTCGAGCAGTCGTCCGGCCGGCAGGTAACCGAAATCGTACGCAGACAGGTTCGCCAACAAGGCGAGACCAATGTTCGTGGGCGAAGTGCGATGCGCGACCGCGGCCATCCGATATTCCTGATAGTTGTCCGGTGGCAGCCAGTGGTCTTCCGCGCCGACGAAGTGATCGAAGAACGCCCAGGTGCGACGCGACAGTTCGCGCAGGAACATGGTCTGCGCCGACGTCAGCGCGGCCTGGCGGCGCGCCAGCGGAATGCTGATCCACCACGCGACGACCGGCGAGATGAACCACAGCAGCAGGATCGGCCCGGCCACCAGCAGCATCGCCGGCGACCACGTCGCCAGCTCGAAAGCCACCACGGCGGCGACGGCCGGTCCGACCCACATGGCGCGCCAACTGGCGGTGAACTCGCTGTCGCTCTTGACGGCCGATTCACCATCGGCAAGATTCGACGGATTCCATTCAAGCAGGCGACGGTGCGACACCAGCATCCGCCAGGTCGTGCGCGTGACGGCATCGAGGCTGACCGACGCCTCGTACGGCATGCAGGCAAGCTCGAACGCCACCTGCATGAAGCGGCGACTGGCCGCGTTGGCGACGCTGGCGAGGTGCTGGCGGAACAGCATTTCGCCCGGCTTGCGGAACAGGTCCAGAAGCGAGACCAGCAGAGGCGGCAGCAACAGGATGCCGATGACGGACAGCGTCCACGCCAACTCCGGCGCGAAGAAGGTCCAGCCGAACAACAACAGCAGTGTCAGCGCGAGCGGCACCAGACTGCGCCGCAGGTTGTCGATCAACTTCCATTGCGACAATGCCGAGAGCGGATTGCGGTTCTGAGAGTCAGTCGTCGCGGTACGCCTCTCGGCGCACGGAGACGGCACGCGCCCGAACAACCAGCCGGCCAGTTGCCAGTCGCCGCGCATCCAGCGATAGCGACGGGCGATGTCGGCGCTGTAGCGGGCGGGATAGTCCTCGTACAACTGCACGTCGCTCAGCAGCCCCGAGCGCGCGTAGCAGCCTTCCAGCAAGTCGTGGCTGAGGATGCGGTTCTCCGGAAAGCGCCCGCCCAGCGACTGCTCGAAGGCATCGACATCGTAGATGCCCTTGCCGATGAACGAGCCTTCGCCGAACACATCCTGGTAAGCGTCGGAGACGGCGCGCGTATAGGGATCGATGCCCGGCTCGCCACCGTACAGGTGCGCATAGCGCGAGCGATTGGTGCCCGGCAGGCTGATCGCCACGCACGGTTGCAGGATGCCGTAGCCGGCGGTAACGCGTTGCTTGGCCTCGTCGTAGTGCGGACGATTCAGCGGGTGCGCCATGGCCCCAACGAATTGCCGGGCCGCGTCGCGCGGCAGTTGCGTGTCCGTGTCCAGCGTGATGACGTACCGGACGTCGGGCAGCACCGAGGTGTCGCCGACCACCAGCGAAAAGTCCTCGCCCGCGCCGCCGCGCAGCAGCGCATTCAACGCGGCCAGCTTGCCGCGCTTGCGCTCGTAGCCCATCCAGAGGCTATCCTGCGCGTTCCAGACTCTTGGGCGATGGAACAGGAAGAAGCTGTCGCGGCCGTAGGTTTCGTTCAATTCCTCGATTCTCGTCCGCGCCAATTGCACCAGCGGCGCGTCCTCGGCCAGCGATTCTTCCAACGCGTCGCGAAAATCGGTCAGCAGGCCGAAGTGCAGATGCTCGTCGCGATTGGCGAGGAAGCGCACCTCCAGCGCCTCGATCAAATCCTCGATGCCCGAGTCGCTGGTCAGCATGGTCGGGACCACGACCAGTGTGCGCGATGTCGACGGAATGCCGTTGGAGAAGTCCATCCTCGCCAGCGGGTGCGGCGTCACCAGCAGGGTCGACAGCCAGTTAACCAGCGCCACCGCCAGTTGGCTGGCGCCCAGCAGCAGCACGACGCCAATCGCAATCGTCAGCCAGTACGGCACGCCTGCCGGCACCTCCGCCGCAACAAGGGCGTCGTAAGCCCGCGTCGCAAGAAGTCCGGTGACGGTGGCCGCGATCAGCGCGATGCCCCCCAAGTACAGCAACAATGGATGCCGGCCTGCGGCGCGCCGCAAGGCATCGAGCGCAGACCGGCGCACTCGCGCCGCATCCTCCAACTCCTGCTTGCCGTTGTCGAGCAGGTAGAAGCCGACGTGACCAGTGCGGCCGGCCTCGCCGGCGTGCGCCAGCGAAACAGCCTTCGCCGCCACCTCGCCTTCCGTCATACGGCCCTTTCGGGCGATTCGTTCCGTAGCGTGGCGATATCGATCGCGGGTGGCGAAATCCATTTCGCCGTAAGTACCGTCCGGGTCTTCGAGCAAGACCCGCTCGACGACACTCTGCGTCTCGACGAAGGTACGCCAGTCCATCGCGCCAAGCACCCGCAGGCTGCCGATGCTGTTACTGATGGAAACCTGATCGGCAGCCTGCTGCTGGTTCTCCGACTGCACCAGTTGATCGATGGTGAGCCCCGACTCGGCAAGCCGCTGCTCGATCCAGGTCAGCGGCAAAGCCAGTGACGGGCCACGACCTTGCAGACAGCGCACAAGTTCCGCAACGAATGCGCCGACCATTGGCGGTTCGGAACGCGCCATATCGGCAATGACCAGAATCAGGCTCTTGGGGTCCTTCTCGGCGGTTTCCGTCATCTGGTCCGCCCAGGAATTGGCCAGATTCCGGTCGACCCATCCGGCTGCGATCCGCATGCCGACGCGACGCAGGTTTTCGATCACGGCCAGGCGCAGCATGATCGGCACGGCCCATAGCTCGCCCAGCTTCAGCGGCGTAACCGTCTGGTAGGCCGCGACGAATCGACTGAAGGTTTCCGCGTCCACGCGGCCATCGCCGTGGGAAATCGTCTCCAGTGCAATGTCATACACGCGCGGCCGCCCGGCCGAAGGGCCGTGCGCCAAACGGGGAAGTTCCCGACTGTAGCCCTTGGGCAGGTGCCGCTTGGCAGTGCGGATCTGTTCTTCGATGAGGTAAAAGTTGTCGAGCAGCCATTCACCGGCCGGCGTGATCCGGTGCTTGGCCGTGACTTCCGCCGTGAGGAGATCGCAGACCTCGATCAGCGCGCGTTCGTTTTCGGATAAGCGCGGCAGAAGGCGATCCAGCGCACGCCCGGTTGCCAGGCGATGCGAAGCGGCAAGCGCCTTGCCATGCTGCTCCATCTGATCGGTGCTGAGCAGCTCCGACCGCAATGGCGTTTCATCGCCGGCAGAAATCAGCGAGCGTCGACCTGCTGGCGGCAGCGCCTTCAACCATTGCAAGAATTTCGTGAGCTTCATGCCGGTAGCCAATACAAACGCAACTGGCTCCTTTGAGCGAAACTACCTGGAGGACTCCGGCGGTGGATGTTCCGGAAAATGAAGGGGTAAATCCACTGTCGCCCCTGCCGAACGTAACGTCCCGCAGGAGCACAGTATCAGCAAAGTGCTACTTGATGCGCATGTCGTTCTTGACCGACTTCACGCCATGAACTGCGCGCGCCACTTCGACGGCCTTGTTGGCAGCCACTTCCGAGCTGACGAAGCCACTCAGCTGAACGACGCCCTTGAAGGTTTCGACGTTGATTTCAGCGGACTTCAGAGTCGACTCGCTGAAGATCGCTGCCTTGACCTTGGACGTCAGGACGCTGTCGTCAACGTATTCGCCGGTCCCCTCCTGCTTTTGGGTGGACGCGCAGCCAACGACGGTAACCAGCGGCATTGCGAGTAATAGTGCGGTGAAGTATTTGCCTAGTTGTTTCATGATGGACTCTCCATGGTGAAGAAAACATGTCGATTACTGCAACTCCATGTTCAGCCTATTCGGAGTGCGTGGCCAAGTCGGTACGGTGTCGCACATAGCCTCGGTCGACGACGTCCTATGCCTCAGCGCGATCTACGCCGCATCACGACCATAACCGCTCTCGACGAATAGCCGGCGGGCGCCTGGCGCGCGCATGTCGTGACGGAAGAACTTGTAGTTGTTGCGCCCGTCTTCCTTGGCCTGATACATGGCGGTGTCCGCGTTCTGCATCACGGTATCGACATTGTGGCTATCGTCCGGATAAACACTGATGCCGATGCTCAAGGTGACGCTGAGCTCGTGTTCGCCGACTTGCTGGGGAACAACGAGCGCGGCAAGCAGCTTGTCGGCCACATTGGCGGCATCTTGTACCTGCTCGATTTCGGCCAGCAGGATCACGAATTCGTCACCGCCCTGTCGGCATACCGTATCGGTGCCGCGTACGCAGGTCACCAGGCGATCGGCGACCAGTTTGAGCAGCTGGTCGCCCACGGCATGGCCCATCGAATCGTTGATACTCTTGAAATCGTCGAGGTCCACGAACAGCAGCGCGACCTGTTTCTTGTGCCGCTTGGCCAGTGCGATGGCCTGGGAGAGCCGCTCGGTCAGGAGCGAACGATTCGCCAGACCAGTGAGAAAGTCGTGCTGAGCCTGATAGGCCATCTTTTCCGCCATCGCCCGCGACTCGCTGACATCGTGAAAGACGATCACGGCGCCGGTCACCCGGCCGTTACGGTCATGGATGGGCGCAGCGGAATCCTCAATGGCGAACTCGAAGCCATCCCGGCGGATCAGAAGGCAATCGGCTGCCAACCCCACGGTCCTGTTTTCTGAAATGGCGCGCTGCGCTGGATTCATCGCGACTTCGCGGGTGGCGCCATCGATGATCCTGAATACATCGGGCAGTGGTTGCCCCAAAGCGTCGTCACTGGACCAGCCGGTCATTCTCTCGGCCACCACGTTAAGATAGTTGACCTTGCCAGCCGGATCGGTGGTCACCACGGCGTCGCCGATGGAGTTGAGCGTGACCTGGGCACGCTCCTTTTCCTCATAGAGTGATTCTTCCGCAGCCCGCAGGACAGAATCCACCATCATCCGTTCGGTGATGTCTTCGACGGTCTGCACATAGCCATGCAGCACGTCGCCGTCGCGCATTGCGATTGCGTTCAGGCGCGTCCAGACGACGCTCTGGTCTTCGCGCAGGAAGCGAACCTCGGCCTGGAAAAGCTCCTTTTCGCGTGCGGCGTCGCGCCATTCGGCGAC
>PMIH01000089.1 GCA_003158255.1 Rhodocyclaceae bacterium
TTCACGAACATGTACTTGCGGGCGAAGAAGTGGCGGAAGGTCTGCGAGATGTCCTGATAGTGGTTGCCCTGCTGCTCCATCGGCAACTGGATGTTAAGGCCGACGGAAACGCTCTTGCCCTCGAAGGCGCCCTTGTTGGCCGCTTCCATCACGCCGGGGCCGCCGCCGGAAATGACCGCAAAGCCGGCATCCGAAAGCAGGCGGGCGATCCGCTCCGTCAAGTGATAGTACGGCGAATCGGGTGGCGTGCGGGCGCTGCCGAAGATCGATACCGCCGGCTGGATATTGGCCAGCCGTTCAGTCGCCTCGACGAACTCTGACATAATCCCGAACACCCGCCACGCTTCCCGCGCCGCCGACTGGGCCATTTGTGCCGGGGCGACCGTCCAGGGGTCGGGAATATTCGGCAGCTTGTCCTTCGCGCTCATATGTCTCTTCTGCTCCTCGTTGACGGCTCGTCCTACCTCTATCGCGCGTTCCATGCGTTGCCGGATCTGCGCAATCGCGCCGGTGAGCCCACCGGCGCTGTCTACGGCGTGCTCAACATGCTGCGCCGCCTTGAAGCCGACTATAAGGCAGATTATCGCGCGGTGGTGTTCGATGCCAAGGGCAAAACCTTCCGCGACGACTGGTATCCCGACTACAAATCGCACCGGCCGCCAATGCCGGACGACCTGATCGCGCAGATCGAGCCGTTGCACGCCTGCGTGCGCGCCGCCGGTTGGCCGCTCCTGATGATCGACGGTGTCGAGGCTGACGACGTCATCGGCACCCTGGCGCGGCAGGCGACCGAACAGCGTACCGATTGCGTGATCTCCACCGGCGACAAGGACCTCGCCCAACTGGTCAATTCGCACGTGCGGCTCGTCAATACCATGACCAACGAGGTGTTGGACGAAGCCGGCGTCGCCGCCAAGTTCGGCGTGCCGCCCGCGCGCATCGTCGACTATCTGGCGCTGGTTGGCGACGCGGTCGACAACGTGCCGGGCGTCGCCAAGGTGGGTCCGAAGACCGCCGTGAAATGGCTCGCCCAGTACGGCTCGATCGACGGCGTCATCGAACATGCGAGCGAAATCACTGGTGCCGTCGGCGAGAACTTGCGCCAGCATCTGGAGTTTCTGCCGCTCGGCCGCAAACTCGTTACCGTCGCTTGTGACCTCGAACTGCCGGCGACGATCACCGAGCTCGCGCCGCAGCCGCCGGACAACGCCAAGCTGGCGGAGATGTTTGCCCGGCTCGAATTCAAGACCTGGTTGCGCGAAGTGCAATCGGCAACACCCGCCGCACCGACGCCTGTTGCGGTCAAGAACGCCACGGACGGTTACGAAGCCATCCTCGACAACGCCACGCTCGACCGCTGGCTGGCGAAGATCGAGGCCGCGCCATTGACGGCGCTCGATACCGAAACCACCGGCCTCGATCCGATGCAGGCGCGCCTGGTCGGCATCTCGTTCGCGGTGAAAGCCGGCGAGGCGGCTTATCTGCCGCTGGCGCACCACTATGCCGGCGTACCGCCACAACTGACTTTCGACGCCACGCTGGCGCAACTCAAGCCCTGGCTCGAATCGACCAGCCACAAGAAAGTCGGCCAGCATCTCAAGTACGACCGCCACATCTTCGCCAACCACGGCATCGAATTGCGGGGCATCCACGACGACACGCTGCTCGAATCCTATGTGCTGGAATCGGACAAATCGCACGACCTCGGCAACCTCGCCGAACGGCATCTCGGGCTGAAGTCGATCGGCTACGACGAGGTCACCGGCAAGGGCGCCAATCGCATTTCGTTTGCCGAAGTCGCCGTCGACAAAGCCGCCGAATATTCGTCCGAGGATGCCGACCTCACCCTGCGCGTGCATGAAGCGCTGGCGCCGCGTCTGGCTGAAGAGCCGCAACTGGAGCGTCTCTACCGCGACCTCGAACTGCCGGTAGCCGAAGTGCTCTATCGTATGGAACGCAACGGCGTGCTGATCGACGTCTTTGCGCTCGCCAGCCAGAGCGAGGAACTCGGCCGCAAGATGATGGCGCTGGAAACGGAAACGCACCAGCTCGCCGGCCAGCCCTTCAACCTCGGCTCGCCCAAGCAACTCGGCGAAATCCTGTTCGGCCAGCTCGGCTTGCCGGTGGTGAAGAAGACACCCGGCGGCGCGCCGTCGACCGACGAGGAAGTGCTGGAAAGACTGGCCGAAGATTTCCCGCTGCCGCGCAAGATCCTCGACTACCGCAGCGTCGCCAAGCTCAAGAACACCTACACCGACAAGCTGCCGCGCATGGTCAACCCGAAAACCGGTCGCGTGCACACCAGCTTTTCGCAGGCCGTCGCGGTGACGGGCCGGCTGGCCAGTTCCGATCCCAACTTGCAGAACATCCCCGTTCGCACGGCAGAAGGCCGGCGCATCCGCTCGGCCTTCATCGCGCCGCCCGGCCATGTGCTGATGTCGGCCGATTACTCGCAGATCGAGTTGCGCATCATGGCGCATCTCTCGAACGACGCGCGTCTGCTCGAAGCCTTCGCGGGCGGCNNGGCCGCCGAGGTGTTCGGCATCACACCGATCGAAGTCGGCCCCGATCAGCGCCGCGCGGCGAAGGCGATCAACTTCGGCCTCATCTACGGCATGAGCGCCTTCGGGCTCGCCAAGCAGATCAACGTGGACCGCAGCGCCGCCCAAGCCTACATGGACCGCTACTTTGCGCGCTATCCCGGCGTCGCCCGCTACATGGAAGAGACGCGGCAGATCGCGCGCGACAAAGGCTACGTCGAAACCGTGTTCGGTCGTCGGCTCTGGCTGCCCGAGATAAAGTCAGGCGTCGCGGCACGCCGTCAGGGCGCTGAGCGCGCCGCCATCAATGCGCCCATGCAGGGCACTGCCGCCGATCTCATCAAGCGAGCGATGCTGGCGGTGCAGGACTGGCTCGACGAGCAGCGGCTGGCGACGAAACTGCTTTTGCAAGTGCACGACGAACTGGTGCTGGAAGTGCCCGACGGCGAGATTCCGGTCGTGCGCGAGCAACTGCCGAAACTGATGGGCGGCGTGGCGAAGCTGGCGGTACCGCTGCTGGTGGAAGTCGGTGTCGGCCCGAACTGGGACCGCGCGCACTGATCTTCGTCAGCCGGTCAGCTGCCGGTAGGCGGCCAATGCCTGGTCAACGCTGATGTCGGCCACATTGCGGCTTTCCGGCTGCAACAACTGGTGCGGCACCCCCCACGGGCGCCAGCGCGCCGCGTCGGAATTGCCAAAGAAGCAGACCAGCGGCTTGCCGAGCGCGGCGGCGATGTGCATCGCGCCGCCATCGCTGCAAATGACGGCATCGCACNNCAGGGCGACAACAGGAAGGTCGGCCATCAGCGACACAAGTTCCTGCGCCTTGTCGTCGTCGCCCGGGTGCATCGGGTCGCCGACGGCGCCGGGCGCCCAGAACAGCAGAAAGCGCGCGCCGGATTCTGCGTTCAGTTGGCGTGCCAATTCCGCAAAACGTTCGACCGGCCAGCGTTGCGGCGGCTTGCGGGCGCTGATGTGCAGCCCGATCAACGGGCCGTTACCAGCAGGCAGCCGCACGTTCGGCACCGGCGGCGCCACGAGTGTCATCGGCGGCGGCGGGCCGTCGATGCCGAGTTGCGTTGCGCAGCGAAAGGAGCTTTCAACTTCGTGCGAGCCGGACGCGTGTGTGCCTTCGGCGCGGACGATG
>PMIH01000084.1 GCA_003158255.1 Rhodocyclaceae bacterium
CGACCGTCCAGGGGTCGGGAATATCCGGCAGCTTGTCCTTCGCGCTCATATGTCTCTTCTGCTCCTTGTTGACGGCTCGTCTTATCTCTATCGCGCGTTCCATGCGTTGCCGGATCTGCGCAATCGCGCCGGTGAGCCCACCGGCGCTGTCTACGGCGTGCTCAACATGCTGCGCCGCCTTGAAGCCGACTATAAGGCAGATTATCGCGCGGTGGTGTTCGATGCCAAGGGCAAAACCTTCCGCGACGACTGGTATCCAGACTACAAATCGCACCGGCCACCGATGCCGGACGACCTGATCGCGCAGATCGAGCCGTTGCACGCCTGCGTGCGCGCCGCGGGCTGGCCGCTCCTGATGATCGACGGTGTCGAGGCGGACGACGTCATCGGCACCCTGGCGCGGCAGGCGACCGAACAGCGCACCGATTGCGTGATCTCCACCGGCGACAAGGATCTTGCGCAACTCGTCAATTCGCACGTGCGGCTCGTCAATACCATGACCAACGAAGTGCTCGACGAAGCCGGCGTTGCCGCCAAGTTCGGCGTGCCGCCCGCGCGCATCGTCGACTATCTGGCGCTGGTTGGCGACGCGGTCGACAACGTGCCGGGCGTTGCCAAGGTGGGTCCGAAGACCGCCGTGAAATGGCTCGCCCAGTACGGCTCGCTCGACGGCGTCATCGAACATGCGAGCGAAATCAGCGGCGCCGTCGGCGAGAACCTGCGCCAGCATCTGGAATTTCTGCCGCTCGGCCGCAAGCTCGTTACCGTCGCCTGCGAGCTCGCACTGCCGGCGACGATCACCGAGCTCGCGCCGCAGCCGCCGGACAACGCCAAACTGGCGGAGATGTTTGCGCGGCTTGAATTCAAGACCTGGCTGCGCGAAGTGCAATCGGCAACACCGGCCGCGCCGACGCCTGTCGCGATCAAGAACGCGACCGATGGTTACGAAGCGATACTCGATGCCGCCACGCTCGAGCGTTGGCTGGCGAAGATCGAGGCCGCGCCATTGACGGCGCTCGATACCGAAACCACCGGCCTCGATCCGATGCAGGCGCGCCTCGTCGGCATCTCGTTCGCGGTGAGCCCGGGCGAGGCGGCCTATTTGCCGCTGGCGCATCACTATGCCGGCGTACCACCACAACTGACTTTCGACGCCACGCTGGCGCAGCTCAAGCTATGGCTCGAAGCGACCAGCCACAAGAAAGTCGGCCAGCATCTCAAGTACGACCGCCATATCTTCGCCAATCACGGCATCGAATTGCGCGGCATCCACGACGACACGCTGCTCGAATCCTATGTGCTGGAATCGGACAAATCGCACGACCTCGGCAACCTCGCCGAACGGCATCTCGGCCTGAAGTCGATCGGCTACGACGAGGTCACCGGCAAGGGCGCCAATCGCATTTCGTTTGCCGAAGTCGCCGTCGACAAAGCCGCCGAATATTCGTCCGAGGATGCCGACCTGACGCTGCGCGTGCATGAAGCGCTGGCGCCGCGCCTGGCTGAAGAGCCGCAACTGGAGCGGCTCTACCGCGATCTAGAACTCCCGGTAGCCGAAGTGCTCTATCGCATGGAACGCAACGGCGTGCTGATCGATGTCTTTGCGCTCGCCAGCCAGAGCGAGGAGCTCGGTCGCAAGATGATGGCGCTGGAAGCGGAAACGCACCAACTCGCCGGCCAGCCGTTCAACCTCGGCTCGCCGAAGCAACTCGGCGAAATCCTGTTCGGCCAGCTCGGCTTGCCGGTGGTGAAGAAGACACCCGGCGGCGCGCCGTCGACCGACGAGGAAGTGCTAGAAAAGCTGGCCGAAGATTTCCCGCTGCCGCGCAAGATCCTTGACTACCGCAGCGTCGCCAAGCTCAAGAACACCTACACGGACAAGCTGCCGCGCATGGTCAACCCGAAAACCGGTCGCGTGCACACCAGCTTTTCACAGGCCGTCGCGGTAACAGGCCGGCTGGCCAGTTCCGATCCCAACTTGCAGAACATCCCCGTTCGCACGGCGGAAGGCCGGCGCATTCGCTCGGCCTTCATCGCGCCGCCCGGTCATGTGCTGATGTCGGCCGATTACTCGCAGATCGAGTTGCGCATCATGGCGCATCTCTCGAACGACGCGCGCCTGCTCGAAGCCTTCGCGGGCGGNNGAAGACATCCACCGCGCCACGGCCGCCGAGGTGTTCGGCATCACGCCGATCGAAGTCGGCCCCGATCAGCGCCGCGCGGCGAAGGCGATCAACTTCGGCCTCATCTACGGCATGAGCGCCTTCGGGCTCGCCAAGCAGATCAATGTCGACCGCACTGCCGCCCAGTCCTACATGGACCGCTACTTCGCCCGCTATCCCGACGTCGCCCGCTACATGGAAGAGACGCGGCAGATCGCGCGCGACAAAGGCTACGTCGAAACCGTGTTTGGTCGCCGGCTCTGGCTGCCCGAGATAAAGTCAGGCGTCGCGGCACGCCGTCAGGGCGCTGAGCGCGCCGCCATCAACGCGCCGATGCAGGGTACCGCGGCCGATCTCATCAAGCGGGCGATGCTGGCAGTGCAGGACTGGCTTGACGAGCAGCAGCTGGCGACGAAACTGCTCCTGCAAGTGCACGACGAACTGGTGCTGGAAGTGCCCGACGGCGAGATTCCGGTCGTGCGCGAGCAACTGCCGAAACTGATGGGCGGCGTGGCGAAGCTGGCGGTACCGCTGCTGGTGGAAGTCGGTGTCGGATCCAATTGGGACGAAGCGCACTGACGCGTGCGCACCGGGCAGGCGTGGAGCCGTGCCGCCACGGCTGACTTTTGGGGGAAAGGGACTTCCGCGCGGTGCGCGTCGATCAGTTCTGCTTGAACGTCATTCCAAGGAGAGTTTTCCCATGCACGCATTTCGCTTTGTAAGCCGATTAGCCGTAGTTCTGTTGATTTCGTTTGCAACCGCTGTGATGGCAGAAGAAGTCTGGTTTGCGCCTCCCGACAACCTGGACCGCGGTCCGCGTAGTTACAACAAGGATTTCCCCAGTCTTTTCGACGAATCACCCGCCTGGAGTGCGCGAGCCGACGTATTCGTCTTGTCGCCCAAGTTTACCGAGGAGGCGTCCGAGCAGATGCAGAAGCGCATCTCGAGCTTTCTCGAAAAACGTCACATTGCGCTCGCAGTTGGAATTGGAGCGGTCCAGATGGACCATGTGGAGCGAACCGAAGGAGAGTGTGGTCTTGGGGTCGAGGGTTATACACGCCCCAATAAGAACCAGATCATCTTCAGCCGCTTGAAACGCTGGGGTTGCGACGTTCAATACGTTGCCATGGACGAGCCGCTGTCCTTTGGACACCACTATCGCCACAAGAACGCTTGCAACTTCTCGATTCAAGAGGTAGCGAAGCGCGTGGCGGCAACAGCTATGGAAATTCGGAAGGTATATCCGAAAGTCAAGTTCGTGGATTACGAATCCGTTGCCAGCACGAAGCCGGCCAAAGAATGGCTCATTGATCTTCAGGCATGGCTGGCCGCCTACCGTCAAGCCGCCGGGGAGTTGCCCGATGCGATGGTGTTCGATGTCGATTGGAACAAGCCGTGGTTGGACGCGGTGCGCCCCGGCATCGAACTGTTGCATCGTAACGGTATGCGTGCCGGAATCTTCCTTACCGGTACGGGACCAGGCAAGTCCGATGCGGAGGCCGTAGCGGCATATAGGAAAAACATCGACTCCGTAGATGCCGCCAAGCTACCGTTGGATATCGTTGTCATTGCCAATTGGACTCCGCACCCGGCGAACAATCTTCCTGAATCAGATCCCAATTCCTTATCCGGCGTGTTTCATTACTACATGACCAAACACGCGCGCGCCAAGTAAATCGAGTAAATCGCGAGTAAATCGTAAATCGGTGACAGACCACGATTAGCCGCCAAGCACCATCCCATCAGCCCCCCGGCCCTCTATAGAGCCGTGCCGCAACGGCTGACTTTTGCGTGGGTCTCTTCTCTATGATCGCCCGGCAAGTTCGCGATAGGCGGCACAGGCTTCCTCGACGCTGATGTCCGTGACGTTCCGGCTTGCCGGTTGCAGCACCCTATGCGGCACCCCCCACGGGCGCCAGCGCGCCGCGTCGGAATTGCCAAAGAAGCAGACCAGCGGCTTGCCGAGCGCGGCGGCGATGTGCATCGCGCCGCCGTCGCTGCAAATGACGGCATCGCACAACGAAAGACCGGCGATCAATTCGGCGAGACGATGCGTCGGCAGGGCGACAACAGGAAGGTCGGCCATCAGCGACGCAAGTTCCTGCGCCTTGCCATCGTCGCCGGGATGCATCGGGTCGTCGACGGCGCCGGGCGCCCAGAACAGCAGGAAGCGCGCACCGGATTCCGCGTGCAGCCGTTGCGCCAATTCCGCAAAACGTTCGACCGGCCAGCGTTGCCGTGGCTTGCGCGCGCTGATGTGCAGGCCGATCAACGGGCCGTTGCCAGCAGGCAGCCGCACGTTCGGCGCGGCCGGTGCCACGAGCGTCATCGGCGGCGGCGGGCCGTCGATGCCGAGCAGCGTTGCACAGCGAAATGAGCTTTCGACTTCGTGCGAACCGGACGCTTGTGTGCCTTCGGCGCGGACGATGCGCGCTGCGCCGGACAGCGTCGCGAAGCGCTCGGCGCTGCGCTGGTCGCCCGAGGCGGGCAGGAGCGCGACGTCGATGCGCTGTCGGCGCAGGCGGGCAATCAATGCCGCGCGTCGCACCAATGCCTTGAGGCGGGCGCCGAGAGAGGCCAGATGCTTGCCCTTCTCGTACACCAGCACCTCGCTGATGTCGGTGTTGCCAGCCAGCGCCGGCGCGGCATACGAGTTGGTCAGCACGCCGATCCAGGCCTCGGGGAATCGGCGCCGCAGGGCGCCGATCAGCGGTGTCGTGCAGAGCAGATCGCCGATGTTGTCGCGACGGATGACGAGGAGCTTCATGGCGCTTCCCCGCCGGGAATGTTATCGCGCAGGCCTACGGAGCCGTGGGCAATATGGTCAAATACGATCCCTGCCGTGACCGGGACAGGGCCGGGGACTTGAAAATCGATACTCACTTGATCAAGACGCAGCAGGACATGGGGGAGCCCCGGGAATCCTCGGGCACAGGGACTAGTGTATCCGCTGCAATCCCGGGCGGGCCGATGGCGATCGTGGACGCCTCGTTGTTGGTCATTCTCTTCGCCATTCTGCCGCTGGAACATACGCCCGGCCTGCGCTACCTGCTTTGTTTTCTCCTGGGTCTGCGTGGCTTCTGGCTTCTGGCCCGACAATCCGATCGCTCGTTCCTGCATCGCGGCTGGGCGGTGCTGCCCTGGGTGGTGTGGGCCAGCGCCAGCTACTTCTGGTCGGTGGCGCCGGAGAAAACGTTCGCCGATCTCAAGCATGACCTTTGGGTTCCCGTGGTCGCATTTTTCGGTCTTTACCAGGTATTTCGGTGCCGTCGCTCGCTCGTGCCACTCCTGTGGGCGGTAGCGGCAGGCACCCTCACCAACGCGATCGTGACCGCTTTTGGTGCCGATTCAGCGCCACTGCCCCTCCCTGCGGTAAGCCGCTACTTCTCGACGATCGGTTATTCGAGCACGTACGCCTTGTACTTCTCTGCGCTGGCGCTGCCATGGCTTCTGGGCAAAGGGGGCTGGCGCCTGCGCAGCCTTGCCTTGGCGGTCGTCGTGGTGAATGTCGGCGGTGCCATGCTGGTCGAGAGCCGCGCGTTTCTGCTTTCCCTGGCGCTTCTGCTGGTCGTCGTGGCTGGCGCGATTGCATTGCGCGGTCGCCGTCGGACAGCCTTGGCCGCCGGTGCCGCGGCCGTGGTCCTGATCGTCGTTTTCACGCTGGTGAATCGGGATCGTACCGGTGTGTTCACCAAGGGCGGCGGCGTTGCCGCCGGTCTTGCACTGGTGGTTCAGAACGAGGTTCGTTTCGGCATCTGGCCGCGCTGGGCCGAACGGGCACTGGCGGGCCCCGTGGTCGGTGTCGGCTTCGGCCGTGATGTTCCTCCCGTCACGCTCAGTCCCGCCGAGCGAGAAGCCATGCTGGCGGTGGACAAGTTCGCAGCCATGCATTCCCACAATATCTTCCTGAACGTGCTCCTCGAAACGGGCTGGCCCGGCCTCCTGTTCTTCCTGCTCATGCTGGGCCAGCTTTCGGTGCAGTTCCTTCTACGGGTGTCGACGCAAGGCGGCTCCATGAGCCAGTCGGGCCTGGGCGGCTTGCTGCTCATCGCCGGCATGCTGTTGAAGAACCAGACCGATGTATTCATGCTCTTTGGCCCCGCAGTTTTGTTCTACGCCGCCCTTGGTTGTCTCCTCGCATGGCCCCGCGACGAAGCGTCCTCTTCCTGATCCGCGACAAGCTGGGCGACTCGCTCATTGCCGCCAACGTCGCGTTGGCCTTCGCACGCGCGCATCCCGAGTGGTCGGTGAGCGTCATGATTCGCGACGCCTA
>PMIH01000039.1 GCA_003158255.1 Rhodocyclaceae bacterium
GTTTCGGTTTCGATCGAAGTCGTCAAATCGCCCTCGGCGATGCTCCGGACCACTTCGGCGGCGTAGGCCGGCTCACCACCCAGTTGATGCATCACGTCGCGCAGGATCCACAGCGAGACGCCCACGCCCAGCAGCAGGAAGACGATCGCCAAGACCATCGACAGCGTGGATTTCCATTCCACTGTCGAAGCCGCCGCCTTTTCCTGCTCGGCCGAGGCCGCGGTGGAAACCGTGACCAGTTCGTCGATGGCTGCCCGATGCGCTTCGTATTTCTGCGTCAACTGCTCGCGTGCCGCCGCGACGGCCCGGGCGTCGCCGCGTTGCACCGCCGGAATGAACTCGCGCTCCTGTACATCGAGCATTTCCCGGCCCGGCTTGTACGATTTATCGACCAGCAAGCGCTTCGACGGGCTGTCGGGAAGCTCTTTCTGCCAGTACTGATGGCGTTCTTCGAAATCCTTGGCCAGGCCTTTGGCTTTCTCGATCAATCCCGGCAGCTTGGCCTTGTCCGCCTCGGCCATTTGCAGCGAGACCAGATAGGACTCGATCAGGTATTCCGGCGGCGGCAGGATGTCGGCAAGCAGATCCTTCTGCTGCACGATGCCCTGATAGATCGGGCCGTTCACCTTGACTTGGCTGAGGGTGCCGAAAGAGAAGAGACCCGATACGATGAAGCCAACCGCGAACACGCCGACGAGCAGCCAGAGTTTGTTCCGAAATGACATGATTCAACTCCCTTGAGGTAGGTGTCGCCCATCGAAACGGCGGCGTTATTGTGTTCCTTTGAACATAGTACCTTCGTAATAGTCAAATTGTCAAATTGCATATCCGCCTGACCTAATCCCGTGCTCCGACTGGGCGCGACACCGTCAGAAAATACGCCAGGACGATGCTACCGGCAACGCCGAGGCTCGCGGCGGCGGCGATCCAGAAACCGGCCGCGCCGCGCGCCAGGCCAAGCAGGTCCGTGAGCCCCAGCACATAGCCGCCACCAAGGCCGATGCCCCAGAGCGAAACCACGTAGGCCGCCATCGGCACCAGGGTTTTCTTGTAGCCGCGCAGGACATTGACGACGACCGTCTGCAACGCGTCGGCGAGGTGATAGACGGCAATGATGGCGATCAACGAAGCCGCCGCCGCCCGCACCGCGGCATCGGGCGTGTAGATCGCCGCCAGCCGTTCGGCACCCAGCCACAGGCCCAGGCTGACCAGCGACGACACCGCCAAGCCGAGCCCGATGCCGACGAGGCCGGTACGCCGCGCGGTGGCCGGGTCGCCCGCGCCGAGCGCCTGCCCGGCCAGCACCAGCACAGCATTGCCGATCGACAACGGAATCATGAAAATCAGGATGGTCAGGTTGGCGGCGATCTGATGCGCCGCCGACATCGTCGGCCCGAGCCGGGCGATGAACAACGCCATAAAGGTAAAGGCGGTGACATCGACCAGCAGCGTGGCGCCGATCGGCGCGCCGAGCCGCAGCAGCGCCAGCATCGCTGCGGGCTTCGGCAAAGTCAGCCGTGACAGCACGCCGAATACGTTGAACTCGGCCTGCCGGGCATACCAACTCCAAGCCAGCAGCGTCGTGATCCAGGAAATCGTCGCGGTCGACGCGCCGCAACCCGTGGCGCCCATGTCGAGCCCGTACATATACAGGGCGTTGAGCGGCACTTTGGCGGCCAGGCCCGTCAGGTTGAAGGCCATGATGGCGCGCGGCCGGCCGATGCCGGACATGAAGCCATAGAACATGCGGAACGCCATGGCCGGCGCCATGCCCCAAGAGAGCGCGTTCAGATAGGCGCGCACCTTGGTTTCCATTTCCGGCGTCAACTGCGCCAGCGCCAGGAAGGGTTCGGGATGGCGCAACAGGACGATGCCGACCGCCGCCAGCAGCAGTGCCAGCCATGCCGACTGGCGCACGTCCTCGCCGATTTCGGCGTAGCGGCCGGCGCCGAAATGTTGCGCTACCGTCGGCGTCAGTGCCAGCAACACGCCCATGGCGGTCATGAACACGGTGATGTAGATCGCCGTGCCGACGCCCACCGCTGCAAGATCGAGTGCGGAAAGCCGCCCTGCCATCATGGTGTCGATGACACCGTTGCCGACCACGGCCATCTGCGCCACCAGCACGGGCCAGGCGAGACTTACGACACGGCGGAGGATGGGTTGGCTCACGGGAATTGGGGTTATTGCAGTGCAGCGGATGCCCTAGAATATCAACCTTTGGCCGCCGCATCGTCCCATGTCCGCACGCCTGCGCGAGATTCCCTACAACTACACGTCGTTCTCCGACCGCGAGATCGTCATCCGCCTGCTCGGAGCGGAAGCGTGGCGGGTGCTGGACGAACTGCGCAGCCAGCGCGTCACCGGCCGCTCGGCGCGCATGCTTTACGAGGTGCTGGGCGACATCTGGGTGGTGCGCCGCAATCCGTATCTGGAAGACGACCTGCTCGCCAATAGCGAGCGGCGCGGCGCCCTCGTCGGCGCGCTACGTCATCGCCTGACCGAAATCGAGAAGCGCCGTTCCGGCAACGAGTCCGTGGCGAAGCTGCTGGTCGCCGCTCATCAAGCCGTTGCCAGTTTCGAGCGCTGGTTCGACGAAACCGAGGTGATGCGCAAGAAGGTCAAGAAAGTGTTGTGCCGTCATACGCGCTGCGACAACATCGCCTTCGATGGTTTGAGCCGCGTTTCGCACGTCACCGACGCCACCGACTGGCGCGTCGAATATCCCTTCGTCGTGCTCAACCCCGACACCGAGGCCGAGATCGCACCGCTGGTGCGCGGGCTGATCGAGTTGGGCCTGACCATCATCCCGCGCGGCGGCGGTACCGGCTACACCGGCGGCGCCGTGCCGCTGACGCCGAAGTCGGCGGTGATCAACACCGAGAAACTGCTCGACATGAGCGCCGTCGAGGAGAAGGTGCTACCGGGTGTTGACCACACCTACGCCACCATCCGCACCGGCGTCGGCGTCGTCACGCGCCGCGTCATGGACCGCGCCGACGAGGCCGGGCTGGTGTTCGCCTGCGATCCGACTTCCGCCGACGCTTCCTGCATAGGCGGCAACATCGCCATGAACGCGGGCGGCAAGAAAGCCGTGCTGTGGGGCACCGCGCTCGACAACCTCGCCTCGTGGAAGATGGTGACGCCCGACGGCCAGTGGCTGGAGGTCGAGCGCATCGGCCACAACCTCGGCAAGATCCACGATCAGGAAACCGCCACCTTCCGCCTCAAGCGGCTCGACGACGCAGGGCGTCAGGTGTCGGAAGAATTCCTCAGCATCCCGGGCAAGACTTTCCGCAAGGCCGGACTCGGCAAGGATGTCACCGACAAGTTTCTCGCCGGCCTGCCGGGCGTGCAGAAGGAAGGTTGCGACGGCATCATTACTTCGGCGGTGTGGATTCTGCACAGGATGCCGCCCGTGGTACGCACCGTCTGCCTCGAATTCTTCGGCCAGGTGCGCGACGCCGTACCGGCCATCGTCGAGATCACCGAATTCCTGAAGGCGCGTCCGGGCGGCGCGATTCTGGCCGGCCTCGAACACCTCGACGAGCGCTATGTGAAAGCCGTCGGCTACGCGACGAAAGCGAAGCGCCACGGCCGGCCGAAGATGGTGCTGATCGGCGACATCGTCGGCGACAACGAAGCCGCGGTGATGCGCGCCACCTCGGAGGTCGTACGAATCGCCAACTCGCGCTCGGGCGAAGGCTTCATCGCCGTATCGGCCGAGGCGCGCAAGAAATTCTGGCTCGACCGCGCGCGCACCGCCGCGATCTCCAAGCACACCAACGCCTTCAAGGTGAACGAAGACGTGGTGATCCCGCTGCCGCGCATGGGCGACTANNGGCATCGAGCGCATCAACATCGAACTTTCGATTGCCAACAAGCTGGCGCTGTGCGATGCGCTCACCGAGTTCCTGCAAGGCGACCTGCCGCTGCATCGGGGCGATGCCACGCTCGACAAGGAGGAACTGCTCGGCGACCGCCGCAATCAAGCGCTGGCTACCGTCGCAGAAGTGCGCGCGCGCTGGCAGGCGCTGCTCGACTACCTCGACGCGCCATTCCCGCCGCCCGAACCCGCGCCGTTGCCACGCCACTGGCATCCGCTGCCGGTGCCGCCGCGCAAGCTGCCGCTGAAGGCGTGGCACCCGGTCGCCAACAGCGTATTCCACAAGTTGCAGGACTACTCGGTGCGCGTCTCCTGGAAGACCGAACTGAAGCCGCTGCTGGAAACGATCTTCGATGGCAACGTGTACCGGCCGGTGCTGGAGCGCATCGATGCGCTGCACGCGGAAGTGCTGCGTGGCCGCATCTTCGTCGCGCTGCACATGCACGCCGGCGACGGCAACGTGCATACCAACATCCCGGTGAACTCGGACCGCTACGACATGCTGCAAACCGCCTACAAAGCGGTCGAACGCATCATGCATCTGGCGCGCAATCTTGGCGGCGTGATTTCGGGCGAACATGGCATCGGCATCACCAAGCTGGAGTTCCTGCGCGAGGACGAGATTCGGCCGTTCCGCGACTACAAGAACCGGATCGACCCCGAAGGACACTTCAACAAGGGCAAGTTGATGGCGGGCAGTGACTTGCGCGATGCCTACACGCCCTCGTTCGCGCTGCTCGGTGTCGAGTCGCTAATCATGGAGCAATCGGCCATCGGCTCGATATCGACAATGGTTAAGGATTGCCTGCGCTGCGGCAAGTGCAAGCCGGTCTGCTCGACGCACGTGCCGCGCGCCAATCTTCTCTATAGCCCACGCAACAAGATCCTCGGCACCGGCCTGCTGATCGAGGCCTTCCTGTACGAGGAGCAGACGCGGCGTGGCGTCTCGCTACAGCACTTCGATGAGTTCTCCGACATCGGCGACCACTGCACGGTGTGTCACCGCTGTGTGAAGCCCTGCCCGGTCGACATCGATTTCGGCGACGTCTCGATCGCCATGCGCAACTTCCTGAGGAGCCAGGGCAAGAAGAAGGTCGCCATCGGCACCAGGGCAGCGATGATGTTCCTCAACGCCAAGGACCCGGCCACCATCAAGCTGATACGCGCAGGCATGATCGGCCTTGGCTACAAAGCGCAACAGCTCGGCCACAAGTTCGCCAAGGCCTTCGGCCTGATCCAGGACAGCACGCGCCATCCGCCAGCCACGCTCGGTCGGCCTACCGTCAAGGCGCAGGTGATTCATCTCCTCAACAAGCCGATGCCGGCGCACATGCCCAGCCGCACCGCGCGCGCGCTGCTCGACATCGAGGACAACACGCTGATCCCCGTGATCCGCAATCCGCGAAAAACAGCGGACGACTCCGATGCCGTCTTTTACTTTCCCGGCTGCGGTTCCGAGCGCATGTTCTCGCAAGTGAGCCTCGCCACGCAGGCGATGCTCTGGCACGTCGGCGCCACGACGGTGCTGCCGCCCGGCTACCTGTGCTGCGGCTATCCGCAAACTTCAAGCGGTAACGAGGACGTCGGTCAGGCGATCACGATGCAGAACCGCGTGCTGTTTCATCGCATCGCTAACACGCTCAACTACCTCGACATCCGCACCGTCATCGTCTCCTGCGGCACCTGCCTCGATCAGTTGGAGAAGTACCAGTTCGACAAGATCTTCCCCGGGTGCCGGCTGCTCGACATCCATGAATACCTGATGGAGCGCGGCATCAAGCTCGATGGCTTGCAGGGCACGCAATACCTCTATCACGACCCCTGCCACACGCCGATGAAGGCGTACAACGGCACCAAGGTCGCGAGCACACTGATGGGCAAGGCGACACCACTATCCGACCGCTGCTGCGGCGAATCGGGCACTCTGGCCGTGACACGGCCGGACGTTTCCACGCAAGTGCGCTTCAGCAAGCTGCAGGAGATTGAAGCCGGTGTGGAAGCGTTGAAAGTCAGTCGTGATGTGACCGGAGGGAATCCCCGCGGGAGTACGCCAAAGATCCTGACGAGTTGCCCGTCCTGCCTGCAAGGTCTCGCGCGCTATCGCGAGGATGCGAACATCGAAGCCGAGTACATTGTCGTGGAACTGGCCAAGAGCATCCTCGGCAAGGACTGGCAGGAAACCTACGTGGGCGCCGCCACCTCGGGCGGAGTCGAGCGCGTGCTGCTGTAGTCGTGGCAAGCATGGAACTCGGCCCGCTGTTCTGGACCTACTGGTTCGGCATGGCGCTAGCCGTCGCCATCATCGCCGGCCAGCGCAACCGCTGCGGCACGGCCTGGCTGATGCTCGGCCTGCTGTTCAATCTTCTCGCCCTCGCGGTGCTGCTGTGGCTGCCGCCGAAGAAGGCGGAAGCGCGTGGTTCAGGGTAAGTGTCGCAGGCCGGCCAAAAAGCAGTCTGCGGCAGTAACATTTCAATTCACAAACTGCTGAAGGATGCCCATGGTTAGCAAGGCGTTGAGTCAAGACACTGCCGGAACAACAGCGGGATTCGTTAGCCGTATCGATGATCGCTATTTTGAAGACTACGTTCCTGGTTCGGTACACGAATTCGGCGAAATTGCAGTCAATGCCGAAGAAATCATCGAGTTCGCCCAACGTTACGATCCGCAAGACTTTCATACCGATCCTGAAGCCGCCGCAAAATCGCGTTTCGGCGGTCTGATTGCAAGCGGCTGGCAAACCTGCGGGCTGATGATGCGGCTGTACAGCGAGCACTATCTGACAAAGAACGCCAGTCTCGCTTCGCCAGGTATCGACGAGTTGCGCTGGCTGATTCCTGTTCGCCCGGAAGACACTCTCACAATGCGCGTCACCGTGGCGGAGGCGAGACGCTCGAAATCAAAACCTGATCGAGGTTTGGTCAGGTCGGCCATTGAAGTGTTGAACCAGAAGGGCGAGATAGTCATGACCATGCTGGCCATGAATCTGATCACCTGCCGCAATCGGGAGACATGAGCAGAAGCTTTGGAAGAACGTCAACTATCTTGCCCAAAGAAATGTGCAATTTGATTTGGCGGCGGTCGGCCAATTGCGGCCGTTCGAGGTAAAGAATTGCACGGTACAAAGCGGCCAATGGGAAAGGCGCTCTAATTGAACGTCGCCACTATGGCGCGTATTGCATCTGCGCGGGTCAACATGTCCGAATGGCTCAAGCTCGGGAGGATAGACACCTGCACATTCGGACGCTGTGATTGGAACTCGCTCTGTAACTTCCGCGCGTCCAGGAGTTCGTCCGATCCGCCCACGAAGACCTGCATGGGTCGAACGGTTCGGCGAATATCGGCGAGATAATCGTCCTCCGCTCCAAAGTTTCTAAACATACGCCACGAGTACGTCTGCGTAGTCGCGTCTATGTTTTCGGGAACGGGAAAGGCAAGCACCGGCAAACCATCACAGATGTGTACGCCCCATTGACTGAGCATTGTCAGCCCGGCGATTCTTCCCACGGACGCGGACGCCCAACTCTGCGTTGCTGTCGACCCTGGCTCCGACTTTCGGACTGATGGAGCATCGTAGCGCAGATACGGCGAAATCAGCACATAGCGATCGACGAGTTGTCCAGCGGGCGACTCGGCTGCAAAACGCAATGCGAAAGCCGCTCCTGATGAGAATCCCAGTATCGTCCACGTGGAGTTTACGAACGCCGGCTTCTTGTCGCTAATGAGGTCCGTCAGGTCATCGTCGAGTTGACCGACATAACGGATGTCGCCATGGGGGCGGTTTGCGCCATGCCCACGCAGATCTGGCACGAGCGCAGAAATTCCGGCGCGCTGCAATGCAAGCGCAAGGGGATGCATATCGACACCACTACCCGCCGAACCGTGCAACAGCACGGCCACCTTGGTGTCGGATGCCCGGTACTCGCGATAGGAAAGGAGTGCTCCGTCACGCGCCTTGTACCAGGCGAGTTCCGGCAGGGCTTGGGTGTCGATTTCCGCAAATGGCTTCGTAATGGCAGGAGCGACGGCCGGTGGTTTTGCTGTGCCAAAGGCAATCAGCCCCGCGACGATTGCGCCATAAACGAGCAGCGAGACGCAGACCCCGCTCACAATTCGTTTCAGATAACGTGTCATAAGGTGTACAATGTACACCTGAAGCAACATTGACGCAATAGTGAAGAATTCAGTTCATGAACCAACAGAAGAGTCTGTCAACACGAGAGAAGCTTCTTGCTGTCGCGCTCGAACTAATGGAAGGTCCGGATGGAGTTGACGGCGTCACTATGCGTGCGGTCGCATCCGCCGCTGGCGTTACCACGATGGCGACCTATAAGCACTTTCAAAACCGCGACGCACTCTTGCGCGCTGCAACGGCCGCAGAGTACCCGCGAATCGCAGGCTACTTTGCCCGTGCAAATGCTCGGACAGAGGTTCCAGGCATGCGTGGAATGCTTGGATACCTGGACTACGCGCTCGATCATCCGCAAATCTTCAGATACATGTTTTCAAGCCACCGCCCTGATGTGTTCGTATTCCCGGGCGATCTCAACGAGGGTAAGTCGCCGACCTTCAACATTCTGCTAGGAAACGTCGCCGAATTGATGGAGCGCCAGATTCTTAGAACAGACGACGTCGCAGAAACGGCGCTCAGCATTTGGGCGCACGCACACGGGCTGATCACCCTGTATCTGTCCGGGCGTATCGCGGCACCACGAGCTACTTTTGAAAAGCTCTACATGCGCTCGTTGGACCGTCTGGCACGTGGACTGGCCAAGCCCGCAATCGACAATTGCTAACAAGTGCCCAAATTGGTCCACCGAAAGCTGACACCCGCGATCGTCGTCTATGGGTACGAAGCCGTCGCGACGCTTGCATACGTCATTAGGCGGAACAGGTTCTCCGAGACCCTCGCCATTCAAGTGGCGTACCGCGACGACTGACTTTGCGTTGGCAAGGGATCATATGATTCATGGCACCACAATGCCCAGGCTCACGTCGCGGCCATGACGCTTTTCCGTGTGGCACGGTAACCCTTTACCACCCGGCGGGCGTTCGACACTGCAAGAATGGTTCAAGGCGCACTGGATTGCGCCTCCGATAAAACCACAGGAGACAAATCATGGCAGGCAAACGCATACTCATGCTCGTCGGCGATTTCGGCGAGGACTACGAGATCATGGTGCCGTTCCAGGCACTGCAGGCGGTCGGGCACACGGTGCATGCGGTCTGTCCCGACAAGAAGGCGGGCGAGACGATCGCGACTGCGATCCACGACTTCGAGGGCCAGCAGACTTATTCCGAGAAGCGCGGCCACAACTTCGCGCTCAACGCGACATTCGCCGAGGTGAAGCCGGAGCAATACGATGCGCTGGTGATTCCCGGCGGGCGGGCGCCGGAATACCTGCGGCTCAACCCGCGCGTGATCGAGATCGTGCGGCACTTCTTCGACACGAAGAAACCGGTAGCGGCGATCTGCCACGGTGCGCAGATACTGGCGGCGGCCAAGGTGCTGACTGGCCGGCGCTGTTCGGCATACCCGGCTTGTCGCCCTGAGGTGGAACTGGGGCAGGGAACGTATGCCGATATCGCCATCAGCGCGGCGGTGACCGACGGCAATCTCGTTACCGCACCGGCGTGGCCGGCGCATCCGGACTGGATCGCCCAATTTTTGCAGATGCTCGGTACGCGTATCACCCTCTGAGGCCGTGCTAGAGTGGGTTGCCGCAGTTTCGACCCGGCGGCAACCCCACAGAAAGGAGGGACGGCCATGTGCCAACTCTTCATCGGCGCGGACCCCGACCTGTACCGCTCGCGCTCACGCTCGTTGCGCTTGCACGGCGTGGCGACCAGCATCCGCCTGGAAAACCTGTTCTGGAATATCCTCGAAGAGATCGGCGCGCGCGACGACATGAGCGTCGGCCGGCTGCTCACGCGGCTGTACGACGAGCTGGCCGCAGCGGGCGGCGACTGCGCCAACTTCACGTCGTTCCTGCGCGTGAGCTGCGGCCGTTACCTGGCGCTGCAAGTGGCGGGCAGCATTCCCGCCGACCGCAGCATTCCGATCCGCTCGCTCGACGCCGCGCTCATCCTTGCCCGCGAGGCGTCGGGGCGGGAATGCGCGCCACGCGCCAAACCGGTCATATCGTCACGCGAGGCGCGTCTTTCCTGACCGTTGCTCGGCGACGGGCGGACGCTCAAGCACCGGCATTTGGGGTTATCCTTCGAGCATGGTGGATTGCGCCCTTTGTCTTTCGCCGGGCGGCGAAGTTGTGTGGGAGGATGGTCTGTGCCGAGTCGTTCGGGTTGACGGCGCGGAAGGCGATTCTTTTCCCGGCTACTGCCGGGTGATCTGGCGCGCACACGTCGCCGAGATGACCGATCTCGATACCGGCAGCCGCAGGCATCTGATGAACGTTGTCTTTGCCGTCGAAACCGCGTTGCGCTCATTGCTCGCGCCGGACAAGATCAACCTTGCAGCGCTGGGCAACATGGTGCCGCACGTCCATTGGCACGTGATTCCGCGCTGGCGCGATGACAGCCATTTTCCGGCTGCAATCTGGGCCGGCCGGCAACAGAAGTCAGCCGTGGCGGTACGCCGCGCGCCGACGACCCCAAGCTTGAGTGCGGCGATCGTCGCCGCATTGACAGAAGAGGAGAGCGGCGCATGACCGTTGCTGCACCACGCCCGGCCTTTGTCACTGCCGATGAATGCCGGCAGTGGATGGCGGTTACGCCACTCGGCAATCCGATACAGGCGCTGGCGCATTTGCTGCGGCAGTTGAATCTGCTCAACCGCCGCAACATCGACCCGAACGAACGCCTGGCGATCCTGGAGGTGCTGCGCAGGCCGCTGTTGCTGGCGCAGGAGGAAGGCGCCCGCCGTTTCGTCGGCAAGCCGTTGCCGCTGGTGCCGCCCGAGCAGGCGGCGTTCGACTCCGCCCAGGCGTTATGGCATGCGCTGCTGTCGGGCTACGGGCGCTGCATCGAAGCCGAATTGAAGGCCGGCACGGAGCCGACGCCCAAGCTTGCCTTGGTGATCCAGCGCGCCTTTGCCATCATGGGCGCTGTGCAGCTCGATATCTACCGGGCCGGATTCGAACCGACGCCCCAACACTGGCAGGCGTTGCACGAACTCTATGCCACCGCCGAAGCGTCGCGAGTCGCCGAAAGCGAAGTGGTGGACACCGCCAGACAAGGCAAGACGCCGACCTCGCCGCAGGCCGCCTACGCCGAGGTCCTGCTGCTGCATGCCGCCAGCCCGCGCGAGCTGTCGTCGCGCCACCTGGTCTGGGTCGCCCGCTGGGCACGGCGCTGGGCGCGCAAAGCGAGGATTCTCACCGCAGCACCGGGGCACGACGAAGAATCGATACCGCTGCATATCGATCTCGCCGGCAAGCAGCCGGCCAACTATCAACCGACCGCGGGTTCGGACGCGCGCTGGCTGGAAACCGGCGGCATTCGCCAAAGCCTGAAAAAGCGCCTGAGCCTGCTCGACAAGGGAAGCACGCCAGCCGAGCTTCAACTCGGCGACGATTGCCCGCAACCCGTTTGCGGCCAGATTCTGAGACACGTGTACCAACGCTGGTGCAAAGGCGGCAGCACGCGCAAACACGAGCGGCGAGCGGTCGATGGCACTTGCCTGGTCGTGCCGGACATCGAGGCCATCTACTTCCACCTGGCCGGAAAGCAGCAGTTCCGGCAGCCCGGATACTCCGACGACGACGCGCTGCGGCGGGAGCGTGACGAAATGGCCACCTTCGGCAGCATCGCCCCCAGCAGCCTGGGCGGACTCGGCTCGCAGTCGGGCCACCATGTCGAGGAATGGAAGGTCATCGAGGAATGGAGTGTCGTCGAGGAATCTGCGACCGGCATCCACGCGACGCACCTCGTTGACGAAAACCTGGCGCGCATCAATCAACGGCAGCTGCTGGCCGTCCAGCCGCCCGGCGCCAACAGCCTGCTGATCGGCTATGTCCGCTGGAGCATGGTGACCGACGACAATCGGTTGCACATCGGCATCCTGATCCTACCGGGCCGCCCGGAACCCGTTGCGCTGCGCCCCATGGACGCCTCGGGCGTCAGGGAACCCTACCGACCCGGCTTCCGGCTGCCGGCCGTGCCGGCGATCGGATCGATCGCGAGCATCATCACGCCGCCGGGTTATTTCCGCGCCGGACGAATTCTCGAAGTTGCGACGGGACCGGTCCAGCGCATTCGGGTGCTGCAACTGCTCGACCGCGGCATCGATTTCGATCGCGTCAGCTACGAACCCCTTACCTGATCTGGTGCTCGCTCGAGCCGGACTACGCCATGGAAAGCACCGCTAACCCTCCCGTCCCTGAGTCGGCCGAAACCAGTCGCTACCGGCAAGCGCTCGCCTCGCTGCCGGTGACCAACGTGCCGCTAGCGTGCGATACGATTGAACGTTTGCTGCGATCGATGCAGCAAACGCCACCCAGCGCGACTGAATACCTGGCGCTGCTGGAAGCGGCCCGCGAGCCGCTTGCCTTCCTTCTGGACACCCTCGCCTCCCGCTACGCCGCCAAGCCTTTGCCCGCTGCCGACGCGGAAGTGGCGGCCTTCCACCGCACCGTGACACTGTGGCGCACCATGGCCGACAGCTACGCTCGGGTGGCCCAGTTGGGCGCCGGCAATGCCCAGATCCAGGCGCAGCTGGCGTTGATTTGCCAACGCTGCATCCACTACACGGGCCAAATCATCATCGAGTACTACCGCGCGCGCCGCGAGATCATTCCGGGCCTGTGGCTGGAACTGCACGGCTACCACGACACGGCGGACGAGTGGGGGCTGGCCAACGAGCGCGTCAGCGAACCGCTCGGGACCAACGATACCGTTGTCACCTGTGCCGCGACCTTTGCATCAGTGCTGCTGGTGGGCCTTGCCAGCCCCTGTAGCCGGACACCGCGGGAACTCACCTGGATTATTCGCTGGGCTCGCCTGCTGGCACCCGATACCCATCTGGTGCGTCCGGACGAGGAGCATGGCAGTCGCGGCTATGGCGTCGACCTGATGCTGGACCGGGGGCTGCTGCCGGTAGACCACCTGGCGGCGACGGATTCCGCCCGTTTGTTCGATACCACCGCGCTCGGCGACAAGGTCAAGTTGTTGTTTGGCCGCATGAAGGCCGGCGAAACGCCAGCAGTCGTCGGCCTCGGCGACGACTGCTCGGCAGCGCAAGCTTCCCGCCTTTTGCTTCAACTCTACCGGCCGTGGTGCCTGGCGGCCATGCCGCGCCGCTTCGAGCGCACCCGGGCGGCCGGCATTCTCGCGGTTGCCTACGGAATGGAGTGCATCTATTTCCATATTACCGGCAACGATTTTTCGCAGCCCGAGCACACGCGCACTTACTCGCGGATGGACGCCGAAAAGTTGTGGACATTCCGCAACCAGATGGATCCGACGCAACCGCTGCATCTGCGCGCCGCGGAACTTGGCTACGCGCTCGATACCTGGGACATTGTCGATCAGTCACTCAATGGT
>PMIH01000260.1:0-7912 GCA_003158255.1 Rhodocyclaceae bacterium
GGCGAACCCGATTCTCTATCACGGCGTTTCCAAGTTCGATGCCGCGAACGGCATCCAGTCCGGCAGCGGCAAACTGACCTTCACGCAGGTATTCGGTGACTGGCTGTGCGACATGGCCAGGGAAGATTCGCGCTTGGTCGGTATCACGCCGGCGATGCGCGAGGGCTCGGGCATGGTCCGCTTCGCCGAGGAGTTCCCGCAGCGCTACCACGATGTCGGCATCGCCGAGCAACATGCAATGACGTTTGCGGCCGGCCTCGCCTGTGAGGGCATGAAGCCCGTGCTGGCGATCTATTCGACTTTCCTGCAGCGCGCCTACGATCAACTGGTGCACGACGTCGCGCTGCAAAACCTGCCAGTGATGCTGGCCATCGACCGCGGCGGCATCGTCGGTGCCGACGGCGCCACGCATCAGGGCGCCTTCGATCTCTCCTATCTGACCTGCATTCCGAACATGGTGGTGATGGCACCGGCCGACGAGAACGAATGCCGCCAGATGCTGAACACCGCGTTTCATTTCGATGGCCCCACCGCCGTGCGCTATCCGCGCGGCGGTGGGCTCGGCGTACCACCACGACTGACTTTCGAGACGTTGCCGGTGGGCAAAGGCGAAGTTCGTCGTCAAGGCAAGCGCGTCGCCATCCTGGCGTTTGGCACGCTGCTCGGCGCCGCACTGGAAGCGGCCGAGGTGCTGGATGCAACCGTCGCCAACATGCGCTTCGTCAAGCCGCTCGATCATGCGCTGGTGAAGCAGCTGGCCGCAACGCACGAACTGCTCGTCAGCATCGAGGAGAACGCCATCATCGGCGGCGCTGGCGCGGAAGTGGCTCGCTCGCTGGAAATGCAGGGACTGACCACACCGCTGATCCGCATGGGGCTGCCGGACCACTTTATCGAACATGGCGATCAAGGCCAGATGCTGGCCGAACTGGGCCTCGACGCGACAGGTATCATTCGGCGGGTGAATCAATCCATTACTTGAGTACTTTTATCAGGAATGATATTCTTGGTTCGATGAGCGATGCTGCGGCATGAACCGCGCGCCCCCGACCCCAGGAGACCCATTCCCGTGAACAGCAGAGATCCCATGGCCATTCCAGACGTGCAAGGCAGCGCCGATTGGCGCCAACTGCCCATCAACCAGGTCGGCATCAAGTCGGTGCGGCACCCCATTCGCGTGCTCGACAAGAGCAGCGGCGTGCAGCATACGATCGCCACCTTCAACATGTATGTCGGACTGCCGCACAATTTCAAGGGCACGCACATGTCGCGCTTCCTCGAGATTCTCAACGGCTATGAGGGCGAGATATCCGTCGAGAATTTCGAGTCGATGCTACGCGACATGGTGAAACGCCTGGAGGCCGAAACCGGCCGCGTGGAAATGAGCTTTCCCTATTTCATCAACAAGCAGGCGCCGATCTCGGGCGTCAAGAGCTTGATGGACTACGAGGTGACGTTCACCGGCAACGTCCTGCCGGGCGGCGTGTATCAACAAACCACGAAGGTCGTCGTGCCCGCCACCAGCCTGTGTCCCTGCTCGAAGGAAATCTCCGAGCGCGGCGCGCATAACCAGCGCTCGCACATCACCGTCACCGCACGTACCAATACCTTCGTCTGGATTGAGGATCTGGTGCAGATGGTCGAAGCGCAGGCCTCATGCGAGGTCTATGGCTTGCTCAAGCGTACCGATGAGAAATACGTCACCGAACGCGCCTACGACAACCCGAAGTTTGTCGAGGACATCATTCGCGACGTTGCCGGCGTCCTCAACGCCGATACGCGCATCGACGCTTACGTTGCGGAAGCGGAAAACTTCGAGTCGATCCACAACCACTCGGCTTACGCGCTGATCGAGCGCGACAAGACATCCTGAGCCGGCCGATAGGCGGCCTCGAAGGACTTGACATCCAGAGGCCGGGCGAACAGGAAGCCCTGTAGCTTGTCGCAGCCGATACCACGGGTGAACTCCGCGTGCGCCTCGGTCTCGACGCCCTCGGCGACCAGCGTCAGCCTAAGCCCGCGCGCCAGCGCCGCAATGGCTTGCGCTATCGAAGCGTCGACCGGATCGTGCGGCGCCTGGCTGACGAATGAACGGTCGATCTTGAGAATATCGACCGGCAGTCGGCGCAGGGATGAAAGCGACGAATAGCCAACGCCGAAGTCGTCGATCGCCACCGCAATACCCATCTTCCGCAGTTCAGCCAGGACGCTGGCGGCGTAGTCGGGTTCCAGGGCAAGGAAGGTTTCCGTTACCTCGACGATTAGCGCATCAGCCGGCAACCGCGTTTCATCGAGTATTTGCCGGACGCGCTTGAGGAGATCCGGATCCGCAAATTGTCGTGCCGACAGGTTAACGGAGACGGCAAACGCCGCGTGGATCTCCTTGCGCCAAACAACCGCTTGCCGGCAAGCCTCACGCAAGACGAACATGCCAACCTCAACGATCAGTCCGGTTTCTTCCAGCAGCGGAATGAACGCATCCGGCAACACGATACCCTTGACCGGATGCTTCCAGCGCAGCAACGCCTCGCAGCCCACCAGATCACGCGTTTTGGCGCCAACCAACGGCTGGTAATAAACTTGGAACTGTTTGTGCTCAAGCGCCTCGCGCAAGCCTCTGAGGGACTGCAGGCGCTCGCGCACGCCCTGTTCGAGCCCGGCAACGTAGAGGAGCCAGTGCCCCGTCCCCTGTCGCTTGGCTTCCGTCAGCGAGACTTCGGCACGATTCATGAGTTCATCCGGCCCCACCATACGGCCACGACCGAGAGCGATACCGACCGCGAGGTCGGCGATGATGAAATGCCCGTCGCTTTCGATAGGCGATTCGAATCGCTCGATCACCGTGCGAGCAAGTCGCTCCGCCAGTTGCTCGTCGCCTTCCGTCGTCTCCCGGTCGACGACCAGCAATGCGAATGCTTCGCCGCCGAGGCGGAACAAGCCGGCGTCGCGAACGCCACTCAGCCGAATTCCAGCCTGTCTCAGCACCTCGTCGGCAACGCGGTGCCCATAGGCGGCGCTGACCTGGCGCAACCGCTGTACGCCCACGATCAGCCAACCTACCCGTAGTGGCTCGCCGGCGCCGTGGTTCTTTTGAAGTTCGGTCATTGCCTTGATGGCGTCTTCGCGCCCAGGCAAGCCGGTGACAGCATCCTTGCGACGCTGGGCTTCCTCCGCACGCCGCAGGATCATCAACGCCACGCCGAAGACCGTAAGTCCAGCCAGATTCGCAACCGCCCAAACGGTATGGGCGTCTTGACGAACGTCCGCCATGACAGCGGACACATCGGCATAGACCTCGAATACGGCGTCCTGCTTCCCGGTGGTTCCGGGGTTGGCCGGCACAAAAGCCTGCACCAGATCGCGGCTGTAATCGTCGACATCGACCACTTCGCCGGAATTCGATCCGCGCACCAACTTGGCATGCGCCTCGCCAACCAGTGCATTCTGCACCGCCTGATTGCCGATCTGGTCGCCGCCAATCTCCCGCTCGTCAGTGGAATAAACCACTACGCCGCGGGGATCATAGATTTTCACCTTGATCATGCGTTGGCCGCGAACCTGCCTCGTGACGTCCTCACCGAGCGCCTTCAGAAAATCGAGCTTGCCTACGGCTGCCGCTGGCGTGCGGGTCGCACGCCGCACGTCGTCCAGGTAGCGGGGCAGCAGGACATTGGAGAGACTCGTCGCTACCGCGATACTGCGCTGAAGTTCACGCTCGATGACGACATCAGTCGCCCGTTGCTTCCAGCCCCATGCGGTCAGCCACGCTGCTCCAAGCAGCAACGCAAACATGGCAGCAGCCGGCGTCTGGTACCGAGTGGGAATCGACTTCAAGTCCACGTGATGCGATCCTCAAAAGCACGAGCGGGCATTGTCATGCAACGGGGAACCAAAAGCAAAACGGGGCGCATTTGCGCCCCGTTTTGACTATTAAACCATTGGAAAAGCGATCAGGCCTTCTCGGTAATCCTGACTGCCAGTTTTTCCTTGATACGGGCCGACTTGCCGGAGCGATCGCGCAGGTAGTAGAGCTTGGCGCGGCGCACATCGCCGCGGCGCTTCACCTCGATGCTGGCGACCAAGGGCGAGTAGGTCTGAAAGGTTCGCTCGACACCTTCACCGGCAGAGATCTTGCGCACGATGAAGTTCGAATTGAGGCCGCGATTACGCTTGGCAATCACCACGCCTTCGTAGGCCTGGAGACGTTCGCGGTTGCCTTCCTTCACCTTCACCTGAACGATGACGGTATCGCCCGGCGCNNTGAATCAGGTTCATGTCGTTTTCTCCTTATGACTACTCGTTACGACCGCAGAGCTCCGCCGTTTCGATTTCCCGGAGGAGTTGCGCTTCTTCCGCACTCAAGGTACGGCACGTCAGCAAATCCGGGCGACGTTTCCGGGTCCGCGCCAGCGCCTGCTTCAAGCGCCAACGGCGGATGTTCTCGTGGTGCCCGGACAACAATACCGCCGGCACCGGCATTCCTTCATACACTTCCGGCCGCGTGTAATGCGGGCAATCCAGCAGCCCGGCCACAAACGACTCTTCAACCGCCGAGGCATCGTCGTTCAATGCCCCCGGCAATTGTCTGACACAGGCATCGATCAGCGCCATGGCAGCGATCTCACCGCCCGAGAGGACGAAATCGCCGAGGGAAATTTCCTCATCGACACAACGCCCGATCAAACGCTCATCCACACCTTCGTAGCGACCACAGAGGAGTATTGCTCCGTCCGTTGCCGCCACTTCACACACCCGCCGGTGCGTCAGCGGGCTGCCCTGCGGAGATAGGTAGATCACCCTACCGCCTCCTCGCGCCTCTTTCGCCGCCGCAACAGCCTTTTCCAATGGACCCGGCATCATGACCATTCCAGGACCGCCGCCAAAGGGCCGATCATCGACCGTCCGGTAAGCATTCTCGGCCCAGTCGCGCGGATTCCACGCCGCCAGTTGCCACAGCCCTCGCTCCAGCGCCCGTCGCGTAATTCCCGCGCCGGTCACCGCCGCAAATATTTCGGGAAAAAGTGTGATGACATCAAATCTGAACGTCACCAATCCTTCTCCCACTCAACCCGGATGCAACCGTTGCCGACATCCACACTCTTCACCACCTGGCTCACGAAGGGCAACAAGCGCTCCGCATCTCCGTCTTTCACGACCAGTACCTGATGGGCGCCGGTCTCGATCAACGAGTCTACCTTGCCCAGCGCCTCACCCTGTTCGTTCGTTACCGCCAAGCCGATCAAGTCAGCCCAATAGTATTCGTCCCGTTCAGTCCTCGGCAGCGCATCGCGCGGCGCTGCAACAAAGAAGCCATCCACTCTTTCCGCCGCAGCGCGATCGTCGATACCGCCGAGTTTGGCAATCCAGGCAGCACCATGGTGGCGAAAATGTTCAACCGGATAGGGCTGCCAAACATTGTTCTCGACATCCGTGCTCAGCCACCACTGCGGCATGCCGAGCCACGCTTCGGGATCGTCGCCCAAAGGGCGGACCTTCACCCAGCCGCGCAAACCATATGGGGCAACCACGCGCCCCAGGACAATCATGCCTATCAGGCAGCTTTCTTCTCGGCTGCCTGTTTCGCCAGGCGCGCAGCCGTCGGCGACAATTGAGCACCCTTGCTCTGCCAATAGGCCAAACGCTCGGCGTTGATCACCAAGCCTTGCTCATTCGCAGCAGCAACCGGATTGTAGTAACCGATGCGCTCGACGAAGCGGCCGTCGCGGCGATTGCGCGAGTCGGCAACCACCATGTTGTAGAAAGGGCGCTTCTTGGCGCCACTGCGGGCAAGTCGAATGACAACCATGTGTCGTTCCTTAGGATCGGGGGAAAACGGAGTTTCAGAGAAGGCCAATGCCGGCATCTGCTGGCATTACGCCGGAACCAAAAGCGGCGGATTATAGCCGAATTTCAATGCAAATCAATCATCTGAATACTTCCGCGATAGTTCATTGCAACCCACGCTTTGGCGTTTATCGCTTCGGGCACAGCAAATGCGACGATCCTCAGCCTTTGACGGCACGCGGCAATTCGGCAGTTACCAAGGCGCCAATCAAGATGACGGTCCATGATACGTAAAGCCAAATGAGAAAGATCGGCACGGCAGCAAACGGCCCGTACACCAACGTATAAGTCGGAAACTTGACCACGTACAGCGCAAACAGGCGTTGCATGGCCAAGAAGCCGGCAGCCGCCAGCAATCCGCCAGTTCCCGCGTGCCAAGCCGACACCGGGCGATTCGGCACCCCCCAATACGAAAGGGCAAGCAAGCCAGCAAGAAAACCGAATGAAACGGTGCGGAACACCAGCGTGGCAACCCAGGGCGCTTCATCGATCACGCCGAGCGAAACGCTTACCAGGTAGGTAATCACGGCAAGGCTGACACCGAAGATGATCGGCCCCAAGATCAGAACCAGCAGGTGAATGGCCAAGCGCCGCAGCAGCGATCTTGGTGCCCGGATCTTCCAGATCGCATTGAAGGCATGCTCGATAGTCAACATTTGCATGATCGCAGTCGCAGCCAGCGCCATGACGCCGATCATCGTGACTCTATCCGCTCGATCGGCAAACTGTCCGACCACCCTGGCGATGACGGCACCAGCCTTGTCGGGCAATAAATTTGCAAGCAGGAACTTTTCCACTGCCGCACTGATACCGGCTGCAAATGGCAGATGATCAATCATCGACGCGACGACGACGATCATCGGAACCAGGCCAAGCAAGGTAGCAAAAGACAATGCTGCGGATGTCTGCGCCAGACGTTCGTCTCGGAAACGGCGGACAACGGCGATCACGAGTCGGAAGGGAGTAAGCATGAGCATATAATTTGCGTGGATTCTACCGGAGGCCCACTTGCGCAGTCCGCCCGCCAGTCATATCGCCCAGCGCCTCAACCTGTTGTCCGCGACCAGCTTGATTGGTCTCATTTTCTTGTGCCTGATATGGGAGCTTTGGTTGGCACCACTACGTCCTGGCGGGTCGTGGCTGGTGCTGAAAACAATACCGCTCCTCGTACCACTGTTCGGCATCATCCGGGGTCGCCGCTACAGTCACCAGTGGGCAGCCCTGCTGATTCTGCTTTATCTCGCGGAAGGCTTGGTGAGGGCAACGACGGATACCGGCCCGTCGGCGACATTGGCTGCGGTCGAAGTCGCGATGGCGTTTGTCTTTTTCGCGGCAACGGTCGCCTACGCGCGCGTGACTCGGCCGAAACCGGTCGCCTGACCGCTTACAACTGGGGATTGAGGCGCTCGTTGCCCTGATAGAGGCGATTCAAGGCATTTAGATATGCCTTCGCCGACGCGACGACGATATCCGTATCAGCGCCTTGTCCGTTCACGATGCGGCCGCCACTACCCAATCGAACGGTAACCTCACCTTGCGCGTCGGTGCCTGTAGTAATGGCATTGACGGAGTAGAGCAGTAGTTCGGAGCCGCTGGCGACCACCTGCTCAATCGCTTTCAAGGCGGCATCGACCGGCCCACCGCCATCGGCTTCCGTGTGCGTTTCGACACCGCCCACGGAAAGGGTAAGTTCCGCATGGGGGGTCTCGCCAGTTTCCGAATGGAACTTGAAAGAAACCAGCTTGAAGTGCTCGTGTGCAGGCAGCACTGCCTCATCGGACATCAGGGCCTGTAGGTCCTCGTCAAAGATCTCGTGCTTNNGCAATCGGCTCCTAAATGCGTTGCGTCCGGAGTGCTTGCCGAGGACAAGTTTGTTCTGGGCCCAACCCACATCCTGTGCCCGCATAATCTCGTAGGTCTCGCGGTGCTTAAGAACGCCGTCCTGATGAATGCCGGATTCGTGCGCGAAGGCGTTGGCACCGACGATGGCCTTGTTCGGCTGCACTGGATAGCCGGTAATCTGCGATACGAGGCGCGAAGCCGGAACGATCTGGGTAGTATCAATGCC
>PMIH01000260.1:7921-9912 GCA_003158255.1 Rhodocyclaceae bacterium
GGAATTCCTGACACGCTCGATCAGAATTCGCATCCGTTCGCCCCAAACCGACGGAATGCTGTAGCCAACGGTGTCCGGGACGTTAATGGTCGTGGCTCCGGCGGCGATCACTGCATCGAACACGCGGCAAAGAAAATCAATGTCGGAACGGACCGCATCCTCGGCGGAAAATTCGATGTCATCGGTGTATTCGCGGGCAATCCCGATAGCCTTCACCGCTGCGTCGACAACCTGATCCGGCGTCATACGCAGCTTCTTCTCCATATGGATCGGACTGGTGGCGACGAAGGTGTGGATGCGGCCGGAGCGCGCTGGCTTGATTGCCTCGCCGGCCTTACGGATGTCGTCCTCATTGGCGCGCGCCAGTGAACAGACCGTCGAGTGGGTGATTGTTTCGGCAATGGTCCTGATTGAATTGAAATCGCCGGGGGAGGCGGCCGCAAATCCCGCTTCTATCACGTCGACACGCATGCGCTCGAGTTGGCGCGCAACGCGCAGCTTCTCCTCCTGGGTCATCGAGGCACCCGGGCTCTGCTCGCCGTCGCGAAGGGTGGTATCGAAAATGATCAGCTTCTCTCTGGCCATGGCTATCTCCTACAGCTTCACTCCGGCCGCACGGGCTTCCGTCGGCGGCCTACGAGCTGCCATGCAGCAAGCACGTATCCCGAGAGGGCATACACAAGGAAAAGCGCAAACAGCACGCCAGGGGGGTAACTGGACACCAGAGCGAATCCGATTGCGAAGGCAACGACGATGATGAACGGAACACTTTTCCTCAGGTTGATATCCTTGCCCGAGTAGTAGCGGACGCTGCTAACCATGGTTATGCCGGCAAACATGGTGAGTACGCAGGCGTACCAGCGCGCCTCCTCGCCGCTCCAACCGTTGTCGATCATGACCCAAACCAGACCGGCAACAAGGGCAGCCGCGGCCGGGCTCGGCAAGCCCTGAAAATAGCGCTTGTCGATGACGTCGATATTGGTGTTGAAACGAGCAAGCCGCAAGGCGGCACCTGCGCAGTAGATGAAAGCTGCGATCCAGCCCATCTTGCCGAGGCCCTTCAATGCCCATTCATAGGCAACGAGCGCCGGTGCGACGCCAAAGGAAACCATGTCGGACAGGGAATCGTACTCGGCGCCGAAGGCGCTCTGGGTGTGTGTCAGGCGAGCCACGCGGCCGTCAAGCCCATCAAGCACCATGGCGAGGAAGATCGCCACCGCCGAAACCTCAAAGCGATCGTTCATCGCCTGAACGATAGCGAAGAAACCGGCGAACAATGCCGCCGTCGTAAATAGATTTGGCAGGATGTAAATGCCGCGCCGGCGAATTTCCGGATTCATCAGTGATTTGCGGGGGCGAAGTTCCGGCATTCGGGAGATCCTGTGGATAATCGGCAAATTGTAGCCCAAGCCCCACAAAGACAAACGCCCCGACCTGAATAAGGGCGGGGCGTTTGTGCTGAATGGATAGTCTGGCGCTGACCTACTTTCTCACCCGCAATGGGCAATATCATTGGCGCGGTCCTGTTTCACGGTCCTGTTCGGGAAGGGAAGGGGTGGTTCCGGGACGCTATGGGCACCAGACTGAAAGGGGAGTGACCTGGGATAAGCGTGGCTTTGGGCCAGGTCACGTAATTTGGAAGAAGTAAAGAATTGGGATTGCGATTGCGCACGAACTGCGCTTTCCTTGAATCTGACTCAAGGTTATAGGGTCAAGCCGCACGGGCAATTAGTACTGGTCAGCTTAACGCATTGCTGCGCTTCCACACCCAGCCTATCAACGTTGTGGTCTACAACGACCCTTCAGGGGGATCAAGTCCCCGGGATATCTCATCTTGAGGCGAGTTTCACGCTTAGATGCTTTCAGCGTTTATCTCTTCCGTATTTAGCTACCCGGCGATGCCACTGGCGTGACAACCGGTCCACCAGAGATACGTCCACTCCGGTCCTCTCGTACTAGGAGCAGGCCCCCTCAAATATCCAGCGCCCACG
>PMIH01000114.1 GCA_003158255.1 Rhodocyclaceae bacterium
GACAAAGACTTGAGGGCGCAGGCGATTTTCGCGACTTCGGCAGCCGCATCCTCGCTGACTTTCACGCCTCGCTGTAGCTGCCACTGCTGCGGTTTCTTGGCCATGGCTCCCTCCTTTTGTTAGGAAAGGATGCATTCTTGCACCAAAAAGCGCAATTTGCCAAGTGCCGGACACAAATATCCGGAAAACTGGGGCGAGAATCAGCGGGATGTATGTAGTTTTGCCAGTGCGGCCCGGCCAGACAGAATGTGCTCGTGCATCAGGCGGCCAGCGTCTTCAGGCTGTATTTGCTGCACAGCAGCAAGGATTTCGCGGTGTTCGGCCAACGATTGCCGAAGCCGGCCGGCAAGATTGAGAGAATCGCGCCGCGTCAGTTTGATGAATTTGCGGGTTTCCTCGATCAATTGACCAAGCCAGCGGTTGCCGGCCAGTTCCTGGAGCGCGTCGTGGAATTGCTGGTTGGCCTCGAAAAAGTGGTCGGCGTCATTGGCAGCGGCATGGCGTTCGAGGTCGGCGTGGATTCCGGCCAGCCGACCGAGGTCGGCGGCGCTGGCCTTGAGGGTTGCCTCCTGCGCGCAGCGGCCTTCGAGCAGCGCCATTACCGGGAAGATCTCATCCAGATCCTGTTCCGACAATTCCGTGACATAGCAGCCCCGGCGCGGTTTGAGCGTCACCAGCCCTTCCGACGCCAACACCTTGAGCGCTTCCCGCAGCGGTGTGCGCGAAATGCCGTACTCGGCGGCGATCGCCTGCTCGTCCACCCAGGCGCCCGGCGCCAGTTCATGGGCGTAGATACGGCTGCGCAGCCGCTCCGCTACCTGCTCGTAGAGGGCGGGAGAGCCCAGGCTGCCGGTGTCTTGTCTTGCATTCATAATTATGGATACAGTATTATGCGTCGCAGGTTGTTGTCAATACATACATAATCCGGCCTTGACCGGAGGGAGCGCGAGATGAGCAAATACCCTGACGTTAATGTGCCGTCGATCGATGCGTGGGCGAAGGCGGCCGCCAAGGCCGCACCCGAAGGCGACGTGGCGAAGCTGAACTGGCAAACGCCCGAGGGTCTGACGGTCAAGGCGCTCTATACCAAGGCCGACACCGCGAACCTGCCCTACGCCGATACGCTGCCCGGTTTCGAGCCCTACCTGCGCGGCCCGCAGCCGACCATGTACGCGGCGCGGCCGTGGACGATCCGCCAATACGCCGGCTTCTCCACCGCCGAAGCCTCCAACGCCTTCTACCGCAAGGCGCTGGCTGCCGGCGCGCAAGGCGTCTCGGTCGCCTTCGACCTCGCCACCCATCGCGGCTACGACTCGGACCATCCGCGCGTGGTCGGCGACGTCGGCAAGGCCGGCGTGGCGATCGACTCGGTCGAGGATATGAAGATCCTCTTCGACAGCATCCCGCTCGACAAGGTCTCGGTGTCGATGACCATGAACGGCNNCGATCTCGATCTCCGGCTACCACATTCAGGAAGCCGGCGCGACGCAGGCGCTGGAGCTGGCTTTCACGCTGGCCGACGGCATGGAGTACGTGCGCACGGCCATCAAGAGCGGCCTCGATGTCGATGCTTTCGCCGGTCGCCTGTCGTTCTTCTTTGGCATCGGCATGAACTTCTATCTCGAAGTCGCCAAGCTGCGCGCTGCCCGTTTGCTGTGGTGGCGGATCATGAAGCAGTTCGATGCCAAGAATCCGAAGTCGCTGATGCTGCGCACCCACTGCCAGACTTCCGGCTGGTCGCTGACCGAGCAGGACCCGTACAACAACGTCGTGCGCACCACCATCGAAGCCATGGCGGCGGTATTCGGCGGCACGCAATCGTTGCACACCAATGCCTTCGACGAAGCCATCGCGCTGCCGACCGAGTTCTCGGCGCGCATCGCCCGCAACACGCAGATCCTGATCCAGGAAGAGACGCACATTTGCAACGTCATCGACCCCTGGGCCGGCAGCTACATGATGGAGACGCTGACGCAGGACATGGCCGATGCCGCCTGGGCGACCATTCAGGAAGTCGAAAAGATGGGCGGCATGACCCATGCCGTCGATACTGGCTGGGCCAAGTTGCAGATCGAGAAGTGCGCTGCCGAAAAGCAGGCGCGCATCGACTCCAATCAGGACGTCATCGTTGGCGTGAACAAGTACAAGCTCAAGCAACAGGCGCACGTCGACATCCTGGAAGTGGATAATCACGCGGTCCGCGACTCGCAGATCGCGCGCTTGCAGAAGATTCGCGGCAGCCGCGACAAGGCCAAGGTCGACGCAGCGCTGGCGGCGCTGACCGATGCTGCAAAGGCGGGCACAGGAAACATGCTCGACCTGGCGATCAAGGCCATGCGCCTGCGCGCCACGGTCGGCGAGATTTCGGATGCGCTGGAAGCCGTTTATGGCCGCCACCGCGCCAGCCATCAGACGGTGAGCGGCGTTTATCGCGGCGCCTTCGGCGAAGGGGAGAACATGAAGTCTCTGCTGGAACAGGTCGAAACCTTCATGGCCCACGAGGGCCGTCGGCCGCGGATCATGGTCGCCAAGCTCGGTCAGGACGGCCACGACCGTGGTGCCAAGGTGGTAGCGACGGCCTTCGCCGACCTCGGTTTCGATGTCGACGTCGGCCCGCTGTTCCAGACGCCCGAAGAAGCGGCGCGGCAGGCGATCGAGAACGACGTGCACGCCATCGGCATCTCGACGCTGGCCGCCGGCCACAAGACGCTGGTGCCGCAACTGATCGCCGCGCTGAAGGCGCAGGGCGCCAACGACATCGTCGTCTTCGTCGGCGGCGTGGTGCCGGCGCAGGACTACGAGTTCCTCGAAAAAGCCGGTGTCGCCGGCATCTTCGGGCCCGGTACGCCGATTCCGGAAGCTGCGCATAAAGTGCTGCGCGCCATTTCCGCTCGCCACGCGCCACCGAGCGCCTGACACGGCGTACCACCATGACTGACTTTGGTTTGAGCGCGGATGATCGCGAACTCGCCGACGGCGTGCGCGCCGGGACGCGGCGCGCACTCGCCAAGGCCATCACGCTGATCGAGTCGGTCAAGCCTGAGCACCAGACGCGCGCGGAAGCGCTGCTCGACCATCTGCTGCCAGATACAGGGAAGGCCTTTCGCGTCGGCATCACCGGCGTGCCCGGCGTCGGCAAGTCGACCTTCATCGAGGCGCTCGGCATGCAGCTGATCGAGCAGGGTCATCGCGTCGCCGTGCTGGCCATCGATCCTTCGTCGTCGATATCCGGCGGCTCCATCCTCGGCGACAAGACGCGCATGGAGCAGCTTTCGCAACGCGACGAGGCGTTCATTCGTCCGTCGCCGTCGTCCGGTTCGCTCGGTGGCGTCGCCGAGAAAACGCGTGAGGCGATGTTGGTCTGCGAGGCGGCGGGCTTCGACGTGATCATCGTCGAAACCGTCGGTGTCGGTCAAAGTGAGACCGCGGTGGCCGGCATGACCGACTGCTTCGTGTTACTGCAACTGCCCAACGCGGGTGACGACCTGCAAGCGATCAAGAAGGGCGTCGTCGAACTCGCCGATATCGTCGTCTTCAACAAGGCGGACATCGATTCCGTCGCTGCCGAACGCGCGGCGGCGCAAATGCGCGCTGCGCTGACCATGCTGCGGCCGGCATCAACGCGCTGGCAACCGCCGGTGCTGACCGTCAGCGCAGCGAGGCGTATCGCCATGACTGACTTTTGGTCAGCCGCTCTGCGCCATCGCCAAATCATGAGCGAGTCCGGCGAGTTTGCCGAGAAGCGCCGCCACCAGGCGCAAGCCTGGATGTGGCAACTGCTCGACTCAGCCCTGCGGCACCGGTTTCGCCAGCATCCCGCTGTGGCAGCGGCATTGCCCGAACTGACACGCGCCGTCGAAGCGGGCACGACAACGCCGGCCGCCGCCGCGCGCAAGCTGCTGACCATGCCGGCACACGATTACGACAACCTGAAATTTGACTGAAAGAGTGGAGTGACAAGATGCACGACATCATCCAGCAACTGGACGACAAGCGCGCGGCGGCCTGCCTCGGTGGCGGCCAGAGGCGCATCGACGCTCAGCACAAGAAGGGCAAACTGACGGCCCGCGAGCGCATCGAGCTGCTGCTCGACGAAGGCACCTTCGAAGAGTGGGATATGTTCAAGGAACACCGCTGCGTCGATTTCGGTATGGCGGAACAGAAGGTGCCTGGCGATGGCGTCGTCATCGGCTACGGCACCATCAGCGGTCGTATGGTCTTTGTCTTCTCGCAGGATTTCACGGTTTTTGGCGGGGCGCTGTCGGAAGCTCATGCTGAAAAAATCTGCAAGGTCATGGACAAGGCGATGCAAGTTGGCGCACCGGTGATCGGCCTCAACGATTCAGGCGGCGCGCGCATCCAGGAAGGGGTCGCTTCGCTCGGCGGCTACGCCGAAGTCTTCCAGCGCAATGTCATGGCCTCGGGCGTCATCCCGCAAATCTCGATGATCATGGGCCCGTGTGCCGGGGGCGCGGTGTACTCGCCGGCCATGACCGACTTCATCTTCATGGTCAAGGACAGCTCCTACATGTTCGTCACCGGCCCGGAAGTGGTCAAGACGGTGACGCACGAGGAAGTGACGGCGGAGGAACTCGGTGGTGCCGTAACGCACACCAGCAAGTCGGGCGTTGCCGACCTTGCCTTCGAGAACGACGTCGATGCACTGCTGATGCTGCGGCGTTTTTTCAACTACCTGCCGCTCAGCAACAAGGAAAAGCCACCCATTCGTCCGACGGAGGATTCGGCCGATCGCCTCGACTACTCGCTCGACACGCTGGTGCCTGACAACACTAACAAGCCGTACGACATCAAGGAGTTGATTTTCAAGACCGTCGATGACGGCGACTTCTTCGAGGTTCAGCCCGATCACGCCAAGAACATCATCATCGGCTTCGCGCGCATGGAAGGGCAGACCGTGGGCATCGTCGCCAACCAGCCGATGGTGCTGGCCGGTTGCCTCGACATCAAGTCCGCCATTAAGGGCGGCCGCTTCGTCCGCTTCTGCGACGCCTTCAATATTCCTATCGTCACCTTTGTCGACGTGCCGGGCTTCATGCCGGGTACGGCGCAGGAATACGGCGGCATCATCAAGCATGGCGCCAAGCTGCTCTATGCCTACGCCGAATGCACGGTGCCGAAAATCACCGTCATCACGCGCAAGGCCTACGGCGGTGCGTATGACGTGATGGCCTCCAAGCACCTGCGCGGCGACGTGAACTTCGCCTGGCCGTCGGCCGAAATCGCGGTGATGGGCCCGAAGGGCGCAGTCGAAATCATCTTCCGCGACGAGAAGGGCGATCCAGCCAAGCTGGCGGAACGCGAAGCCGAATACAAGGCCAAGTTCGCCAATCCTTTCGTGGCCGGCGCGCGCGGTTACATCGACGACGTCATCCAGCCGCACGAAACGCGCAAGCGCATTTGCCGTTCGCTGGTGATGCTCAGGAACAAGTCCATAACCAATCCGTGGCGCAAGCACGGGAACATCCCTCTTTGAGGTTGCTGCCATGTTCAAGAAGATCCTGATTGCCAACCGCGGCGAGATCGCCTGCCGCGTCATCAAGAGTGCCCGCAAGATGGGCATCAAGACGGTCGCCGTCTATTCCGAAGCCGACAAGGACGCCATGCACGTCGAGATGGCGGATGAAGCTGTCTGCATCGGCCCGGCACCCTCGAAGGAAAGCTACTTGCTCGCCGAGAAGATCATCGCGGCGTGCAAAGAGACGGGCGCCGAAGCGGTACATCCCGGCTACGGCTTCCTGTCGGAGAACGAGGCCTTCTCGCGTACGCTGGAAGAGCAGGGCATCGTCTTCATCGGCCCCAAGCACTACTCGGTAGCAGCGATGGGCGACAAGATCGCCTCCAAGAAGCTGGCGCTCGCGGCCAAGGTCAATGTCATTCCCGGCTACAACGACGCCATCGATACGCCCGAGCAGGCGGTGAAAATCGCCCAAGGCATTGGCTACCCGGTGATGATCAAGGCCTCGGCCGGCGGTGGCGGCAAGGGCCTGCGCGTCGCCTTCAACGATCAGGAAGCGCACGAAGGTTTCGCTTCCTGCAAGACTGAAGCGAAGAATGCCTTCGGCGACGATCGCATCTTCATCGAGAAATATGTCGAAGAGCCGCGTCACATCGAAATCCAGGTGCTGGGCGATGCGCACGGCACGGTGCTCTATCTGCACGAGCGCGAGTGCTCGATCCAGCGCCGCCATCAGAAGGTGATCGAAGAGGCGCCGTCACCCTTCCTCGATGCCGCCACGCGCAAGGCGATGGGCGAGCAGGCGGTCGCGTTGGCCAAGGCCGTCAATTACCAGTCGGCGGGCACGGTCGAGTTCGTCGTCGGCGGCAAGGACAAGGCCTTCTACTTCCTGGAAATGAACACGCGACTCCAGGTCGAGCATCCGGTGACAGAAATGATCACCGGCTTCGATCTGGTCGAGTTGATGATCCGCGTCGCCGCCGGCGAGAAGCTGCCGTTCGCGCAAGAGGACATCCCGCTCCGGGGCTGGGCTATGGAGTGCCGCATCAACGCTGAGGATCCATTCCGCAACTTCCTGCCGTCGACCGGTCGCCTGGTGAAGTTCGCGCCGCCGACTGAACTGCCGGACGCGGTTCGCGTCGATACCGGCGTCTATGAGGGCGGCGAAATCTCGATGTACTACGATTCGATGATCGCCAAGCTGATCGTGCATGGCGCCAACCGGGCCGAGGCCATCGCCCGCATGCGTGATGCATTGAACGCCTTCGTCATCCGCGGCGTCGCCAGCAACATCGCCTTCCAGGCAGCGTTGATGCAGCATCCACGTTTTGTGTCTGGCGACTTCAACACCGGCCTGATCGCGGAGCAGTATCCCAAGGGCTTCAATGCCATCGATGTGGCGCACGACGATCCGGCGATGTTGATTGCCGTCGCGGCGGCGATGCACCGCCAGTATCTGGCGCGCAGCTCCACCATCAGCGGCCAGATGCCGGGGCACGAGTTCGAACCCGG
>PMIH01000011.1 GCA_003158255.1 Rhodocyclaceae bacterium
ATCTCACGAACGCCTATTTCGCGCCGGATGCGCAGTTGCTGGCGGCACTCAAGGATGCCGTCGGACGCGGTGTGGATGTGAGAATGATCTTGCCGAGCAAGACCGATTCCTGGCTGGTGTTTCACACGGGACGCTCCTACTACGGCGAGTTGCTGGGTGCGGGAGTGAAGATCTACGAGCGGCGCGATGCGCTGTTGCACGCCAAGACTGCGCTCATTGACGGTGTATGGTCGACCATCGGTTCAACCAACCTCGACTGGCGCAGCTTTCTCTATAACGATGAAGTGAATGCGGTCATTCTGGGGCCAGAGTTTGGCGCGCAAATGCAGGCGATGTTCGATACGGATCTGGCTTCTTCCAATCTCATCACACTTGAGGCCTGGCAACATCGCTCCATCAGCGAACGCATGAAGGACGCCGTCGCCAGGTTGTGGCAACGCCTGCTTTAGGCAGAAGACGTGATGCGTCGGCGCGGAAGTGCAACGAAGCAATTATCGCCAACTGCGGTGCTGGCGCGACTGATTGCTGCCGTGCTGCTTTGTGTTGGCCTCGGTGGGGCACACGCCGCGATGGCGGACGTTGACCGGACTGCCACCGGTTTGCGCGACAAATACAATGCTTCGCAGGATCGGCTTGCACATAACCAGTTCAAGCGGGCGATGTTTCTCGATTCCACGGAAACTTCTGAGAGTGAAAACGGCGATATCTATGCGCTGGTCAACTACCCGTTTGCAGTCGTGCGTGTGGCACTGGTGAGCCCGGGGAACTGGTGTGACATATTGAGCCTGCACCTCAATACCAAGTACTGCAAGGCTTCGGTAGTGGAGAAACAGGATGTGCTCAACGTCAGCATCGGCAGGAAGTACGATCAGCCGCTGGAGGACGCCTACCCTCTGCTGTTTGCCTACCGTGTCGCGATGCAAAACCCGGAGTATCTGCAAGTCAGGTTGAATGCGGACAGAGGGCCAATGGGGACCAGCAACTACCACATCGTGCTGGAGGCCGTGCCGCTAGAGGGCGGCCAGACCTTCATTCATCTTTCGTATGCTTACGCCTATGGGCTTGCGGGACGCCTGGCGATGCAGGGTTATCTCGCAACGCTCGGCAAAGGCAAGGTCGGCTTCACGATCGACGGCTTGCAAGCAAGCGAGCAGCCGCACTACATCGGCGGCAACCGGGGTTTGATAGAACGCAACACCATGCGCTATTTTCTGGCGATAGACGTCTTCCTTGGTGCCTTGTCCGGCTCGGCGCAAGCGCGGTTCGAACAACGGATTCACGACTGGTTCGTCGCCGTTGAGCGCTATCCGCGCCAGCTTCACGAAATGGAACAGGACGAATATCTCGCCATGAAGCGCAAGGAGTATCGGCGGCAAGGGGGAGTCTCGCCGTGAGTGCCCATGCGATTGATCGATAAGCCCACGGCGTACCTGCTTCGCCACCCTGTTGCGTTTTTCTGGCAGACGATTCGGGCCTTTGGAAACAACCAGGGACTCATCTTGGCCGGTGCCGTGGCGTATTACGCGCTTCTGTCTCTAGTGCCACTATTGATCTTGTCGATCGTCGCCCTCTCGCACATCATTGATCGGACGGAACTGCTCGATACCTTGGCGCGCTATCTGGAATGGCTCGTACCAAGTGTGTCCAAGGAGGTATTGGCCGACGTGGCCAGCTTCGTCGACAATCAAGTGGCCATCAGTGCCGTGTTGCTTCTGACCATGCTTTTCTTCAGCTCACTCGCCTTCTCCATACTGGAAAAGGCAGTGGCAATCATCTTTGCGCATCGGCAGATCGTCAAGAGTCGTCACCTGCTCGTGTCGGCTCTCCTGCCATACAGCCTATTCGTCCTGGTCAGCGTTGGGCTTCTCGGCATTACGCTCGTCTCGGTCGTTCTACAGTCGATTGCCCAGGAAAGCGTTCAGGTTCTGAATTGGACTTGGTCACTAAGCGGGGTCTCCGGACTACTACTTTATGGGCTTGGACTTGGATCGGAAGTGTTCATCTTGACGATCTTGTACCTTGTCCTGCCATTTGGACGAACCCGACTGGCCCATGCCCTTCTTGGGGCCGTGACCACCACAGCTATCTGGGACATCATTCGGCACGGACTCGTCTGGTTCTTCACGTCGATTTCAAAGGCGGGCATCGTCTACGGGTCACTTACGACTGCGGTGGTTGCGCTATTCTCGATGGAGATTGCCGCGATGCTGCTGCTGTTCGGGGCCCAGGTGATATCCGAATACGAACAGTTGGAAGCGCGCCTGAAGCTCTAGTCTCAAGAGCAATCAGAAAGCGACGCATGTAGGATCGTCTTCAACAAGTCCCCCCGAATGGCTCCTACGGGCACATAGCGTGAGTCCACCGATTCGGTAAGCCACTGATCAGCGCAAATCGCAGTCCAATGGCCGGTAGGTGGCAACTTACGGAGTTGCCGCTGAACCCGAATGGCCGCAAAGGCGTGCGCCGTGATAAGGCGGCGCTTCCCAGTGGGTGAGAGCCCCACCCGGCAAAATGCTCCAGCCGGAAGTAACCGGAGCAGTCATGGAGGTAACGAAGTGGCTGAAGCCTTCGGCTAGCGGGTCACAAAGTATGGTGACAGCGCGAGTGTGCAGGCCGTAACGCGAGTGAACGCTGAGCAAACCTCGAAATGCCATCGTGCAGGCCGACCCAGAAGCCTTACTGGGGAAGGCTGATACGGCTGCGGAAGTGAGCAAGGCTGGAACCGCAGACGCTGCACCGGGGTAGTGGCGACAGCATGCACACAAGGGAAGCGCGCGCAACACGGGAAGCCCCTTGGCGTGGTCAGGGATGACCAACCAGACACCGGTGACGGATAGGCTGGGCGCCCTGGGGTGGCGGAGAGGCTCGTATTACCGTGGAAGCCGGGTAATGCCGGTGGAGGGAAGGGGCCTCAGTTCAAGACGAACGCAGCAAGTAGCGAGGGACCTGGAGATTTGGAACCTATCAACTCC
>PMIH01000164.1 GCA_003158255.1 Rhodocyclaceae bacterium
CCGTTCATGTTTCGCGGCGCGCTCGATGTCGGCGCCACGACCATCAACGAGGCGATGAAGGTGGCTGCCGTGCGCGCAATTGCCGCTCTCGCGCATGCCGAGCAATCCGATGTGGTCGCGGCCGCTTACGGCATGGAAGATCTGGCCTTCGGCCCCGAGTACCTGATTCCCAAACCTTTCGATCCGCGCCTGATCGTCACGGTGGCACCCGCGGTCGCGCAGGCGGCCATGGAGTCAGGTGTGGCGACACGCCCGATCAGCGACATGGCGGCTTATCGCCAGCAACTCAACGAATTCGTCTATCACACGGGGCTNNATCGGTCGTCCGCAGGTGGTGGAAACTCGAATCGCCAAGGATGGACTGCGCATGCGGGCCGGCGAGGACTTTGAGCTGGTCAATCCTGATTCAGACGCGCGCTACAAGGAACTTTGGCAGGATTATTACGAATTGACCTGCCGCAAGGGCATCGGCGTCGAGTATGCCAAGCGGGAGATGCGTCGCCGGACAACCTTGATCGGCGCCATGTTGTTGCGCCATGGCTACGCGGATGGACTGATTTGCGGCACCTTCGGCCGTCACGCCCTGCATCTCAGGTTCATCGCCGAGGTGATCGGTCGCAAGCCCGGTGTCGACAGCTTCCATGCGATGAACATGCTCGTCCTGCCCAACCGGACCGTATTCATCGGCGACACCTATGTGAACTATGACCCGAGCGCCGAACAGGTGGCGGAAATGACCGTGCTGGCCGCCGAGGAGGTGCGCCGCTTCGGCCTCGTGCCCAAGGTTGCGCTGCTGTCGCATTCCAGTTTCGGCACTGAAGACACGCCGACGGCCATCAAGATGCGCAAGGCGCTGGAACTGATCGTGCAGCGGGCGCCCGGTCTGGAGGTCGAAGGCGAGATGCATGGCGACGCGGCGCTGTCGGAGGACATTCGCCGTCAGGTGTTTCCGCCATCGCGTCTCAAGGGACCGGCCAATTTACTGGTCATGCCAACGCTGGATGCGGCGAACATCGCCTTCAATTTGCTCAAGACCGCGGCTGGCGATGGTCTCACCGTTGGGCCCATGCTGCTCGGCGCCGCGAAGCCGGTGCATATCCTGACGCCGACCGCCACGGTGCGTCGCATCGTCAACGTCACCGCACTGCTTTCGGTCGAAGTGGCGCAGCACCAAGTGAGGCCATAACCATGCATGCCACCGCCGATACCCGGACTGCGCTGGTTGTCTCGGGCGGTGGTGCCCGTGCCGCCTACGAAGTCGGCGTCCTGAAGGCGATACGGGAATTGGCGTCCCATAACAATGGCCGCAGTCCGTTCTCGATCTATTGCGGAATCTCCGGCGGCGCCATCAATGCTGCCGGTCTGGCCTTGGCAACGGACAATTTCGCTGCTGGCGTAGACCGGCTGGAATCCTTCTGGTCGGGGCTACATGCGGGCGATGTCTTTCGCGCCGACGCATTGGGCATTGGTGTGTCGGGCGGTCGCTGGCTGGCGGCATTGACGGCGGGCTGGCTGTTCCGGACCGGTCCGCGCGCCTTGCTCGACAACACGCCGCTGCGACGGCTGCTGGCGCAGAAATTTGATTTTTCCGCTTTGGACGACACCGTTGCCTCGCATTCCCTGCGTGCATTGAGCATTACCTGCTCGGGTTATGCCTCGGGCCAGTGTGTCAGCTTCTTTCAGGGGCGGGCCGACCTTGAGCCTTGGCATCGGCCGCAACGCGCGGGCGCCCACGTGGCGCTGGGCGTCAAACACATCATGGCCTCGATGGCCGTGCCTTTCCTGTTCCCCCCCGAGAAGTTGCACCGCGAGTACTTCGGTGATGGCGCCATGCGCGAATTGGCACCGCTTTCGCCGGCGATTCGGCTGGGTGCTGACCGAATTTTGGTCATCGGTCCCGGGCGCATGGCCGACGTTGCCTCCGAGCGCTGGCGCGGGACGGGGCGTCCGACTCTGGCGGAGACGGCCGGGCAAGTGCTCGCGGGCATCTATGTCGACCGTGTATCGGCGGACATCGAACGCCTGAGCCAGGTCAATCGCCTGGCTGCACGCATACCGGTCGAGGTCCGGCAACGCGAGGCGCTGCCGTGGCGTCCGATCGAGTTGATGGTCGTCCAGCCTTCCGAGCGGCTGGATACCCTGGCCGCCAGTTTCGCCGACGAACTGCCACGAGCGGTACGCGTTCTTCTGCGGGGCATGGGGGTGCGCAAAGACGCCGGCGGTGCGTTTCTCAGTTACCTGATGTTCGAGTCGGCCTACACCCGCAAGCTGATCGAACTTGGCTACCGCGACGCCATGGCCCAACGAGGCGAGCTGCGCGTATTTCTCGATCTCGACAAAACTTGAGGTTTATTATCTATCTCTCTTGATTAATTGAGAATATTGCCGATATCTCCGATTGCAACAGCTAAATCGGGTGCTAGACTTACGACATATCGGTTCGGAGAGACGGATGAACAAGACTTTGTTGTTGCTGGTTTCTGCCAGCTTGGCGCTCGGTGCGCTGTCGGTCGACGTTCAGGCGGCGACGAAGCGGAAGCCGGTGGCGACCAAGAAGCACCACGTCAAGCCGGTTGCCCAGCATCACGTTCGGCACAGCCGGCATGCCGGTTCGCCGGTCGCTTTGGATGACGCGGGCAACCCGGGCCTGCGGTCGGCCTCGGCGCTGGTGATCGATCAGAGCAGCGGCGCTGTTCTGTTTGAAAAGAACGCCAACGTGCAAGTGCCCATCGCCTCGATCACCAAGTTGATGACAGCGATGGTTGTCCTGGATGCCAAACCGGATTTGCAAGAGGTGCTGACCATAGGCGAAGAGGACGTCGATGCGCTCAAGGGTACGCATTCCCGCTTGCGGGTGGGCACGCGGCTTACCCGAGACGAGATGCTGCGGCTGGCGCTGATGGCGTCGGAAAATCGCGCTGCCTCGTCGTTGTCGCGCAACTATCCCGGCGGCCGCAGCACATTTGTCGCGGCCATGAATCAAAAGGCGACCGAACTTGGCTTGACCGAAACCCGCTTCGAAGACCCGACCGGACTGACGGCTGCCAACGTTTCCAGCGCCCGCGACCTGACCAAGATGGTGGCCACCGCCCATCGCTACCCGCTGATCCGCGAATTTTCCACCACGGCCGAATATCAAGTCACGATTGCCGGCCGGCCGCAGGCATTTCACAACACGAACAGCCTGGTGCGCAGCGACAACTGGGAAATCGGTCTGTCCAAGACCGGTTACATCAACGAAGCCGGCAAGTGCCTCGTCATGCAGGCTTGGCTCAACAACAAGCCGTTGATCATCGTTCTGCTGGATTCCTGGGGCAAGATGACGCGGGTTGCCGACGCCAACCGGATCAAACGCTGGATCGAAAGCGCGGCACTGCCGCAACATCCGATCGCGAGTTGAGTCCTATTTCTCGGGTTTGATATGCCCGATGGCCACGGAGATCGCCTCGGCAGTTGCCCGCAGCAACTGCGCCCAATCCTGGTGGTAGCGTTCGGCGGGCGCTGATACCGATAAACCGGCAACCAGTTCGCCTGAATCGTCGCGCACCGGCGCGGCGACGCAACGCAGGCCCTGTTCGATTTCCTCGTTATCGAAAGCGACACCGTGACGACGCACGCGCTCGATTTCCTTTTCCAGCGCCGGCAATGAGGTGATCGAGGCGGGCGTCCGTCCCGGCAGGCCGGTGCGCTGTGCGTAGTTGCGCAGATCGTCCTTGTTTCCTTCGGCGAGGTAGAGCTTGCCCGCCGCGGTGACATGCAGCGGTGCCCGCGCGCCAACCAAGTGGACAACCCGCACCGAGGATCGGCCGCTGGATGTCCGTTCGACATAAACGATCTCATCGCCCTGACGTACGCCGAGGTTCACGCTCTCGCCGATCTTCTCATGCAGCGCCTGCATTTGCGGCATTGCCGAGTCGCGGATGTTGATGCGAGACTTGACCACGTTGCCGAGTTCCAGCAGGCGAATGCCGAGCCGGTAGGTGCCCGGCTCGGCGCGCTCGACGAAACCGGAGACGGACATCGCGGCGAGGATGCGGTGCGCGGTCGANNTCGATGACCTGGATCGGACTTTTCGCCTCCGCGGGTTTGGCCGGGGGCTGGGCAGATGGACGCGGCATGGTTCAAGTATGCCACAATGCGAAACGCCAATGCCGTTCAGTGAAGGGGATTTCATGCGGGTTGCCTTGTTCGTTACCTGTCTCGTCGACATGATGCGGCCAAGTATCGGTTTCGCCACTATCCGGCTCCTGGAAGCGGCGGGCTGTGAGGTGGTGGTGCCGGAAACGCAGACCTGCTGCGGTCAGCCGGCCTTCAATAGCGGCGATCGAGCGTCCGCAGCGCTGCTGGCGAAGAAGGTGGTTGCCGAGTTTGAAGGCTATGACTACGTCGTCGCGCCATCCGGCTCCTGCGCCGACCAGATTCGCAATGAGTACCCCGGTCTGCTGTCGGACGAACCCGATTGGCATCGGCGCGCCGTGGCGCTCTCGCCGCGCGTCTACGAACTCACCGACTTCCTGGCCAATGTTGCGAGGCTCGAAATATTGCCCGGCGATTTTCGCGGCAGCGTCACCTACCACGATTCCTGCGCCGGGCTGCGCAGCCTGGGCATCAGGCGCCAGCCACGTGACTTGCTCGCCAGAATGCCTGGCGTCGAACTGCGCGAGATGCCGGGCGCCGAAGAGTGCTGCGGTTTCGGCGGCACCTTCTCCGTCAAGTTCGGCGAGATTTCGGCGGCGATCGCCGAGAAGAAATGCGCCAACGCAGCTACGACGGGTGCCGACGCCATCGTCGGCGGCGACCTTGGCTGCCTGCTCAACATCGAAGGCAAACTGAGGCGCATGGGCGACGAGACGACGCGCGTGCTGCACGTCGCCGAAATTCTGGCCGGAGACGAGTAATGCAGATCCGTTCCATGTTCTTCAAGGCCAACGCCTCGGCCGCCCTGGCCAACCCCGTGTTGCAGGGGAACATGCGCACGTCCAAGGGCAAGTTCGTCGACAAGCGGCGTACCGCCATCACTGACTTTGAACAAGAAGGTGGCGACTTCGAGGCGTCGCGCGACGCAGCGGCGGCATTGCGCAATCTCGTGTTGAAGGACCTCGACCTCTGGCTGGAAAAATTCGAGACGGTCGCCACGGCGCGTGGCGCCACCGTGCTGTGGGCAAAGGACGGCGAGGAAATCTGCCGCCATGTCGTCGACATCGGCCGCCGCCACAGCGTCAAGAAAGCGGTGAAGTCGAAGTCGATGCTCTCCGAAGAGGCTGGCCTCAACCAGGCCTTGGAAGCCTCCGGTATCGCGCCGGTAGAAACCGACCTCGGCGAGTACATCCTGCAAATCAACAATAACGAGCCGCCGTCACACATCATTGCGCCGGTCCTGCACAAGGGTCTGGACGAAGTCGCCGACCTGTTCGAGAAGGTGCACAAGACGCCGCGCAAGACCGAGATTCCGGAACTTACGCGCGAAGCGCGCGAGGTGTTGCGCAGCCACTTTCTCGATGCCGACATGGGCATTTCCGGCGGCAATTTTCTCGTCGCCGAAACCGGCTCCGTGGCGCTGGTGACCAACGAAGGCAACGGCCGCATGGTCACTACGCTACCGCGCGTGCATGTCGTCGTCACCGGCATCGAAAAAGTGATTCCGACGCTGGAGGATCTGTCGCTGCTCTTGCGCGTGCTGATTCGCTCCGCCACCGGCCAGACGATCTCCAACTACGTGTCGCTGCTCACCGGCGTCAAGCAGCCGGACGAGCATGATGGTCCCGAGCACCTCTACTTCATCCTGGTCGACAACGGCCGCGCCGATCTGGTCGCCTCCGAGTTTCAGGACATGCTGCGTTGCATCCGCTGCGGCGCCTGCATGAATCATTGCCCAGTCTATCAAGCCATCGGCGGCCATGCCTACGGCTGGGTCTATCCCGGGCCGATGGGTTCGGTGCTGACGCCGCTCTATATGGGCCTCGACAAGGCCATCGACCTGCCGCAGGCGGCGACGCTGTGCAATCAGTGCGGCGTCGTCTGCCCCGTGAAGATCCCCTTGCCCGAACTGTTGCGCAAGCTGCGCGAGAAGCAGGTGGAGAAGAACCTTCGGCCGCTCATGGAGCGCCTGGCGCTGAAAGGCTGGGCCTGGGTTGCCAGTAAGCCAAAGCTGTATGCGCTCGGCACCTGGTTTGGCGTGCGCTACCTCAACTGGCTGGCCGGCGGCAAGGATCGCATTCATGTGCTCGGTGTGGCGCCGGAATGGACGCTGGGCCGCGACTTTCCAGCCCCCGAAGGCAAGACCTTCCGCGAGCTCTACGCGGCAAGTAAGCGTTGATGGAACATGTTGTTTTCCTGGAGAAGGACTCGATCCGCGCCACGGTGCGCCGCCCGGCCTTTCAGCACGCCTGGACCGAGTACGACCAGACCTCGCCCGAGGAAATCTTCGACCGGCTCAAGGATGCCACGATCGTCATCACCAATAAGGTGAAGCTGTCGGGCGAACTACTGACCCGCCTGCCGAAGTTGCGGCTGATCGCCGAGGCCGCCACCGGCACCGACAACATCGATCTTGCCTGGTGCCGCGATCACAAATTGCCCGTGACCAACATCCGCGGCTATGCTGTGGATACCGTACCCGAACATGTCTTCATGCTGTTGCTGGCGCTACGTCGCCAGTTGCCCGCCTACCGTGCCGGCGTCGCGGCGGGCAAGTGGCAGCAGTCGCCGATGTTCTGCTTCTTCGATCATCCGATACGCGATCTGCGCGGTACGACGCTCGGCATCCTCGGTCGCGGCTCGCTCGGTCGGGGCGTGGCGAGGCTCGCCGAGGCGTTCGGCATGCGCGTGATTTGGGGCGAGCACCGGAATGCGGCTGTGGTACGCGAAGGTTATGTCTCGTTCGCCGCGATGCTTGCCGAGTCGGATGCGATCTCGCTGCACTGCCCGCTCAACGACCAGACGCGCGGCATGATCGGCGAGGCGGAGTTGCGGGCGATGAAGCGGGACGCCCTGCTCATCAACACCGCGCGCGGCGGATTGGTGGATGAAACGGCACTGTTGCGGGCGCTGAAGGAAGGCTGGATCGCGGGCGCCGGTTTCGACGTGCTCTCGAAGGAACCGCCGAAAGACGGCAACCCGCTGCTCGATGTACAGTTGCCGAATCTCATTGTTACGCCCCACGTCGCCTGGTCGTCGGACAACGCGATGCAGGCGCTGGCCGACCAGTTGATCGACAACATGGAAGCCTTCGTTCGGGGCGAGGAAAGGAACCGCGTCGCATGAGTTCGCGAGAAGACATTCTTGGCCGAGTACGCGAAAAACTTGGCCGCAACGCCGACAACGCGGCGGTGGCTCGCCGCGACATTGACGCCAGTTTGGCCGAACGTCGCCAAGGACCGCGCCCGAATGCGAGTGGCGATCTGCTGATGCGCTTCAAGGAGAAGTCGGAAGCGCTTTCCACTACCGTCGATATTGTGACCGAGTGGTCCTCGGTGCCCGCCGCGGTGGCGCGCTATCTGGCCGATCACGGCCTGCCGATGCGGGCGGTCGGTTGGCCGCTGATCACGGGTCACCCGTGGGCAGAGGCTGGCATCGCTTTGGAAGGCCGGGGTGCCGTCGATGCCGATCTGGTCGGTGTCACCGGTTGCTACTGCGCGCTCGCCGAAACCGGCACGCTCATGCTTCTTTCCGGCGCCGCCACGCCGGGCTCGGTTAGTCTCCTTCCGGAGACACATATCGCCGTGGTTGCCGCCTCCCGTATAGTCGCCGGGATGGAGGACGCATGGAATCTGGCACGAACGGAACACGGCAAATTGCCGCGCGCGGTGAACTTCATTTCCGGACCATCGCGGACCGGCGACATCGAGCAGACGATTGTGCTCGGCGCGCACGGGCCCTATCGTGTGCACGTGGTGCTGGTGACGCAGGCCTGATTATCCA
>PMIH01000180.1 GCA_003158255.1 Rhodocyclaceae bacterium
ATGGTCGCCTCGATCAGCACCTGACGCCGCGCCGAAGCCATGACCTGGGTCAGGAATTCGTGCACCTTCTCATGCTGACGCGCGGTCGCGCGGACGGTGACAATTCCGGATTCCGAGTTGATGATGACCGAAGCCGCTTCGCGGAAGGTGGTCCGCTTGACGACAGTGGTGCCGTTTTGTTGCAGGGTGGCTGGGTTCGGGCTGCCGGCGATCCCGCCCGCAGCGGCATTGGTGTTGCGCCCGCCCGTTGGCGTAGCCCCGGTGCCGGTGGTGGCCTGTTGGTCGGCGCGTTCAATGACCGTCTCCGAGGAACCTTCGGGCAGGATCTTGTCGGTCTCGCGCAGGAGGTCTTTGATGTTCTTTTCCAGCGTTTCCCAGAAGTGGTGCTGAACCTTGTTCTCGATCTTCGTCTGCGAGTTGTTGCCGCCACCGCCAGAAACGCTGCCCGACCCTGACGCGTTGCCGGCCGAGGAACCGGTCGACGCAACCTGGGTCGTGATGGTGACCGTCCCGGTGGTGTCGCGCGACATGTTGACGTAGTCGACCTTGTAAGTCTGCAAATACGGTGAGTCCGGCATGACCATCAGATTCGCGCCGTCCATTTCCCAGCGCATATCGACCTGCCTGGCGATACGCGTGAGCAGTTGCGGCAATGTCTGGTCGATGGCGTTGATGGTGACGGTGCCATTGATGCCCGGATGGACATCCACGTTGACTTTGGCGTCTCGCGCCAGGGCGAACAACAGGTCTTGCACCCGCACGTTGTTGACGACGACGCTGTAAGTTTCGACCTTCGGTGCCGGCTTCGGCTTTGATAGCGACACCGTGTTCTGAACGGGCTGCGGGATATTCTCGCGCGTGGGGGCTGCGTCGGCCTCCAGGTGTCCCTTGGAAGGTGGCGCCACGGGTGCATTGCTGCATGCAGCGATCATCAGCGCCGTCAGCGGCGCGGCAAGAAAACGTGGCGTCATTGAGGTCTCGGTGCCCATAGTGGCAATTGCCCAAAGCTTACTTTAACCATAAAACCTGTCTCGGAAAAGGACTGTTGCTGCGGAGTTCCGGTGCCAACTGCTCCACGGCCCGGGTTGCGGCCGGCAGGCTGGGGAAGTCGCCGTAGATCACGCCTATGCGCTGTTCCTTCCCGGTGGCGGCGATATACAGCCTGGCCCGGTCCGGTTTCAGCAGGCGGTCGGCCGTGGCCAGAAAACGCTGCGCGTATTCCAGCTGGCTGGTATTCGTGGTCACGAGCTGGATAAACCACCGTTGGCCGTCGGTTGCCTGTATCCATTGTCGGGTTTCGGTCAGCCGTTCCTGTGCCTCCGGATTCAACTGAGATTCCGTCGTTGCGGATGGAGCCGGGGGCGGCTTGGTGGTGGGGCTGGGGGCGACGAAAGTCAGTCGTGGTGGTACGCCGCCCGGGGAGGCGGCAGGTTCCCCGGCCGTCGGCGGGGGCGCGGAGGCGGCCGCCGAACCGGGGGGGGCGGCTTGTTGGGGCGCTTTCGAGTTTGGCAGGGCCACCACGATGGCGCCGGCAACGACCAGCCCTGCCGCGATAGCGACGGCAAAGGGTATGCCCCGGCGCAGCATCGTCTTTGCGCGTGTTTCGTATTGCGAGTCGCGGATGGCGATGCCGGCCTCTTTCGGGGTGATCAGGTGTGTTCCCGCCGCGAANNACGCGTTCTTTCAACTGCCGCATGTTCGGCCGGGCGAGGATGTCGTCCAGTTCCGGCTGGCCGAACATGACGAGTTGCAGCAGCTTGTGTTGGCTTGTTTCGAGGTTCGACAACAGGCGCACCTCTTCCAGTGTTTCGGTCGGCATGGCATGCGCCTCGTCGATCAAGACGACGACCTGCCGGCCCTGGCTGTGCAGTTCGATCAACCGCGCGTGCAGCGTGCGGACGACGGCACTGGTGCGCGTGTTTTCCGGTATCGACAGTTCAAGGTCGTGGGCGATGGCGAACAGGATATCGTCACGCGACAGCGACGGATTGGCCAGATAGACGATGACCACCTGTGGCGGCAGCCTTTCCATGAGTACGCGGCAGAGCATGGTNNGTTATACGGAACGGGATCTCGGAAAGGCCGAAGTGCTCAAGGTACATGGATTGTCAATTTCCGGCTTCGGTGCCGTCGCCCAGCGAGCGGGCTAGGACGTCCATGCGGTTGTACAGGGTCGTGCGATTGATGCCAAGCAGTTTGGCGGCCTGGCTGACGTTGCCGTGGGTAACCTGTTGTGCCGCCGCAATATAGGCCGACTCCCAGCGTTGGAGGATCTCGTCCAGGCTGAAATTCGTGGTTTCGCGCAAGTGGCGCAAGGCCAGGGTGAGTAGTTGGCCATCGTCGCGGGGAATGGCCGCGGCTGCCGTGTCGGCAACGCCGGAATCGAGTTCCGTCTCCAGGTCGGGCCGGTCGATTGGCTGGCCATCGTGTTTCGCCATCAGTCGTATGACGATGTTGCGCAGTTCGCGCACGTTACCCGGGAACTGGTAACTCGCCCAACGGGCTTCGGCCTCCGGCGTTAANNGCGCGCGAAACCCGCTGCTGGGTTTCGCCGACGCGCTGATACTGGCCGTTTTCCAGGACGCGCAACAATTTCGGTTGCAGGTCGAGCGGCAGTTCGCCGATTTCATCGAGAAACAGCGTGCCATCGCCAGCTTCCTCGAAATAGCCGGCACGACTGCCGATGGCGCCGGTAAAGGCGCCCTTGGCGTGGCCGAACAGTGTCGGTTCGACGAGATTGGGAGAAATAGCGGCGCAATTGAGCGCCAGGTACGGCTGGGGCACACGTTCGGACAGGCGATGCAGCGCCTCGGCGGCCAGTTCCTTGCCGCTGCCCGATTCACCCTCGATCAGCACCGGGAAGGGCGAGTTCGCGTATTGCCGCAATTGGGCCCGCAGTTTCTCCATCGGCGGGCTTTGTCCCACCAGTTCGATTCCGACGACCGGTTGGGTTTCGTAGGCGAGCAGATTGTGCAGGGTCTGGCGCAGTTTTTCCGGATCGGCTGGCTTGGCGATAAAGTCGGCCGCGCCCAAGGCACGGGCATGGCGGGCGTTGGCTTCGTCGTTTTGGCCGGACAGGATGACGATCGGCATTTCCGGTGCCAGGGCCAGCAACTCGGTGACCAGCGCGAATCCCTCGTCCGGGCGGTGTGGTGTGGGGGGCAAGCCGAGGTCGACGAGCGCCACCGCCGGCAAGCTGGGCAACTGGCGGATTTTGGCCAGCGCCTCGAAGCGATTGGTTGCCAGGATTACCGAAAAGTCCCGGCCAAGGAAATAGGCGAGGGTATCGCCGATCAACGGATCGTCGTCAACCAACAGCAGTGATAACTGGCTGGCGGCTTGGGACCTGGGCATGCGCGATCTCGGTAAGAAAGGTACGACCTGCCTGACCGGGCTGATGGCTGGCAGGTGGTCAGTTGGATTGACCATGTGAATATCATCGCACGCCGACGGGGCTTCGCGGCAATTTTGTTAGAATCCCCCGATATTCTCACCCATAGAGCGCATGACCCCCGAATCTTCATCCGAACCGCTAGTCCAATTGACGAACGTCAGCTTCGCCTACGACAGCCGCCCGGTTCTTGCCGGAATCAATATGACGATTCCCCGTGGCAAGGTCGTGGCGATCATGGGTATCTCGGGCGGCGGCAAGACGACCACCTTGCGGTTGATCGGCGGCCAACTGAAGGCCACGTCCGGCCAGGTAAAAGTGGCCGGGCAGGATGTGGCTGGCCTCGACAGCGACGAGCTCTATCGCCTGCGTCGGCGCATGGGCATGTTGTTCCAGTTTGGTGCCTTGTTTACCGACATGTCGGTCTACGACAACGTTGCCTTTCAGATGCGCGAGCATACAGACCTGCCTGATGACATGATTCATGACTTGGTCATGATGAAACTCGAAGCCGTGGGCTTGCGTGGCGTGGCACGGCTGATGCCCTCGGAACTGTCGGGTGGCATGGCGCGGCGCGTGGCGCTGGCGCGCGCCGTTGCCCTCGATCCCATGCTGATGATGTACGACGAGCCGTTCGCCGGCCTGGATCCCATTTCGCTGTCCATCATCGGTGAGCTGATCCGCAGCCTGAACGATGCCTTGGGCGCCAGTTCCATTGTTGTGACGCACGATATTCAGGAGTCCCTCAAGATCGTTGATTACATCTATTTCGTCTCCGGGGGGCAGATCGTTGCCGAAGGCACGGCCGACGATATTCGCAATTCCAGCGCCCCGTACGTGCATCAATTCGTCTGGGGCGAAGCCGACGGTCCGGTGGCCTTCCACTATCCGTCTCTTCCCTATGGCGAAGAAATCCAGGCGGTGGCCGATCATGCTTGAACGAACTGCCGCTGGATTGCGCTGGTTGGGCAAGGGCGTGAATGACCGCGTCTGGCGCCTCGGTTTCGCCAGCCGGTTCCTGCTGATGACGTTGCTCTACTCGGGCACCGCGCTGCGCCGGTTTTTCCTGACGATACGCGAGATCTACTTCACTGGCGCCTTGTCCCTGGTCATCATCCTGGTTTCGGGCCTGTTCGTCGGCATGGTGCTGGGCCTGCAAGGCTACGATACGCTACAGCGTTACGGTTCCTCCGAGGCGCTGGGCGTGCTGGTTTCCCTGTCGCTGGTGCGCGAACTGGGGCCTGTGGTGGCGGCGCTGCTGTTCGCCAGCCGCGCCGGCTCGGCGATCACCGCCGAGATTGGCCTGATGAAGGCGACCGAGCAACTATCGGCGATGGAAATGATGGCCGTCAATCCNNGCGGCGCTTTTTTCCGCGATGGGGGTGATTGGCGGCTACATTGTCGGGGTCAAACTCATCGGTGTCGATGAGGGCGCGTTCTGGTCGCAGATGCAGGCATCTGTCGATTTCCGCGAAGACATCATGAACGGCGTTATCAAGAGCTTTGTCTTCGGTGTTATCGTCAGCTGGATTGCCGTCTTCGAGGGCTACGACGCCGAACCGACCGCCGAGGGAGTTTCCGGCGCCACCACGCGTACCGTGGTGACATCTTCGCTGGCGATCCTCGCCGCCGATTTCATTCTTACTGCATTCATGTTCAGGGGTGCCTGATGAACCGTTTGACGCTTGATCTCTGGGTGGGTTTTTTTGTGGCCATTGGCCTGGCTTCGCTGGTTTTCCTCGCGCTCAAGGTGGCGAACCTGGGTGGGGCGAATACGGGGGAAACATATCGGCTGGAGGCCAAGTTTGATAACATCGGCAGCCTCAAGATTCGTGCGCCCGTCAAATGCGCCGGGGTCGTCGTCGGCCGCGTCTCGGAAATCCGATTCGATTCCGACAACTACGTTGCCCTGGTCGACATGAAGATCGATAGTCGCTACAAGTTTCCGCGCGACACATTTTCCTCCATCCTGACGTCCGGATTGCTCGGCGAGCAGTACATTGGCTTCGATGTCGGCGGCGACGCTGAAGTCCTCAAGAACGGCGACGTCATCAAGAAGACCCAGTCGGCCGTTGTTATCGAGAAGCTGATCAGCGAATTCATGTTCAACAAGGCAGCAGAAGCCGGCGACAAGCAACCGTAGGCGAGAGGACAGATAGTGAAGCGAGGCGCAGTGGCAGTAGGAAAGCGGGTGGCGACGGCTGTTCTGGCACTGGCCGCGGCCGGGTTGCAGGGCGGGTGCGCGACGGCGGGCGATGCGCGCGATCCGATCGAGGGATTCAATCGGGCCGTGTTTGCGTTCAACGACGGCGTCGATAGGGCGCTGATTCGTCCGGTGGCGAAGGGCTACGAGACGGTGCTGCCGGTGCCGGTGCGTGCCGGAGTGAGCAATTTCTTCGGCAACCTCGCCGACCCCGTCATTGCGGTCAACAGCCTGCTTCAGGGCAAGCCGGCAGATGCGGTCGGCGATGCGGCGCGGTTCATTTTCAATAGCACATTCGGGATGCTCGGCATATTCGACGTCGCGACCGACATGGGTCTTGAAAAGCACGATGAGGATTTCGGCCAGACATTTGGCCGCTGGGGTGCCGAGCCCGGGGCGTATCTGGTCGTGCCGATCTACGGACCGCGAGACGTTCGCGACGCGGCAGGCTTGGCTCTGAATGTCATGGCAGACCCGGTGGGCAACGTCGGCCACGTGCCGACCCGCAATACGCTGACGGCGGTTCGCCTCGTCAGCGATCGGGCAGAACTGCTTCCGGCCGACAAGATCATCGAGGAAGCGGCACTGGACAAGTATTCCTACATGCGCGACGCCTATCTACAGCATCGTCGTTCCCAAGTGTTCGATGGCCGTCCGCCGCGGGAACCGGATGCCGACTAGGCAGGTCGAACGACAGTCTCAATATTCCAAGGGAATTTCACCATGAAGCATCTGTTAGTAATCCTGGCTGGCCTGTTGTTTACGAGCATCGTGAGCGCGGAGGAAATCGCTCCGGACGCCTTGGTTCGCAACGTTTCGAACGACGTACTCGATATCGTGCGCAAGGACAAGGACATCCAATCAGGCAATATGCGCAAGATCGTCGAGTTGGCCGAGGCGAAGGTGTTGCCCCATTTCAACTTTACCCACATGACGACGCTGGCCGTCGGCAAGGACTGGCGGAAGGCGACGCCCGAGCAACAGAAGAGTCTTATCGATGAGTTCCGCACGCTGCTGGTCAGAACCTACTCCAAGGCCCTGATCGAGTATCGCGACCAGACCATCGACTACAAGCCGCTCAAGATGCAGCCTACCGACACCGACGTGTTGGTGCGGACTGCGGTCAATCAGCCGGGCGGCAAGCCGATCCAGATCGACTACAACATCGAGAAGACCGATCAAAGCTGGAAGGTGTATGACATTTCCGTGGCGGGAGTGAGCCTTGTCACCAATTATCGTAGTTCGTTTGCCCAAGAGGTGAGCACGAAGGGCATCGACGGCCTGATTGCCAGCTTGCGGACGAAGAACAAGAGCGGCGATGCCTCTGCGGCCGCTGCGCACCAATGATCGAGGTTGCCGACGGGCGCGTGAAGGTGCAGGGAGCAATGGTTATCGCTTCCGCAGCGGCATTGAAGGAGGAGGGCGAGTCCGCGCTGATGGACGGTGCGCTGGTTGTCGATCTCGCCGAGGTAGCTGAAGCCGATTCGTCCGCAGTCGCTGTTTTGCTGGCGTGGACACGCGTCGCCAACGACCGGAAACAAGCGCTGTCGATTGTCGGCGCCCCCGAAAGCATTCGCTCTCTGGCCGTCCTTTACGGCGTGGCCGATTTGCTGCCAATGGCCTAGCGCCGGATAGAAAGCGGTAATTGGACAAGTTGCTGATTGAGGGCGGGCGACCGCTCAACGGTGAAGCCGCCGTTTCCGGCGCCAAGAACGCCGCGTTGCCCCTGCTGACGGCAGCGCTGCTGACGGCGGAACCCGTCACCTTCACGAATGTTCCGGACCTGAACGACGTTTCCACCATGCTGCGGCTGTTGGCCCAGATGGGAGTGAAGGTCGAGCATCACGGCAGTACGGTTACGCTCGACGCTGCCGGACTCAACCAGCCGGTCGCGCCGTACGAAATGGTCAAGACCATGCGCGCATCGATCCTGGTGCTGGGGCCGCTGGTGGCGCGCGTCGGCGAAGCCAAAGTGTCGCTGCCGGGCGGTTGCGCCATCGGTGCGCGGCCGGTCGATCAGCACATCAACGGTCTTCAGGCCATGGGGGCGCAAATTTCGGTCGAGCAGGGCTATGTCCATGCCAAGTGTTCGCGTTTGAGCGGTGCGCGGCTGTTCACCGACATGGTGACGGTGACGGGAACCGAGAATCTGATGATGGCGGCCTGCCTCGCTGCCGGCGACACCGTCATCGAGAATGCCGCTCGCGAGCCGGAAGTGGTCGATCTTGCCAATTGCCTCGTCGCCATGGGTGCGCAGATTTCCGGCGCCGGTACCGACGTCATTCGCATCCGCGGCGTCGAGCGCCTGCACGGCGCCCAGCATCGCATCATGCCCGATCGCATCGAAACCGGCACTTATCTTTGTGCCGCCGCGGCTGCGGGAGGCGACATTCGCCTGACCGGCACGTCGGCGTCCTACCTCGATGTGGTGATCGACAAGCTGATGGATGCCGGTTGCCAGATCACCACGGAGCGCGACGCCATTCGTCTCAAGGCGCCGACCCGCTTGACCGCGGTTTCCATCCGCACGGCGCCCTACCCGGCGTTTCCGACCGACATGCAGGCCCAGTTCATGGCCATCAATACGGTCGCCGACGGCACGGCCATCATTCGCGAGACGATTTTCGAAAACCGCTTCATGCATGCCGTCGAACTGATCCGCTTGGGCGCGGACATCAGGATCGACGGCAACACCGCCGTGGTGAAAGGCGTCGCAAAGCTTGATGGAGCCACCGTCATGGCGACCGATCTGCGCGCCTCCGCCGGTCTTGTCGTTGCGGGCCTGGCGGCCAAAGGCCAAACGCTGGTTGATCGCATCTATCACCTCGATCGCGGCTATGAGAGCCTGGATCGTAAGCTGACGGCGCTGGGGGCTCGGGTTCAGCGGGTAAAATGACCGCATGAACGTGATAACCATTGCCCTTTCCAAGGGGCGCATCTTTGAAGAGACCCTGCCACTGCTGGCGGCGGCCGGCATCGTCCCGAGCGAGAATCCGGAGCAGTCGCGCAAGCTGATCATCGGTACCAACCGCGCCGACGTGCGCGTCGTGATCGTGCGCGCCTCCGATGTGCCGACCTACGTCGAATATGGCGCCGCCGACCTCGGCATTGCCGGCAAGGACGTGCTGCTCGAACACGGAGGCACCGGCCTCTACCAGCCGCTCGACCTCAAGATCGCCAAGTGCCGGTTGTGTGTCGCTGCGCCCGTGGGTTTCGACTATGCCGCCGCCGTACAGCGCGGGGCGCGCCTGCGGATCGCCACCAAGTACATCCAGACGGCGCGCGAACACTTTGCCGCCAAGGGCGTGCATGTCGATCTCATCAAGCTTTATGGTTCGATGGAACTGGCACCGCTCGCCGGCCTGGCCGACGCCATCGTCGATCTCGTGTCCAGCGGTGGCACGCTCAAGGCCAACAACCTGGTCGAGGTCGAAGAGATCATGGCCATCTCGTCGCGCCTGGTGGTCAATCAGGCCAGCCTGAAGATGAAGCGCGATCTGCTCCAGCCCGTGATCGACAGCTTTGCCGGAGCCATAGCGTGATCCGTCGCCTTTCCAGCCGCGAGCCGGAGTTTTTGTCTACGCTCGATGCGCTGCTGCATTTCGACAACAGCACCGACGACGCCATCGAGCGCACCGTCGCGGAAGTCCTCGCCAACGTGCGGACGCTGGGCGATGCCGCGGTACTCGACTACACGCGTCGCTTCGACCGTCTCGATGCCAGCAAGATGGCCGACCTCGAACTCGGTCAGGACCTGCTCAAGACGGCCTTCGACGGTCTGCCTGGCGTGCAAAGTCAGTCGTTGCGGTACGCCGCCGAGAGAATCCGCATTTTCCACGAGCGACAAATAGCCGATTCCTGGGAATACACCGAAGCCGACGGCACGCGCCTGGGCCAGAAGATCACGGCGCTGGATCGCGTCGGTCTCTACGTCCCCGGTGGCAAGGCGGCCTATCCGAGTTCGGTGCTGATGAACGCCATTCCCGCCAAGGTGGCGGGCGTGAAAGAACTCATCATGGTGGTGCCCACGCCGGGCGGCCACAAGAATGACCTGGTGCTCGCGGCGGCGCATCTGGCCGGCGTCGATCGGGTATTCACGATCGGCGGTGCGCAGGCCGTCGCTGCGTTGGCCTACGGCACACAAACGATTCCGCAGGTCGACAAGATCGTCGGCCCGGGCAACGCCTACGTTGCCAGCGCCAAGCGCCGTGTCTTCGGCACTGTCGGCATCGACATGGTCGCCGGTCCATCGGAAGTGCTGATCATCTCCGACGGCTCGGGCGACCCGGACTGGGTAGCGATCGACCTCTTCGCCCAGGCCGAGCACGACGAGCTGGCGCAGTCGATTTTGCTTTGTCCCGATGCTGCGTTTCTCGATCGCGTCGCCGTCAGCATCGAACGGCTCCTGCCGACCATGCCGCGCAAGGACGTCATCGCCGCCTCGCTCAACGGTCGCGGTGCGCTGATTCACGTGACCGATCTCGACGAAGCCTGCGCCATCGCCAACCGCATCGCGCCCGAACACCTCGAGCTGTCAGTGCAGGAGCCGCGCGCACTGGTGGACAAGATTCGCCACGCCGGCGCCATCTTCATGGGCCACTACAGTTCGGAATCGCTTGGCGATTATTGCGCCGGCCCGAACCATGTGCTGCCGACTTCGCGCAGCGCCCGCTTCTCAAGCCCGCTGGGTGTTTACGATTTCCAGAAGCGAACCAGCCTGATCGAGGTCTCCGCGGCCGGCGCGCAAACGCTTGGCCCGATCGCGTCGACGCTGGCGCACGGCGAAGGGCTGACAGCCCACGCCCGTGCGGCGGAGTTGCGCCTCAAGCGCTGAGGATTTCCCGCAGCGCCGCAACCAGCGCGGCGCACTCTTCGTTGGTGCCGATGGAGATGCGCAGGAACTGATCGATGCGAGGTTGCCGGAAATGCCGGACGATGATGCCGCGCTCACGCAGTTGCTGCATCAGTTCGCCGGCATCGCGTTGCGGATGGCGTACAAAGAGGAAGTTGGCCGTCGACGGCAAGACTTCAAATTTCAGGTCGGCGAGATTCCGGCTCAGTGCCGAGCGGCTCTTGATGACCGCCTGGCGCGTACGCTCGAACCACTCGTGGTCTTCCATGGCGGCGCAGGCGCCGGCCTGTGCCAGCCGATCCAGGGGATAGGAGTTGAAGCTGTCCTTGACCCGATCGAGGGCCTCGATCAACTTGGCGTCGCCGATGGCGAACCCGACGCGCAGACCCGCCAGCGATCGCGCCTTGGACAGGGTTTGCACGACCAGCAGGTTGGGGTGGTCCTTGATGAGGGCTACCGCCGATTCGGCGCCGAAGTCGACGTAGGCTTCATCAACCACCACCACGGAGTTCGGGTTGCCGGCGACGATGCGCTGGATACCGGCCAGCGGCAGGGCTCGACCGGTGGGCGCGTTCGGATTCGGGAAAATGATGCCGCCGTTGGGCCGGAGGTAATCGTCGGGGCGAATTTCGAAGGTATCGGTCAGCGGCACCTTGTCGAAAGCGACGCCGTAAAGGCCGCAATACACCGGGTAGAAGCTG
>PMIH01000126.1 GCA_003158255.1 Rhodocyclaceae bacterium
TGGAATGGATTGGTCGTGCCACAGTAGTTCACCGGTACTTCGCCTTCCTTGGCTCGAACGATGAAGGCTGCCATCTGCTGTCGGTTGACGTTCTGACTTGGGCAGAAGTTGCCGCCGCCACAACCGACAGTGATGCCGGCATCCTTGATCGCATTGATGTAGTCGAAGGCCCAGCCATTTGTCGCCGTGTCCGCGAATGTTGTCGGCAATTCAACCCCATCGATCCAGGCCGCATCGCCGCCGGCCGCACCACTGGCATTCTTCTCGTATGTCCAGGCAACCTGGTGCGTACCAGCGGTGATGAAGGCACCGGCATGCGCCCAATCTTGCTCGCCCGACCATTCGTCTTTCAGCACGCCATCGACATAGAAGCGCAGGTAGTCCCCGTTGAGTTCGCTGGAGACCTTGCGGTGGAAAGAAATGAGGCCATCGCGGAAGACTCCGGTGTAGGCAACACCAGAGAAGGAATTGTTGGCGGTCGTACTGGACTTGAGGGCATAGAGCCCGGCCACGGTCGAGTCGGTCGTTACCGACCAGCCCGACGCGGCTCCGGCAGGTGCGACGAACCCCGCCGGCATCAGGCCTCCAGACGGGAAGTTGTCGTCGACTGCAACCGGACTGTGCCGATCCGTGGCTGAGCCATCACCGAGTTCGCCATCACTGTTGTAGCCCCATGCGAGCACGGTTCCATCACTTTTCAGCGCTAGGCTGTGGCCGTTTCCGGCGGCCACGGCAATCACGCCGCTCACCCCGGGAATTGCCACAGGATTGTGCTGATCTATAGTCGTGCCATCACCCAGTTGGCCAAAAGAATTCGAGCCCCAGGCCAGCACCGTACCGTCACTCTTCAGAGCCAGGCTGTGGCTACCCCCAGCGGCTACGGCAATTACGCCATTTACGCCGGGAACTGCCACAGGACTGTACCGATCTGTAGTTGTGCCGTCGCCCAGCTGGCCATTGGCGTTGCGCCCCCACGCCAGCACCGTGCCATCAGACTTCAGTGCCAAGCTGTGGTCAATCCCCGCCACGACGGATGCTACGCTGGTGAGACCCGACACCACCACCGGGCTGAGTCGGCCAGTAGTCGTGCCATCACCCAGTGCTCCCCAGGAACTGTATCCCCATGCCAGCACGGTACCGTCGCTCTTCAGCGCTAGGCTATGGGACATCCCGGCGGCGACCGTGATCACGTCATTGAGGCCGGGCACAACCACGGGACTAAGTCGGGTCGTGATCGTGCCATCGCCCAAGGAACCATAGCCGTTATATCCCCAGGCTATCACGGTGCCGTCTTTCTTCAGCGCGAGGCTGTGGGAGAAGCCAGCCGCTACCGCTACTGCGCTGCTGACACCGGATACCACTACACGGGTGGGTCGATCCGTGGTCGTACCGTCACCCAGTTGGCCACTAGTATTCCAGCCCCAAGCCAGCACCGTACCGTCACTCTGCAGAGCCAGGCTGTGCTCCCCGCCTGCCACGACGCTTATCGCGCCGCTAACGCCGGGTACTCCTACTGGGCTGTGTCGATCCATGCGCGTGCCATCGCCTAGCCCTCCCCACGCGTTATATCCCCATGCCAGCACGGTTCCATCGCTCATTAGGGCCAAGCTGTGGGAGTACCCGGCCGCCACGGCTGCGCTGCCGGTGAGCCCAGTCACCGGAACGGGGCTGTTCCGCAGCGTCGTGCTGCCGTCGCCGAGTTGGCCGTTGCTGTTGGCGCCCCAGGCCCAGACCTTGCCGTCGTTCTTGATCGCCAGGCTTTGGTAGGCCCCGGCCGCGACCGCGACGACGCTGCCGAGCCCGGTGACTTGCACTGGGCTGGTGTGGCTCGTCGTGCTGCCGTCGCCGAGCTGGCCGGAGCCGTTATAGCCCCATGCCCAGACCGTGCCATCGCTCTTGACGGCCACGCTGTGGTAGTTCCCTGCCGCGATCCCGACGACGCCGTTGAGCGCGTTCACCTGGACGGGGTAGACGGGGCTGGTGGTGCTGCCGTCGCCGAGCTGGCCGAGGCTATTGTCGCCCCAGGCCCAGACGGTGCCGTCGCTCTTGACCGCCAGGCTGTTGAAGCTCCCCGCCCCGAGCGCGACGACGCTCGTAAGCCCGATAACCTGCACGGGGCTGCTGAGACTGGTCGTGGCGACGGCGCCGAGCTGGCCGAAGCGATTGTCGCCCCAGGCCCAGACTGTGCCGTCGCCCTTGACCGCCAGGCTGTGGTAGTAACCCGCCGCGACCGCGACGACGCCAGTGAGCCCGTTCACCTGTACGGGGCTGTTCCGCTGGGCGTTACCGCCATCGCCAAGCTGGCCGAAGTCGTTGCGGCCCCAGGCCCAAACCGTGCCGTCGNNCCGTGCCGTCGCTCTTGACCGCTAAGCTGTGTTCCGACCCCGCCGCGACCGCAATTACACCGCTGAGCCCGCTTACCTGCACCGGGCTGCTTCGCTGGCTCGTGCTGCCATCACCAAGCTGGCCGCCGCTGTTATAGCCCCAGGCCCAGACCGTGCCGTTGGTCTTGACGGCTAGGTTGTAAAGATCGCCCGCCGCCACGTCCCGCGCAATCAGGCCGAAAACGCGCCCGGCGACCTGGCGGGCATTGGTCGTGCCATCCCCGATCTGGCCGACGCTATTGTCCCCCCAGGCCCAGACCGAACCGTCGGCTTTCAGCATTAGGCTGTGATTTGTCCCGCTCGCGACTTTCGGAGTAACCGCCTGCGCGGTCGGGGCGAGGAGCGAGACTGCCAACAGTGCGAGCAGTGCGAGGCGACGGATGACGTGATGCATGATCTTCCCTTTGCGTGCTGTCTCGCGTTTCATTCGCGAGCCTTACCCCATGCGGAGCATTTCGTGTCGCCATGGCCGACTCTTGTCACTTCACCGGAAGTGCCTCGGCGACGGATGCGGAAGTCTATCAGCAACGGGGCCAGAACATGACATATGCAGAGGACAAGAGCATGGAGCAGGCAACGACCCGCCGACAGTGTACCAACGTCATATCCTTGCTCTACAGGTACAGTACAGGGCGATGGTGGCACGCCGAGGCATCTGCTTGACTCTGACTCCCCGGCCGTTGCCATGCCAGCACTCGCGGTCTGTTGTAGGTCCGCTTCTGGCCTAGTACGGAAGTCCACTCAGCAGGACCAACGTCGGGTGACGTGAACTTGCAGCCGCTGAAATAGCGCATCTCGATAGTCAGCAGCGGCGGCGGGTCGCTTCCCGCCGCCCACTCCGAAAGTCAGTCGTCGCGGTACGCCGAGCTACAGTACCTCCGCGGCGTGGTCGGCCAGCCTTGAACGTTCACCGCGCTGGAGCGTGATGTGGCCGGAGTGCGGCCAGCCCTTGAAGCGGTCGACGACGTAGGTGATGCCGGAACTGCCTTCGGTGAGGTAGGGCGTGTCGATTTGCGCGATGTTGCCGAGGCAGACGACCTTGGTGCCGGGGCCGGCGCGGGTGATCAGCGTCTTCATCTGCTTCGGCGTCAGGTTCTGCGCTTCGTCGATGATCAGGAACTTGTTGATGAAGGTGCGGCCGCGCATGAAGTTCAGCGACTTGATCTTGATGCGACTGCGAATCAGGTCCATCGTGGCGGCGCGGCCCCAGTCGCCACCGTAGGCGCCGCCAGTGCCGCCCTTGTCGCCGGTTTCCGCGGGCTTGTTCAGCACGTCGAGGTTGTCCTCGATGGCGCCCATCCATGGCGTCATCTTTTCTTCCTCGGTGCCGGGCAGGAAGCCGATGTCTTCGCCAACGGGCACGGTGACGCGGGTGACGATGATTTCCGAATAGCGTTTGGTCTCCAGCGTTTGCGTCAGACTCGCCGCGAGCGTCAGTAGGGTCTTGCCGGTGCCGGCCTGACCGAGCAGGGTGACGAAGTCGATTTCCGGATCCATCAGCAGGTTGAGCGCGAAGTTCTGTTCGCGGTTGCGGGCAGTGATGCCCCAGACGGCGTTCTTCAGGTGGCCGTAGTCGGTCAGCGTGGACAGCACGGCGCTCTTGCCGGCACCCTCGCGGACGATGGCCTGGAAGGGCTTCTCGTCGGTCGACTCGATATAGACGAATTCATTGACCAGCAGGTCGGGACAGAGTGGGCCGCTGACCTTGTACAGTGTGCGCGTGTCCTGCTTCCACGACTTCATGTCCTTGCCGTGCGTGTTCCAGAAATCGGCCGGCAGTTCCAGGGTTCCCGTGTAAAGAAGGTCGGTGTCTTCGAGCACCTTGTCGTTGAAGTAGTCCTGCGCTTCCTGACCGAGCGCGCGGGCCTTGATGCGCATGTTGATGTCCTTCGACACCAGGATGACATGGCGCTTGGGGTACAGCTCGCTCAGGTGCATCAGCACCGCGAGGATCTGGTTGTCGCCGCGCGAGGTGGGCAGCGAGGCGGGCAAGCCGCCGTTCATGTTCTCCGTTTGCAGGTAGAGCCGGCCGGAGGCGAGATCGTGCGAAGCCGCGGCGAGTTCGATGCCGTCCTTGATGGTGTGCTCGCAGCCGGAGACGATATCGTCGAGCATGCGGCTGGCCTGGCGCGCATTGCGGGCGACTTCCGACATGCCCTTCTTGTTGGAATCCAGCTCTTCCAGCGTCATCATCGGCAGGAAAATGTCGTGCTCTTCAAAGCGGTACAAACTCGTGGGGTCGTGCATCAACACGTTGGTGTCGAGGACGAAGAGCTTGGTTGCCTTGACGGCGGATTTGGCCGACTTCTTGGCGGGCTTGGCGTTCATGGGCACCTCGCGGGTTGGGATGCCTCACGATAGCGACAGGATTGTCGCAAGAGCATCGGAAAATGGTGGCGCTTTCCGCGCCAATTCGAGCGAATTACAGTTTGGCGACAGCCTGAAGGACTTCGACAACGTGGTTGTCGACCTTGACGCCGCGCCATTCGCGCGCCAGCCGACCATCGGCGCCGATCAGGAAGGTACTGCGCTCGATGCCGCGTACGTCCTTGCCGTAGAGCTTCTTCATCTTGATCACATCGAAAAGCCGGCAGGCGGTTTCGTCGGCATCGGAGATCAGATCGAAGGGCAGACCAAGCTTCGCCTTGAAGCCTTCGTGCGACTTGATGCTGTCGCGCGAGACACCGTAAATCGCGCAGCCCAGTTTGACGAATTCGGCATGCAGGTCGCGAAACTGGCCGGCTTCGGTGGTGCAGCCGGGCGTGTTGTCCTTGGGGTAGAAGTAGATCACCAGCGGTTTGCCAGCATGGTCAGACAGACGGAACTCGCCTCCCGTGGCGGGCAGCGTGAAGTCAGGAACGATGAGGCCGAGGGCAGATGGCGTAGTCATTGGGGTTCTTTCCATGAGGACAGGAATGGCTCGCCTTGCAGCATCAGCGTGCCCGAGCGGCCGGGGACTTCGCCCCGGATCATTTCGTGGCGCGGTAGGGCAGTGACGTTGAGGCGGTTGGCGATATCGTTCAAGGCGACGATTTCATAACCCTGGTCGCGCCAGCCGGCCAGCAATCGCTCAAGCACCGGCAGCAGCTTCATGCCCTCCAGCTCGGCGTGCAGGGTGAAGACATGGTCGCGCGGTTCGCTGGTTATGGCCAGGATTCGCTCATGGACGTTTTCGTCGGTGACGTCGTCCAGTCCGATCAGTTCGTCGAGCGTTGGCAGCGTGGTCGGAATCTGAGGGCAGAGTACGATCTCGGCGTTCCAGATCGGGACGAAGGGGTGCGTACCACGGCAATCGGAGGCGTAGGCGAAGCCGAGTCGCTGCGTCAGGCGCAGCGCGTGGACGTTCATCTGCCAGCCGGCGGCGCCATGCACATGGGGCGTCTGGCCGAAGATGTCCGCGAAGCGGGCCACGGCGCGCTGCATTTCCATTGCCGTCCAGTCGGCGCTGGCTTTCTCGACGCCATCCTGCCAGCGGATGTGATCCCAGCAATGCACGCCAACCTCGAAGCCGGCATCGCGCGTGGCGATCATGACGTCGCGGCAACGGTGGCCGATGTCCGGTCCCGGCAGCAGCGTGCCATACATCAAAGTGCGCAGCCCGTAGTGGCTGACGACCGAGGTGCGGGAAACCTTGCCAAAGAATCCGGGCCGGAACACGCGCTTGATGGCGCGGCCGGTGTGGTCCGGTCCGAGCGAGAAGAGAAAGGTGGCGCCGGCCTGATGCAGTCGCAACAGATCGACCAAACGCGGCACGCCGATCTGGGTGCCGCGGTAGGTGTCGGCGTCGACCTTGAGGGCGAGTTTCGCCATCAGTCCATTAGCTTGCGCGCTTCCGCGACGTCACTGCGATAGGCTTCGAAAATGCCGCGCAGGGCGTCTTCGAAAGTGACCTTGGGCGCCCAGTCGAGGTCACTCATCGTGTTGGCGATTTTCGGCACGCGATGCTGCGTGTCCTGGTAGCCCTTGCCGTAATACTCGCCCGACGTCGTTTCGAGCACCTTCACCTTGGCGACGCTCTCGGCGTACTCGGGATACTGTTTCGCCAGATCCAACATGAGCGCGGCGAGTTCGCGGATCGAGTAATTATTCTTCGGGTTGCCGATGTTGTAGATCTTGCCGTTGGCGATGCCGTCCTTGTTGTCGATGATCTTCATCAGGGCGTCGATGCCGTCGGTGACGTAGGTGAAGGAGCGCTTCTGGGCGCCGCCGTCGACCAGCTTGATCGGCTCGCCGCGGACGATGTGGCCGAGGAACTGCGTGATGACGCGCGAGCTGCCTTCCTTCGGCGTGTGGATCGAATCGAGGCCCGGTCCGATCCAGTTGAATGGCCGGAACAGCGTGTATTGCAGGCCTTCCTGCTGGCCGTAGGCGTGGATCACGCGGTCCATCATCTGCTTGGCGCAGGAATAGATCCAGCGCGGCTTGTTGATCGGGCCGAGGATCAGCTCGGAATTCTCGGGATCGAATTCCGGATCCTTGCACATGCCGTACACCTCGGAGGTCGAGGGAAAGATCACGCGCTTCTTGTACTTCACCGCCTGGCGGATGATCGGCAGGTTGGCCTCGAAGTCGAGTTCGAAGACGCGCAGCGGTTCCTTGACGTAGGTGGCCGGCGTGGCGATGGCGACCAGCGGGAGGATCACGTCGCATTTGCGCACGTGGTACTCGATCCATTCCTTGTTGATCATGATGTCGCCCTCGAAGAAATGGAAGCGAGGGTTGGCCATCAGGTCGGTGACGCGCTCGGAGTTCATATCCATGCCGTACACCTCCCAGTCGGTGGTATCGAGGATGCGCTGCGACAGGTGGTGGCCGATGAAGCCGTTGACGCCGAGGATGAGGACTTTTTTCATGTTCGTTCAGCCAAGAGAAATAGTTTGTTTTTCGAGTTCGCTCGCCATCAGCGGGCGGCCGTTAAGTTCGGCGTCCAGCACGCACAGGCACTTGCCGTCACCGCAGCGGACGAAGATGCTGTCACCCATCGCGAACAGGCCGTTGCTATCGGGCGCGTTGTTGGCCCTTATTGTACGCAACAGCCGCAACGGCCCGGCCGAAGTGTCGCAGAAGGCGCCTGGATAAGGCGGCGCGACCGCGCGCACGAGGTTGTGGATCGCTTGCGCGGACTGCGTCCAGTCGATGCGTCCGTCCTCGGCATTCCTGCCGCCGAAGTAGCTGCCCTGCTTGAGGTCCATCGGCGTATGCGGCGCCGTGCCCAAAGTCAGTCGTGGCAGCACGCCGAGCAGACACATCTCCGCCGCCAGCACTACCTTGTCAAACACTTCTCTTGCCGTGTCGTCGGGCAGGATGGGCACTGCCTGCTGCGCGACAATCTCGCCGGCGTCGGGTTTCTCCACCATTTGGTGCAGTGTGGCGCCGGTTTCGGTTTCGCCGTGCAGCACTGCCCAGTTGATCGGCACGCGGCCGCGATACTTCGGCAGCAGCGAGCCGTGCATGTTGTAGGCGCCGCGCGTCGCGGTGGCGAGCAGCACGGGCTTCAGCATCTGGCGGTAATAGAAGGAGAAGAGGAAATCAGGGCGGATCGCCTCCAGCCGCGCCAGCAGCTCCGGGGTATTTGCCTCTTCCGGCGTGATGACCGGAATGTCGTATTCCGCGGCGGTGCGCGCGACGCTGTCGAACCAGATCGTCTCGTTCGGATTGTCTTCGTGCGTGACTACCAGCGCGACGTCGATGCCCTGCGCCAGCAGCGCCTTCAGGCAGCGAACGCCGACGTTGTGGTACGCAAAAACGACCGCGCGAGTCACTCTTTCCGTTCCAGAATCGCGCCGACGATATAGCGCGGCCGGTGGCGAACTTGCTGGTAAATGCGGCCGATGTATTCGCCGAGCATGCCGACGCCGAACAGCGTCAGGCCGATCAGGAAGAAGGCGATGCCGAACAGGGTAAACAGGCCCTCGGCTTCCGGCCCGACGATCACGCGGCGGATGACAAGAAAGACGACGAATACGGCCGATAGCAGCGAGATGGCGATGCCGGTCATGGAGAACCATTGCAGCGGCACCACCGAAAAACCCGTCATCAGGTCGAAGTTGAGGCGAACCAGACTGTAGAGCGAATACTTCGATTCGCCGGCGTGGCGCTCCTCGTGCGCGACGCCGATTTCGGTCGGCTTCTGCGCGAACGAATAGGCCAGCGCCGGAATGAAGGTGTTCACTTCCTCGCAACTGTTGATGGCATTGACGACCGAACGCGAGTAGGCGCGCAGCATGCAGCCCTGGTCGGTCATGTGGATGCGGGTAATGCGTTCGCGCAGCCGGTTCATCGCCTTCGAGGCCCAGCGGCGAAAGGCCGTATCCTGCCGCTGCTGGCGGATCGAACCGACGCAGTCATAACCTTCGCGCACCTTCTCGACCAGCTTGCCGATTTCCTCGGGCGGGTTCTGCAAGTCGGCATCGAGCGTGACGATGACGTCGCCGCGGCAGTTCTCAAAGCCGGCCATGATCGCCATGTGCTGACCGGCGTTGGCGGCCAGCAGGACCACGCGCGTCACGTCCGGCCGTCGTTGCCACTGCTCGCGCAACACGGCGGCGGAGCGGTCGCGGCTGCCATCGTTGATGAAGACGACTTCGTAACTCGCGCCGAAGGCATCGAGCGCCGCGTAGAGCCGGTCGAACAGCGCCGGCAGGCCGGCTTCCTCGTTGTAGACCGGGACGATGACGGAGACTTCGGGATTTGGAGACGTGCTCATTTGGCAGACCTCGCCAGAGGATCGCGTACCTTGGCGCCAATACTTTTCGCGCTGGCGGCAAGCAGTTTGTCGTAAGTCACCAGCGTTGCCTCGGCATGCTGGCTGATCGCCAGGTGCAGGGCATCGCCGGCGCGCAGGGGCAGGTCGAAGCGGCTCAACAGCCGTTGCGCTTCGCCCTGATGGTGGGTCGCACAAGCGATGAACTCGCAGGATTCATGGACGAAAGTGGCGATGGCAGCGAAGCACCGCTTGGCGAGCGCGACATCCATTTCGCCGCGACGCAGTTTGAGCGCCAAAGCAGAGGCGCATTCCGTCAGCCCCCAGTCGCTGAAGGCCAAGGGTTGCCGCCGGGCCGCCAGCCAATCCTCAACCGAGCGCGACGTCGGTTCGTCGACGAATAGCGTCAGGACGACGGCCGTATCGAGGTAGAGCATCAGAAGCCGGTGTCGCGCATCGCGCGTACCAGTTCGACCGCGGGAGTTCCCATAGTGCCGGTCGATTCCCGGAAGGCACGAACTGCCAGCCAGTCGGCAGAGCGTCGAGCCGGCCGGATCGGCGACAACTGGGCCACCGGGCGGCCGCGCCGCGTGATGACCAGCGCTTCGCCCCCTTCCACGCGGGCGAGCAGTTCCGATAGATGGGCTTTGGCTTCGGCGACAGTGCAAGTGGTCATGGTAGGTAAATGGTCATCTAGGTGACTATATTGTACGGCGTGATGGGTGAGGCGGCAAGGTGCGGCGGATTGTCAAACTCGCCTGACGCCATCGCCGTAGGCGACGAGTGTGTCATCGGCCGTGAGGAGTTCAAATCCCTCGACGCGCGCTTGTGCGAGCAGCAGGCGGTCGAAGGGATCCTTGTGCAGCGGTGGCAGGGCATCGACTGCGATGGTGTGCTCGCTCGTTACGGGCAACTCACGATAGCCGTTGGCCAGCAGCATGCGCCATAGCCTGCGCGGGTCGGCGCGGAAATCCGGCCGGTCCAGCGCACGCTTGATCGAGACTTCCCAAAGGCTGACGGGGCTGAAGAACAGGTCGTGCCCGGCATTGAGCAGTAATGCCTGCGCAGTCGGGTTCAGCTTCTCCGGTTGTCCCGCCGCCCACAGAAGGACATGCGTGTCGAGCAGCAGATTCAATTGCCGCCCTCGAACAAACGCGCGATCTCCTCTCGCCCCATCTGGTCGAAGTCGTCCGGCACTTCGATCTCGCCGGTCATGAACCCCAAGCGGCGCCCGGTGCCCGCCTCGCCGCCTTCGAGCGGCACCACCTTGACCATCGGCTTGCCGGCCTTGGCGATGACAAAAGCCTCACCCTGCGCTGCCTGGTCGACCAAGCGCGAAAGGTGGGTTTTGGCATCGTGGATGTTGATGGTGAGCATGATTAGCGATTGAACTAAGTGCGGTTAGTTTATGTGCTTTCTGTGGCCGAGGCAAGTTGTCCGCATAACAGTTGTGCGCAGGGCGTAAATCCGAGTTCGGCGAGATATGCCACTACAATTCGAGGCGCCAAATTGCATATGCCAAGGGGCTTGTTCATGGACGATGATTGCAGTCTGAAGGAATTTGCCAAGGCGACCCTCGTGGCGCTATGCATTTTCTGGGCAACGGTAGGCGCATATTTCTTGGCGAGTCATGCGTGGCCCGGCTTGAGCGAACAGCCATTCGCCAAATGGGAAGGCGTCTTCTTCGGCTATCCGGTGATCGATGGCTGGCATCCGCCTTTCCTAACCTTGCTGCTCTTCAAGGTATTGGTTCCCAGCTTGGCCAGCCTGCTTCTGATTCGCACTGTCCCTCCCATCGTGGTCAGCCGTTCTCATGCGAGCGACTATGCGGCAGTCCTCGTGCTGGAGGCCATCAACCTCGTTCTCTTTCATCTTCTCGGTCAAGATGAGACCTATGGCGATTGGGGCAAGGCGGCAACCCTAGCAGTTCCGTTCGTGGTGTTTATCTGGCTCATGAGGCGTTTGCCTGTTCCTGAGAAACTCGGCGGCCATAGGCTTTTTGGCGGATGGCTGATCGGAGTCATGCTTGCGGCATGGACGTTTGTCGTCGTGGCCAAACCGGGAAGTATCGGTACCATGTTCCTCTACAACTTGCTCTGGATTGGTTTTGCCGAAGAGTTCTGCTTTCGCGGCGTGATTCAGGGCTACCTGCTGGAGCGTTGTCCGGGGCGCGTCTGGTGGGGCATCAGCAAGGCCAATGTGGTTGCCGCGTTGCTGTTTGCGTGGTCGCACAACCCCAGTCTGGATCCGCAGCAGCTGTCGTGGTTGCTGTTTACCTTCTCCATGGGATTGGCCTTGGGTATGGTGCGAGAGCGCACCGGCAGTTGGTTCGCACCGGCGCTGGGTCACGGCGCCAACGCGTTCTATTGGCTGTACGTCATGCTCGACGAAGGGATTCGCTAAGCAGCCTACCGACCCAAAACGGCGCGCAGCGCCTCGCAAACCCGATCCAGGTCGCCATCCGCCATGGCCGGAAACAGCGGCAGGGTGACGATGCGGCGGCCGATGTCTTCGGCGACAGGGAAGTCGCCTTCCTTGAAGCCGAGTTTGCGATACAGGCTGAAAAGGTGCAGCGCCGGGTAATGGACGCCGACGCCGATGCCACGTTCCTTCATGGCTGCGATGAACGTGCCGCGATCCGTGCCCTTGGGCAGTAGCGGCTGGAACATGTGCCAGTTGGAATTCTCGAAATCGGCGGGCGGCAGGTCGAGGCCGAGGTTCGGGTCGAAGCGTTCGAAATATAGGCGCGCAAGTTGGCGGCGACGCTCGGTGAATGCGGCGAGGCGCTTGAGCTGGCCGAGGCCGATGGCGGCGGCGATGTCGGTGAGGTTGAATTTGCCGCCGAGGACGTCGACATCCATGCTGCCGTCCGGGAAACGCTGCACGCCTTGCAGGCGCAGGCGTTCGCACAGGGCGGGATCGACGTCGGCCGGCAACACCAGCGCGCCGCCCTCGCCGGTGGTCATGTTCTTGTTGGCGTGGAAGCTGAAGGAGACGAAGTCGCCCGTGCTGCCAATTGGTTTTCCGTTCCACGACGCGCCGAGCGATTGCGCCGCATCTTCGACGACCCGCACGCCATGCCGCTTAGCAATGGCGTCGAGACGGTCGCGATCCACCGGCAGGCCGGCGAGGTCGACGGGGATGATGGCCTTGGTATGTGGCGTGATGGCCGCGTCCAGCTTGTCGAGGTCGATGTTGCGCGTGCGCGGATCGACATCGACGAACGTTGGCGTCGCGCCCACTTCCAGGATGACATTGGCGGTTGCGACCCAGGTGAGTGGCGTGGTAATTGGCGTATCACCACGACTGACTTTCGCCAGCCGCAGGGCGACTTCCAGCGTGCCGGTGCCCGAGTTGAAGGCGCGCACGGTACGGCCGCCGCAGTATTCGGACAGCGCGGCTTCGAAGGCTTGCACCTTCGGGCCGCTGGTGATCCAGCCCGAGCGCAGCACGTCGGCGACCGAGGCGATGGTGTCTTCGTCGATACTTGGCCGCGTGAAAGGAAGAAACGGTGCGTTCATGAGCGGGCCACCAGCCAGACGCCGACGACGATGACGCCGATGCCCAGCAACTTCTGCCCCGCCAGCGGCTCGCCAAACAAGTAGAAGGCGGCGAAGGCGTTGACGATGTAGCCGATGGACAGCATTGGATAGGCGATGGAAACCGGTACGCGCGACAGCGCCATGATCCAGACGACGACGCTGATGGCGTAGCAGGTCAAGCCACCGAGAATGTGCGGCTCGAAGGCGAACTTCAGGCCGACCGGCAGAACATTGTCGAGGTGGAACTCGAAATGGCCAACCACGTTGGTGCCGGCCTTGAGCAGCAACTGCGCCGCGGCGTTGAGCAGCACGCCGGTGAGGACGAGGGCGAAACTGACGGCGGTCATGGCGAGGTTTTCCTGACGATCACGCGGCGGGTATCGCGGGCGACTTCGATCATCGGCCAGCCTGCCTGGCGCAGGGTTCTGTATTCATCGGGTTCCATGATGGCGAAAGCGTCGACGTCGGCATTCCAGCGGCGTTTGAATTCGTCTTCCGATGGTACCCATTTTCCCGGTTCCTGTTCCAGGCCGAAGGCCATTTCGTCTTGATACGCGACCAGCGTGACCGTGCGCTGGAGGTAGAAGGGCAGCGTCTGGTCGTACATGCGGAAGCTGTAGAAAGGAACGTTGGTATTCAGCAAGGGTTTCGCTTGCATGGCGACTTGATAGGCCGAACTCGACGCGTTCAGGTTCTCGTGGCCGAGCAAGGCGCCGAACCAGGCCAGCAACGAGGCGACGGCGAGCGTGACGATGGCGGTGGTCTTGCGGTTGCGCCAAACCAGCGCTATGGCGGCCAGCGTACCGGCAAGCCAGATGGCGGCGGCAATGGTCAGCCACTCGGCGTAGGGGCCGACCATCTCGATCGGCGTGATTGCGTCGGCGCGCCCGGCGACACTCGGTGCAAGTGCCAGACAGGCCAGCGCGACGGCGGCGACAAAGGCCAGGTGCGCCAGCAGCGCCTTGCGCGTAATCCGGTTCAGCATGTCGCCCAAGAGCAATGCCAGCGCCGGGAACAACGGCAAGATGTACGACGGCAGCTTGGAACTGGAGACGCTGAAAAAGCCAAATACCACCGCGCACCAGAGCAGCAGGAAACGGCGCGACTGGAATTCCGGCAGCACCCGTCGCGGCCAGGCCTGGCCCAGGGCCTGAAGCGCCATGGTCGTCCAGGGCAGTGCGCCCAGCAGCAGGATCGGGATGAAGTACCAGGCCGGCTGGTAGCGGTGATGCACCTTGGTCAAAAAGCGCTCGAAGTGCTCGTGGATGAAGAAGAAGTGGGGGAATTCGGGATTCGCGAGCGAGACCTCGATGAACCACGGGGCGGCGATCAGCAGGAACAGCGGCAGGCCGCGGACGAATTCGAACCGGCGCCACGGCGAAAAATCACGCGTCGATAGCGAATAGAGCACAACCGTGCCGCCGGTGAGCACCAGCGCGGCGATGCCCTTGGAGAGCACCGCGAAGGCCAGTGCGGCCCAGGCGATCAGCATCCAGTGGCGTTTGCCTTCCTGCGCGAACAAGAAGCCAAACACGGCAACTTCAAGGAAGAAGCCAAACCCCATGTCGAGCGTATTGATGTGCCCCATGGCCAGATAGAGCAGCATACTGGCCAGCGTCGTCGCCGCGAGCGCGCCGGTCGTAGGTCCGAACAACCGCCGGCCGGCGGACCAGGCCAGTACTACGCCCAGGAAGCCGGTCAGCGCGGTCCAGAGTCGCGCCGTCCATTCGTGCTCGCCAAACATCTCGTAGGCAGCCGCGGTCGTCCAGTACTGCAGCGGCGGCTTTTCGAAGTATTTGATGTCGTTCAGGTGCGGCGTCAGCCAATCGCCGCTGACGACCATCTCGCGCGCGATCTCGGCGTAGCGACCCTCGTCGGGCTTGACCAGTTTGCGGTAGTCGAGCGTGCCGAACCAGACCAGGGCCAGAGCGAGCAAGGCCGCGAAGACGCGCCCCTGACGGCTCATGGGGTGCTCCATGCGGTGGGCGCGGCAGGAAGGACGTTTCTCATGGGGTTTGACAGGCGTCGGGCGGAGGTGCGGTCGCCGTCTCGATTGCGGCATCGCATGGGCTTCTGTAGGATTATACCTTTTCCCGACACGCAGCTTGCCGACAGCCTCGGCAGCGACTGGAACCCATTATGCAACCCGTATCGAAGTCCGCCAAACTCGCCAACGTTTGTTACGACATCCGTGGCCCGGTGCTCGACCGCGCCCGGCAAATGGAGGAGGAGGGCCACAAGATCATCAAACTGAACATCGGCAATCTTGCCTCGTTCGGCTTCGATGCGCCGGAAGAAATCCAGCAGGACATGATTCGCAACCTGCCGGCATCGGCCGGCTACACCGACTCCAAGGGCATTTTCTCGGCGCGCAAGGCGGTGATGCACTACACGCAGGAAAAGAACATCAAGGGCGTCACGCTCGACGACATCTACCTCGGCAATGGCGTCTCCGAGTTGATCGTCATGGCCATGAATGCCTTGCTGAATGCGGGCGACGAGGTGCTGGTGCCGGCGCCGGACTACCCGCTGTGGACGGCGGCCATCAGCCTTTCCAGCGGTACGCCGGTGCATTACCTGTGCGACGAGGCCAGTGACTGGCAGCCAGATTTCGACGACATCGAGCGCAAGGTCAGCGCCAATACGCGCGCCATCGTCATCATCAATCCGAACAATCCGACCGGCGCGCTTTACTCGCCCGAAGTGTTGCAAAAGGTCGTTGCACTGGCGCGCAAACACGGGCTGATCATCTATGCCGACGAGGTGTATGACAAGGTGCTCTACGAGGGCGCCACGCACACTTCGATTGCCTCGCTTTCCGAGGATGTGCTGACGATCAGTTTCAACGGCCTGTCGAAGAACTACCGCTGTTGCGGCTATCGGGCCGGCTGGATGGTGGTGTCCGGCGACAAGAAGCCGGCCGCCGATTACATCGAGGGGCTCAATATGCTGGCCTCGATGCGGCTGTGTGCCAATGTGCCGGGCCAGTATGCGATCCAGACCGCGCTGGGTGGCTATCAGAGCATCAACGACCTGATCGCCGAAGGCGGCCGCATGCGGCGGCAGCGCGATCTCGCGCACCAGTTGATTACGGCGATTCCGGGTGTCACCTGCGTCAAGCCGAAGGCGGCACTCTACATGTTCCCGCGGCTCGATCCGACCATCTACCCGATCGAAGACGACCGCCAGTTCATCCTGGAACTCCTGGAGGAGGAACGGGTGCTGCTGGTGCAGGGCACCGGTTTCAACTGGCCCGAGCCGGATCATTTCCGTCTGGTCTTCCTGCCCCACGAAGACGATCTGCGCGAGGCCATCGGCCGTATCGCGCGCTTCCTTGAACACTATCGCAAACGTCATGGCAACTGAATCGATGAAACCCATCAACGTAGGTCTTCTCGGCATCGGCACCGTCGGCGGCGGCACCTGGACGGTGCTGACGCGCAACCAGCAGGAAATCACCCGCCGTGCCGGCCGGCCGATCCAGATCACGGTCGTCGCCGACAAGAACCTGGCGCTGGCGCGCAACGTCACGGGCGGTGGCTGCCGCCTGACGGACGACGCTTTTTCGGTCGTTACCGATCCGAGTGTCGACATCGTCGTCGAACTCATCGGTGGCTGTGGCGTTGCCAAGGAACTGGTGCTGAAGGCGATCGAGAACGGCAAGCACGTCGTTACCGCCAACAAGGCGCTGTTGGCGGTCCATGGCAACGAGATTTTCGCCGCCGCCCAGAAGAAGGGTGTCATGATTGCCTTCGAGGCCGCCGTTGCCGGCGGCATCCCGATCATCAAGGCGCTGCGCGAAGGCCTCACTGCCAACCGCATCGAATGGATCGCCGGCATCATCAACGGCACCACCAACTTCATCCTGTCCGAGATGCGCGACAAGGGCCTGGCGTTCGATGTCGTGCTCAAGGAGGCGCAACGCCTGGGTTATGCCGAGGCCGATCCGACCTTCGACATCGAAGGTGTGGATGCTGCGCACAAGCTGACCATCATGTCGGCGATTGCCTTCGGCATTCCGATGCAGTTCGACAAGGCGCATATCGAGGGTATCAGCAAGCTGGAAGCCGAGGACATCAAATACGCCGAGCAGCTGGGCTACCGGATCAAGCTGCTTGGCATTACACGCCGCACCGACAACGGTATCGAGCTGCGCGTGCATCCGACGCTGATTCCTGCCAAGCGGCTGCTGGCCAACGTCGAAGGCGCGATGAACGCCGTCCTGGTCAAGGCCGATGCCGTCGGCTCGACGCTGTACTACGGCAAGGGTGCGGGCGCCGAACCGACTGCGAGTGCGGTCATCGCCGACCTGGTCGACGTCACGCGCATGCACACGGCCGACCCGGAGCATCGCGTGCCGCACCTGGCTTTCCAGCCCGATGCCCTCGCCGACATTCCCGTACTGCCGATGGCCGAGGTCGAGACCAGCTACTACCTGCGTTTGCGCGTCGAGGACAAGTCCGGCGTACTGGCCGACATCACGCGCATTCTCGCCGACCAGCAGATTTCCATCGACGCCATGATCCAGCGCGAGCCGGATGAAGGCGAGATGCAGACCGACATCATCATTCTGACGCACCTGACGCGCGAGAAGAAGGTGGATGCCGCCCTTGCCCGAATTGAAGCGCTGCCCGTGGTCAAGCGCAAGGTGATTCGCCTGCGCCTGGAGGAGCTGGGTTGATGCGGTATGTCTCGACGCGTGGCAACAACGATCGACCGGAATTCTGCGACATCCTGCTCGGCGGCCTGGCACCCGATGGCGGTCTCTACCTACCGGAACGCTATCCCCAGGTAACGCCGGCCGAACTCGCCGAATGGCGCGAGTTGCCCTACGCCGCGTTGGCGTTGCGCGTGTTGCAGAAGTTCGTCACCGACATTCCGGCCTGCGATCTCAAGACCCTCGTCGATCGTACCTATACGGCGCGCGTTTATTGCCACTGCCGGCCGGGCCGCGATGCGGCCGACATTACGCCACTGACTACGCTCGGGCCCGGCTTCCACCTGCTCGAATTGTCCAACGGCCCGACGCTGGCCTTCAAGGACATGGCGATGCAGTTGCTCGGCAACCTGTTCGAGTACGTGCTGGCGAAGCGCGGCGAGGAAATCAANNGGCGTGAACGTATTCATGCTCTCGCCGGACGGCAAGATGTCGGCCTTCCAGCGGGCGCAGATGTATTCGCTACAGGACGCGAACATCCACAACATCGCCATTCGCGGCATGTTCGACGACTGCCAGGACATCGTCAAGGCGGTGTCGAACGACGCCGCTTTCAAGGCGAAGTACAAGATCGGCGCGGTGAATTCGATCAACTGGGCGCGTGTCGCGGCGCAGGTCATCTATTACTTCAAGGGTTACTTCGAAGCCACCGATGGGATGAAAAGCGCGAACGACCAGCAGGTGTCATTCTGCGTGCCTTCAGGCAACTTCGGCAACATCTGCGCCGGCCACATTGCCCGCATGATGGGCTTGCCCATCCGCCGGCTGGTGCTGGCCACCAACGAGAACGACGTGCTCGACGAGTTCTTCCGTACCGGTATCTACCGTCCGCGCGGGACCGCCGAGACGCATGTGACATCGAGTCCGTCGATGGACATTTCCAAGGCCTCGAATTTCGAACGCTTCGTCTTCGATCTGGTCGGGCGCGATGCGACCGTGGTGCGCGAACTGTGGCAAAAGGTCGATGCGGGTGGCAGCTTCGACTTGAGCGGCACGCCGTTCATGACACGATTGCCCGAGTTCGGTTTCGTTTCGGGGCGCAGCACGCACGCCGACCGGCTGGCGACCATCCGCGACGTCTGGCAGCGCCACAGCACCATGATCGACACCCACACGGCGGATGCCGTCAAGGTGGCACGCGAGCATCGCGAAGCCGGTGTGCCGATGGTGGTACTGGAAACCGCGCAGCCGGTGAAGTTTTCGGAAACGATTCAGGAAGCATTGGGCCGCGATCCGCTACGGCCGGCCGATTTCGTCGGCATCGAAGACCTGCCTCAGCGCGTCGAAGTGATGGACGCGAACACCGAGGCGGTGAAATCCTGCATTGTTGATTTTTGTCGCTAAGAAAGCGTTGGAGCGAAGAAAGCCCCGGGGATGAGGACCATCCCGGTGCTGGCGGTCAGAGGTAGATGACTGCCGGAAAAACGGTCACGGCCAGCGCCAGCACCAGCCATTCCAGGTTGTACCTGGCCAGGGCGCCGGTGAAGTGCAGGACCAGAATCGTGATGGCGACGATGTAATAGAGGATGAACAGCATGTCGTCATTCTCGCTTTCTTGGCGGTACTGTCAACGGTTGACTGGCGGAGAGGGCGGGATTCGAACCCGCGTTAGGAATTAACCTAAACACGCTTTCCAGGCGTGCGACTTAAACCACTCATCCACCTCTCCGCGTGAGGCGCGGATTGTACCCCGATTGTCATTGCTATTGTTCGGTATGCCGCAGGGACAGGTCGATGGCGCGGACGTCCTTGGTCAGGCCGCCGATGGAAATCCGGTTGACGCCGGTTTCGGCGATCGCCCGTACCGTGTCAAGGCGTACGCCGCCCGAGGCTTCCAGTTCCGCGCGGCCGGCGTTGATGGCCACGGCCTCGCACATTTGCTCCAGATCCATGTTGTCGAGCAGGATCATGGTGGCGCCGCAATCGAGCGCTTCGGCGAGTTGGTCCAGTGTTTCCACTTCGGTCTGGATGAACACGCTGTCGCCGGCCAGGCGCCGGGCCTGATCGAGAGCGGGCGAAAGCCCGCCGGCGGCGATGATGTGATTCTCCTTGATCAGGATGCCGTCATAAAGGCCGAGTCGATGGTTGGAGCCGCCGCCGCAGCGTACGGCGTACTTTTGCGCCAGCCGCAGGCCGGGCAGGGTCTTGCGGGTATCGACGATGCGGGCGCCGGTGCCGACAATGGCATCGACATAGCGTCGGGTGGCGGTGGCGGTTCCTGAAAGCAGTTGCAGGAAGTTGAGCGCGGCACGCTCGGCGGTGAGCAGGGCGCGGGTATCGGCCCGGATTTGGCAGAGCGTCTGGCCGGGGGCGACACGCTCGCCGTCGTTCGCTGTCCAGACAATTTCGACCGCCGGGTCAAGCTGCTGGAAGCAGGCGTCGAACCAGGCCTGTCCGGCCAGAACGGCCTCTTCGCGGCTGATCACGGTACCGGTCGATTGATGCCCGGCCGGAGTCAGGAGCGCGGTCAAATCGCCGCCGCCAATGTCTTCGACCAGTGCCGAGGAAACGTTGCGGTCGATTTCTGCCGCCAGATGCAATGCGAAGTCCATGACTAATTCCTTTCAGTGTCGATGCTAACAGCAGCGGCTCGTTCGACGAGCGCGACGGCGACGCCGCTGACGACGATGACGATCATACCGGCAATCGAGAGTGTGTCCGGCCATTGGTCGTAGAACAGCCAGCCAAGCAGGGAAGCCCAGATCAGCTGGGCGTAGAGAAACGGTGCCAGCGTCGAGGCCGGTGCATGGCGGAAGGCGTGCGTGAGCAGGAAATGGCCGGTGCCGCCGTAGAGGGCGAGCGAGACGATCATCAGCGCTTCGGTTGCGTTCGGTGCGGGCCCGGTCCATATCCATGGCAGCGCCAACGACATGGCAGCGGTGCCGACCAGCGCCGTGTAGAAGACTAGCGTTAGTGGTTTTTCGGTTGCAGTCATCTTGCGCGTCTGGATCTGGTAGAAGGCGTAGCAGACTGCGGCGATCAAGGTATACGCGACGCCTGCCGGGGCCAGCGCGCTGCCGGGACGGGCGATGAGCATCATACCGCCAAAGCCGACCAGGGCAGCGATCCAGCGTGGCGTGCCGACGCGCTCGCCAAGCATCGGCCCCGCCAGCAGCGCGACGATCAGCGGCGTGACGAAAATCAGTGCGGTGGTTTCGGCGAGCGGCATGATTCGGAATGCGGCCATGGCGAAGCCGGTGACCGCGACGAGCAGAAGCGCCCGCACGATCTGCGCCAGCGGCCGTGTCGTGGCGACGAGTCGGGCGCGGTGCCTGGGTCCGAGGAAGATGACCATCAGCATAAAGTGCACCGTGTAGCGCGCCCAGACCAGCAGCGGTACGTTGAATGTCTGCGAGAGGTGTTTGGAGGTGGCGTCGAGTAGCGCGAAGCAGCACATCGCCGCCAGCATCAACGTCACCGCCCGCAGCGGGCGGTAACTATGCATCGGCGATCCGGCGATTCAGCAACGATCTGGCTGCATCTGTGAGTTCTCCGGCGGTAAGGCCTACCGCGCCGATTCCGGCGGCGACCAATTCGTCGGCCGCGGCGCCGTGCAGATGTACTGCCCCCAACGTCGCCGCCAGTGCTGGCCACCGCTGGGCCAGGAGCGCGGCGACGATGCCCGTGAGCACGTCGCCGCTGCCGGCGGTAGAAAGGCCGGCATTGCCGGTTCGGTTGATGAACCATTGACCGTCGGCGGTGGCGACGATGCTGCCACTGCCTTTGAGTACGACGTGGGCGTGATGTCTCTGGGCAAGTGCGAGCGCGGCGGCGAGACGATCGGCCTGAACGGCAGCGGTGGTGGTGCCGAGCAGGCGTGCGGCTTCAGCGGGATGCGGCGTGAGCATGCTTGGCGTACCACGACGACTGACTTTCGACAGCAATACCGGGTGCGCGGCCAGCAGGTTGAGTGCATCGGCGTCGAGCACCAGCGGCAGCGGTGTGTCGATGGCACGGCGGAGGAATTCGAGTGCAGTGTCCGACTGGCCGAGACCGGGGCCGACGGCAAGTACGGTTGCGAGATCGAATATCTCGCCGGCGTCGCGTAGCATCAGTTCGGGTTGCAGCGGATCGATAGCGACGCGTTCCAGCATGCCGACATAAACGCGGCCGGCACCGAGCTTCAATGCCGCGCGACCGGCCAGCAGCGCGGCGCCGGCCATGCCCGGCGCGCCGCCGATGATGCCGACGCTGCCGTAATCGCCCTTGTGCGAATTGCGCGGGCGCGGCCGCAGGTGTGCGCGGAAGAGGTCCGGCGAAATCAGTCGTCCTGCCGGTGCGCCAACATCCAGGCCGAGCGAGTCGACGATCACCTCGCCGCAATGGTCGGGCCCGTCGAGCGTGAACAGGCCCGGCTTGCCGGCGATGAAGGTCAGCGTTCGCGAGGCGCGCACAGCGACGCCGAGTACGCGGCCGGTGTCGGCATCGAGGCCGCTCGGGATATCGACGGCGAGTACGGGACGTTGGAGCGCATTGATGCGGCCGATGATCTCGGCGAAGCGGCCGTCGACAGGACGTGTCAGGCCGATGCCGAACAGGGCATCGATGACGAGACACCAGTCACGCGCGGGAATATCGTCCTTGCCGGCAAAGACGACGACGGCTTCGAGTCCCTGTTCCTTGAGCAGGCGCGCGGCAACGAGGCCATCGCCGCCGTTGTTGCCGGGGCCGGCGACGATCAGTATCGGTCCTGACTTGCTGCCCAGCATGTGCTTCGCCGCTGTGGCGATGGCGGCGCCCGCCCGCTCCATCAGGGGCGGTACGGCATCGGCAAAGTGCGCCTCGACGGCGCGAATGCCGGCGGTGCGGAATAGAGCGGTGGCGGTCATGGCGGCATTGTAGCCGCCGGGTCAGGCCTGGATCGGCGAGTGCTGCACAAGCAGCGCCTTGGCGCGCTCGTTGGCGCGGGCGTCGAGCCAGTTACGGCTGGCGATCAACAGGCCGAGGATGAAGAAGGCACCGGGCGGCAAAACAGCGACGAGGAAGCCGGGATAATCCTCCGGCAGAATCTGGATAGCCTGGACACCGGGCACGATCATTTCGATGCCGGAGAACAGGGTGCCCTGGCCGATCAGTTCCCGGACGATTCCCAGCACCGACAGCACCAGCGTGAGGCCGATGCCCATCATGGCGCCGTCCCAGGTGGACGCGAGCACCGGATTTTTGGCGGCGTAGGCCTCGACGCGGGCGAGCACGATGCAGTTGGTGACGATCAGCGGAATGAAGATGCCGAGAATCAGATAGAGGTCGTGCAGCCAGGCGTTCATCGCCAGATCCACCATCGTCACCAGGGCGGCGATGATCAGGATGAACACGGGGATGCGGATTTCATACGGAATGAAACTGCGCAGCGCCGAGACGGCGAAGTTCGACATGGCCATCACGAGAGTGGTGGCCAGCCCCAAACTGAAGGAGTTGATCAGGCTGGTCGTAATGGCCAGTGTCGGACAGAGGCCAAGTACCTGAGTCAGGATAGGGTTCTGCTTCCAAAGACCGTTGCGGGTGATTTCGCTGAACTGGCTCATGGTTGCTTCTCCTTGAACTTGGTGGCGACCGGCTGCGCGAACAACTTCTCGCGCCGTTCGGACGCCCAAACCAGCGCCCGGCCGGTGGCGTTGGTGACGGCACGGGCGGAGATGGTCGCGCCTGTATGGTAGACGAACCGGCCGCCATCCTTGGTCACCTTCCAGCGGCCGTCTTCGGCGAGTTCATGGCTCTGGTTGTTGAACTGCGTGATCCAGGGATTCGCCTTGTTCTTGTCCTTCTTCGGGTCGATATAGTCGCCCAGTCCCGGCGTTTCCTTGTGTCCGGTAACGCGCACCGCCGAGAGGTGGCCATCGGCACTCACTGCCAGTACCAGGCCGATACGTCCGGAATAACCGTCCGGCGCCGCCGTCTCCAGCACCAGGGCTACCGGTTGGCCGTTCTTGCGGGCGCGGTAGAGCTTCGATGCGTCGTCGAGGCCGAGCGCTTTCTGGGGCGGCAGATCGATGGCGTCGGCGAGCAGGTCGTTGTCGTAAGACGCGGGCGGCAGGACATCGTTGATGAGTTTGAGCTTCTCGGCCTGGGCGCTGGCTTCGATCATGGGCTGGGTGGCGTTGTAGGTGACTGCCATCAGGCCCGTGAACACCAGCGTGAACAGCACCAGCACGACGGCCGAACTCGTCGAGATGCGCAGGGTTTCCTTCACGGCCGGCCTCCCGCATCCCTGCCCTTGTAGCCGAACACCGGCGGCTGGGTGTACATGTCGATCAGGGGCACGCAGATGTTCATCAGCAGCGTGGCGAAGGCTATGCCATCAGGATAGGCGCCGAAGACGCGGATGATCCAGGTCAGGAATGCCAGGCCGGCGGCGAAGATCAACTTGCCGCGGGCCGTGGTCGACCCCGATACCGGATCGGTGGCAATGAAGAACGCGCCGAGCATCGCGCCGCCGGTAAGCAGGTGGAACAGCGGGCCGGCGTAGTGGTCGGGGCTGACGAGATTGGCAAGCAGGGCGGCGAGTCCGAGCGTGCCCAGGAAGGCGGCCGGCACATGCCAGGTGACGACGCGCTGCTGGACGAGCCAGAGTCCGCCGATCAGGTAGCCGAGTGCAATCCACTCCCAGCCCTTGCCGCCGATGTTGCCGAAGGCGGCGTTGCTGCCAAATACGCCGGATACCGTGGCGTGCGCTTCGGGCGTGTGCAAGGCAGTGCGCAGGGCGTCGAGCGGCGTCGCCATGACGACGGCGTCGAGGTGGCGCGCGCCGAAGATGGCCTGGAGTTCGGCGGCAGCGTCGGTGAAGCCCGCCGCCGGCCATTGCGACATGAGTTGCGGGTAGGCGACGATCAAGGCGCAGAAAGCGACCATGGCTGGATTGAAAGGGTTCTGGCCGAGGCCGCCGTAGAGATGCTTGGCAATGACAATGGCAATCAGCACGCCCAGTACGGTCAGCCACCAGGGCGCGATCGACGGCAAGGTGAGGGCGATCAGCCACGCGGTGACCAAAGCGCTGCCATCGAAAAGGAACATCCGCAGCGGCTTCTTGCGGATCGACAGCATCGTCGCCTCGGCGACGAGCGCAGTTATGGACGCGATGGCGATCTGCACCAGCACGGCGATGCCGAATACCCAGACGTAAACGGCGATGCCTGGTAGCAGGGCGGCCAGCACCTTGAGCATCACCATCTGGACACTCGCCGGTTTGCGTACGAAGGGGGAATTATTCAGCACGTTTGCCTTCCTCAGCCTCGGTCTTTTTGCTCTTGTGCGCGGGCCACGGCTGCGGCGATGAGCGCCTTGTTTTCGTCGGCGGCGCCGGCCGCCGCCAGCTTCGCCTTGGTTTCGGCGGCCTTGGCGGCGAGCTTGGCCGCCTTTTCCTGCTTCTCGCGTTCTTCGCGATCGATGCGGTATTCGTAGCGCTTGCGGGCAACGTCGGCGGATTCCTTTTCCTTCTCCCGCGCCCAGATCTCGCTCTTGGCGAAGCGGTAGTAGTCCACCAGCGGAATCCGTGACGGACAGACGAAGGCACAGCAACCGCATTCGATGCAGTCGAACAGGTTGTACTCCTGCGCCTTGCCGAAGATTTTGGCGCGACTGAACCAGTACATCTCGAAAGGCTGGAGATCGGTCGGGCAGGCGCGCGCGCACTCGCCGCAGCGGATGCAAGGCATTTCCGGCGGCGGTGGCGGGAACAAGGTCGGCGAGCCGACGAGGATGCAGTTGGTCGCCTTGACCACCGGCACTGTGTCGGCGGGCATCGCGAAGCCCATCATCGGGCCGCCCATGACGATGCGATCGGTGTCCGGCTTCGCCTTCGATAGGGCGACGACTTCGCGCATTGGGGTGCCGATGCGGACTTCATAGTTACGGGCCGTTTCGACGTTGCCGGCGACAGTGACGATGCGCGAGATCAGCGGCCGGCCAAGTTCCAGTGCCTCGTAGATCGCGTATGCAGTGCCAGTATTGAAGCACTGCACACCGTAGTCAGTGGAACGCTTGCCGTGCGGCACTTCGATGCCCGTCAGCACGCGGATCAACTGCTTGGCGCCGCCGGCCGGATAGCGCGTGGGCACCGGAACGATCTCGATGCGGCTCTCGCCGGTCGTTGTCACCGCCGCCTTCATGGCGGTGATGGCCTCGGGTTTGTTGTCTTCGATGCCGATCAGTACTCGGGTGGCCTTGGTCAGGTCGCGCAGGATGGCGGCGCCACGAACGATCGTTTCGCCCCGTTCGCGCATCTGCATGTCGTCGCAGGTGATGAACGGCTCGCATTCGGCGCCGTTGATGACCAGTGTGTCCAGGTGGCCCTGCTTGCCGGGATTCACCTTCAGGTAAGACGGGAAAACTGCGCCACCGAGGCCGACGACACCGGAATCGCGCAGGACATCGCGTACATCGTCAGGCTCCATGTCGCGCCATGGCATGGGACTGATTTCGCCCCACTCGTCCTTGCCATCGGGTTCGATCACGACGCACAGGGCGGACAGGCCTGAGGTGTGGGGCATCAGGCGTGGCTCCACGGCCTTGACCAGCCCGGACGTGGAGGCATGCACGGAAGATGAAACGAAGCCGTCGGGATCGCCGATCAACTGACCCTTCTTGACATGCTCTCCCGCCTGAACCAGGGGTCGTGGCGTGCCGCCGACGCTCTGGTGCAAGGGAATCACCAGCTCGGCCGGTACCGGTGCCACGGCGATGGGCATCTGGTTGGATTGTTCCTTGTTGTAGGCGGGCTTGACGCCGCCATTGAAACTGAAGAGCTGGCGCAGCATGTCCATCCTTATGCGGCCTTGCGGGATTGGATGGCAAACACCGGGAATTTCCACTTCCAGCTTTCCACGTTTTCCGGAATTGGTTTCATGTCAATGCAGTCGACCGGGCAGGGTTCCAGGCACAGTTCGCAGCCCGTGCAGAGCGAGGCCACGACCGTGTGCATCTGCTTGGCGGCGCCGACGATGGCATCGACCGGGCAGGCCTGGATGCACAGCGTGCAGCCGATGCAGATGTTCTCGTCGATGACCGCAGTACTCTTCGGTTTCTCGATGCCGTGCTCGCCCGAGAGCGGCTTGAATTCGCGCCCCAGCAGGTCGGCCAATTTACGGATGCCGTCCTCGCCGCCAGGCGGGCAGCAGTTGATATCCGCCTCGCCCTTGGCGATGGCTTCCGCATAGGGCTTGCAGCCCGGGAAACCGCATTGGCCGCATTGGGTCTGGGGCAGGATGGCGTCGATTTTTTCGACCAGCGGGTCGCCCTCTACCCGGAACTTGACGGCGGCGAAGCCCAACGCGCCGCCAAGAATGACGGAGCCGAGCGCCATGACCAGAAGAGCTTCCAGCATTGCTTACTTGTACTTGTCGAGGCCGGCGAAGCCCATGAAGGCCAGGCTCATGATGCCGCCGTTGATGAAGGCGATGGCGGTGCCACGGAAATAGACCGGCACATCGGCGCCTTCCAGCCGCTC
>PMIH01000306.1 GCA_003158255.1 Rhodocyclaceae bacterium
GGCCGGGGAGTGAGCGAGGGCAGGCGCACCTTCTCTAACACCCTTAAGTACGTCTTCATGGCCACGAGTGCCAACTTCGGCAACATGTTCAGCATGGCCGGCGCCGCGCTGTTCCTGCCCTTCCTGCCGATGCTGCCGACGCAGATCCTGCTCAACAACGTCCTTTACGACGTATCCGAGGTGCCGATCCCGCTCGACGAGGTGGATGCCGAGGAACTGCGCCGGCCCCGCGTGCTCGACATGAAATTCATCCGCGATTTCATGCTGGTGATCGGGCCGATCAGCTCGGCCTTCGACTTCCTGACCTTTTATGTCCTGCTTATGGTGCTGAAGGCGGACCAAGCGCTGTTCCAGACCGGCTGGTTCGTCGAATCCCTGTGCACCCAGGTGCTGGTGATCTTCATCATCCGCACGCGCGGCAATCCGTTCAGGAGCCGCCCGCATCGCGTCCTGGCGGTGACGTCCGTCCTCGTGGCCGCGATCGGCGCCGTGCTGCCATTTACGCCATTGGGAACGTATTTCGGTTTCGTTCCATTACCCGCCAAGTTCTACCTCATCCTGGCGGTGATGGTGGTGGTCTACCTGCTTGCAGTCGAGTTGGCCAAGATGGGCTTCTACCGGTGGCACAAGAGATCAGGTTCGCACAGAAGCGCGGCCAGGACAAGCGTGGCCGGCCGCGTCAACCAGACCTGAACTTGGCCTCCGGCAGCAGACGCTCGAATTCCTTCCTGACCACCGCATAACATTCGCAGATGCGTTTCTCGAGACCAGGGCGATCCACCACCGTGATCTTGCCGCGGCTGTAGTGAATCAGGCCCCCGTTTTGCAAATTGCCGGCGGCTTCGGTGACGCCTTCGCGGCGCACGCCGAGCATGTTGGCAATCAGTTCCTGCGTCATGACCAACTCGTTTGCAGCCAGACGATCGAGGCTCAGCAGAAGCCAGCGGCAGAGCTGCTGGTCTACCGAGTGGTGGCGGTTGCAGACGGCTGTTTGCGCCATCTGCGTGAGCAGCGCCTGCGTGTAGCGCAGCAACAGGCGCTGCATCGGGCCGGCCCGATAGAACTCGTTCTTCAGCAGTTGTGCCTTCAGCCGGTAGGCGTGGCCCGCGCTTTGCACGACGGCCCAGCTCGTTGTGCTTTCGCCACCCATGAAAAGCGAGACGCCGACGATTCCCTCATTGCCGACCACCGCAATTTCGGCCGAGGCGCCATCCTCCATGACATAGAGCAGCGACACGATGCAATTGGTGGGGAAATAGACGTAGCGCATCTGGATGCCAGGTTCGCAGACCTTTTCGCCGAGCGGCATCGGCACCAGTTCCAGCTTGGGCAGGAGGAGCGCGTACTCTTCCGCCGGCAGGGCGGCGAGCAGGTGATTCTGGCGGGGGTCGTGGGTGTTGGGCATAGGTGGTCTCCTTGGTCAGGAACTGCGCTGACGGGCCTTCGACCATGAGGCGAGCGTACAAGGTATCAGCCCATTATTACAGATATTGCACCCGCGCTATGTTCTGTATGGAACAGACGCCAAAACGGGTTCCCCGGTCTTTACAACCTGCGCCGAAACTTCCTGCGCGTGTAGAGGTTCATCAGCGGCGTCACCGATATGCCATGAACAACGATGGATACGGCGACCATGGTGAGGGTGATGGCGATTATTTCCTCCGCCAGGGGCCGCGTGAGGCCGTGGTTGATGGCGTACATGAGGTAGTAGATCGAGCCGATGCCGCGGATGCCGAACCAGGAAATCAGGATGCGCTGGTCGCGTGATACCGGTGCGCCGAGCAGACCCAGTCGAACGGACACCGGGCGTACGACCAGGAACACGACCGCCACGAACCAAACCGCACTGGAGTGGAGGTAGGTGTATGAGAGCATGGCGCCGACGACGAGAACAATGGCTACTTCGGCGATTCGCTCCAACTGGTCGTTGAAGCCCCGCACCTCCTGCATCATGTAGGCGCTGGCATGCTCGGAATCCGTGGCCAGGGCCTCGTTGGCCTCTTTGCTCTGCAATCCGGTTTCGAGAACCGTGGGCGTGGTGGTGACCGTTGTCGGCCGTTCTTTCACGCGCTGTAGCGCGAGGCCGGCAGCAAAGACGGCGAGAAAGCCATTGGTATGGCCGAGCTGCGCCAGGCCGTAGGTCAGCGCGATGAGGCCGAGCGCGAGAAACTCGTCGAGTCCCACCGATTCCTGGTGGTGGCTGCGCAGATAGACGACCAGCCGACCGATCAGCGTACCGAGCGCGCCGCCGATCATCAGCCCGCCAGCGATAGCCCACATGACGTCGATGGCGAACCAGCGCCAACCGGCCGTGCCCAGATCATGGTGGCCGAGCAAGCCCAGACCCAGCACTACGAACGGAAACGCGGCGCCATCGTTCAGACCTCCTTCGCCGGTGAGGCTGAAGCGCAGGCGATCGCGATCGCCTGCCTCGATCACCTGAATGTCGGAAGCTAGAACAGGATCGGTTGGTGCCAATATTGCGCCGAGCAAAATCGCGGCACCCGGCGAGAAACCGAGACCGAGCATGGCGATGCCGGTGATCAACGCAACGGTGATGGTCATCGAGATGACGGCCAGGCGCACCGGCAAGCGCCAGCTCTTGTGCGACAAAGGTAGGCCAAGCTTGAGGCCGACGGCAAACAGGGAAATCAATACCGCCACTTCGGTCATTAGTTCCAACGTGACGGAGTACGACAGCGGATCGGGCGCCATCAGGGCCAATCCAGCCGGGCCGAGTCCAAATCCGGCGGCGAGATAGAGCATGGCAGTGCTTAGGGGCAATCGTTTCAGCGCCGTACCTGATAGCGCCATGGTGATCAGCAGCGCGCCGATGATGAGCGCCCATATTGCGAAGGTCATGAGATGTCACGGGCAATTTGATCGCTCTTGACGATACTCGAATCGTCCCGCGCAATACGTGCGATACCGCGCATAGCGTCGATTTGGGTGTGCCGTGCCTGACCCGATGTCTGTGCTACGAGCGACAACGCACAGAGTTGCTGCGCCATGCAGGGCAAGATAAGGTCATGAACAAGCAAATCAATGCTGCTCTGCATATGCGGTCGGCGATGGGCGTCGTCGGGGCGATTCTGTTGGGTGCTTCTGCGATTGCTGTCGTCGCGGCAGGGTGGCACATGACCGCTGCGACTGCTGCATTTGCTTCCGATGTGCCGCCTCTCAGGAGCCATCGGTTCGAATGCGAGGAATGTGGCGTCATCGCCGCTACCCGGGAGCTTGGGCCATCAGGCGGCACGGCAGGCCTGGGCGGCGCCCGTAACGTGACGAGGAGCCGACAGGACGAGAAATCAGCCAAGGGTCAGGAAGTCACGGTTCGTATGAGCGATGGATCGAGTCGCATCTTCATCGAAACAACATCAGCGCATTGGCGGCCTGGCGAACGCATCATCGTCATCGAAGGCGAAGGTTGATCGAATCGAGGGCGCTCATGAAAATTGTGCGTTGTGCGCGCTAGCGAACAGAGACTATTCGCGATTGCGTCAACAATGATCGCAATGACCAGCCACCCGGAGAAGAGTCCCGCCGGTGTCTGACGACATTGGAGTCGCCTCAAACCGACCGTTGTCGTGGGCATTCCGGGGCCGGTGGCTGGATCAGACGAGTTGTCGGTGACTGTAGGCATTTCCCCGCTTCTACAGACTGCCGCAAGTACGTATTGGACGGCGGAGAACGAACCACCTTTTTGAATCGGAAACAGTCATGTCCCAACTATTCACGACCAAACAAATCAGCTTCGCCGTTTCTTGTGCTCTGGCACTGGGAGCGGTATCCAATGCGGTAGGCGCAGAAGTAGACCCGGCTGACACCGGATACGCATCCGACACGCGTGGCATGGTTTTGAGAAGCGGCTATGGGCTGTGCTGGCACTCTGGTACCGGCCCCGCCGTAGCCAATGTCCAGTGCGACGGCAGCCCTGCTCCGGCACCTGCCGCAAAGGCAGCCGTCGCGCCAGCGCCTCTCGTGGTGGCGGCCGTTGCGCCAAAACCAGTGGCAGAACGACTAACGCTGGACGCCGACACCCTGTTTGACTTCGACAAGGCCGTGCTACGTCCCGCGGGCCAAACAGCGCTGGATGATTTTGTTACCAAGATGAAGGACATCAGTCCGGAAGTGATCACGGCCGTTGGCCATACCGATCGCTTCGGATCCGATGCCTACAACCAACGTCTTTCAGAACGACGCGCAACTGCGGTGAAGACCTACCTAGTCGGTAAGGGAATTGCTGCCGGTCGCGTGGCCACGGAAGGCAGGGGCGAATCGCAACCGATCACCAAGGCTGGAGAATGCCAAGGCGCCAAGAGCGCGAAGGTCGTCGCCTGCTTGCAACCGGATCGGCGAGTCGATGTTGAAGTCATCGGAAACCGGATCGAGCGGTTGACGATGCAATAGCAGGTTTCTGCAAAGGCCCGGACCCGCCACGTCGGGTCCGGTCACCCACACCACCGCCAATCCCAACTTAGAGGAAACATCATGAACAAGTTCAACATCAACGCAATTGCCTTTGCGATCAGCCTAGCGTTCAGCGTTGGCGCAATGGCGCAAAGCATGTCCAAGGACGACTACAAGGCAGACAAGGAAAAGATTTCGGTCGACTACAAGGCTGCCAAGGCGGCCTGCGGGTCGCTGGCTGGCAACGCCAAGGACATTTGCGCGGCAGAGGCAACCGGCAAGGAGAAGGTCGCCATCGCCGATCTCGATGCCGCCTACAAACCCAGCCCGAAGAGCCACTATGAGGCGCGCGTGGCAAAGGCCGAAGCGAACTATTCGGTAGCCAAGGAACGATGCGACGACCAGACCGGCAACGCGAAGGATGTCTGCGTGAAGGAAGCCAAGGCCGCGGAGGTTGCCGCCAAAGCTGACGCCAAGGCGCAGATGAAGACCACCGACGCGAACGTCACGGCCAATGAAAAGACCGCGGATGCGCGCACCGACGCCAATAAGCAAACCGCCGATGCCCGCAAGGATGCCGTCGTAGACAAGCGTGATGCGGAATACGCGGTGGCGAAAGAAAAGTGCGATACATACTCGGGCACTGCCAAGGATTCCTGCCTGACTCAGGCGAAGGCGAGCTTCGGCAAGTAGCAAGTCCATGATGCGTCCGACGTGTGTTGCTCGATGACGCGACAGAGGGGGCGACTGTGTAGGTCGCCCCCTCTGCCCATGTTGGGGGCCTACCAGGAGAATGGCGATGATTGACCGATTCCGGTTGATGTCGGTCATGCTGGTTCTCGCGGTCCTTGGGGGCTGCTCGTCATTGCCGCCCGGCTCGGAATTTCCGAGAACCGTTTCATCGGCACTGCGCGCTACGGACACCACGCAGCTCGGACGAAAGTTCGAGCACGCAGCGCGCGAACACGGCGGAAACTCCGGATTCCGCATCATCCCCGTCGGTGCGGACGGCTTTCTCCTGCGGATGCAAATGATCGATGCCGCGGAACGAACCCTCGATCTTCAATACTACATCTTTCGCGGTGACGAAACCGGGCGGCTGTTGACTGGCGCGGTACTGCGCGCGGCCGACCGCGGAGTGCGTGTGCGCGTTCTGGTGGACGATGGCGAAACAGAGGTCGGCGACGACCAGATCACGACCCTCGTGGCGCATTCCTCGGTTGAAGTAAGAATCTTCAACCCGTTTTCGTATCGAGGCCACGCAACGTTGTTGCGGGCCGTCGAATTCACGGTTAGTGCCTCACGGCTCGACTACAGGATGCACAACAAATTGCTCGTCGTGGACAATGCGATAGCACTCATCGGTGGACGCAACATTGGCGACCAGTACTTTCAGATCAATCCGGATTCACAGATGGCAGACGACGATTTATTTGCCGCCGGCCCGATTGCCAGGCAGCTTTCGATGACGTTTGACGAATTCTGGAACTATGGTTTATCGATCCCAGCCGAGGCACTTTCAGGTGAAAAGCCGTCCCACGCCGCTTTGAACGAACATCGCGAAGTACTGAAACAAGAGAGCCACGAGTTGAAGGCCAGCGATATTGACTACGTGAGGCGAGTTGCGGTCGGTGAGCCGTATGACGGAATCCTTGCCGGTCGTTTGAATTTGATTTGGGCGCCCGCGCGGCTGGTCTACGACAGCCCGGACAAGAAAAAGGTTGAGGATGGTGAAATGGTGGGCATGCTGATGCATCGTGCGGTCGCCGATGCCGCAAGTGCTGTCCACTTCGAGTTGCTGATGGTGACACCCTACCTGATACCAGGAATCGAGGGAATGCGTTTGTTCAAGGATCTACGGCAGCGCAGAGTGCTGGTTCGTATCCTGACTAACTCGCTGGAATCGACGCAAGTGCTGCTGGCGCAGTCCGCCTATATGCACTATCGAATGCCATTGCTTCTGAGTGGTGTCGAACTCTATGAGGTCCGTTCACTCCTGGGTAACACCAACGGAAGCGGTCAAACGGCGGCAATATCACAATATGGAAACTATTCCCTGCACGCGAAGATGTTCATATTTGATCGTCAAAGCTTGTTCATAGGTTCCATGAACTTCGACCAACGATCAATGCACCTGAATACCGAGGTTGGCTTGATCATTAACAGTTCGGCGCTTGCGCAGCAGGCGGCTGCCCGTTTCGAGGCGATGGTGCAGCCTGCCAATTCCTATATGCCGGTACTGCGTCCGAACGACGGCGAGAGGTCGCCTAGTGTGATGTGGCGCACTCGGGAAGGTGGCAAAGACATGGAGTACTGCGCGGAACCGGCTCGTAGCGCCTGGCAACGCATCGAGGCCAACATTCTGTCGAAAATGCCTCTGGACCAGGAGCTTTGACCATGCGGCCGATAGCGGGAGCAGTATGTATGCTCACCCTGTTGCTGGCCACAGCGGCGAGAGCAGAGCCCGGAATGCCCGTGGCAGTAGAGGTCAACTTCTTGCTCGGTTATGTCGAGGGAGCTGGATGCGCGTTCAATCGTAACGGTACTTGGTACGACTCGCGGGCCGCGCAGACACACCTGCGCGACAAGTACAAATACCTGGCTGCAAGAGGTCTGGTCAACTCTACCGAAGACTTCATTGAAAGGGCTGCGACGGCAAGCAGCCTTAGCGGTCAGCCATACGAGGTACGTTGCGGTGGCAACGCCACGGTGACCACCAATCGATGGCTACGCGATGAACTTGCGCGATTCCGAGCGTTTCAATAGGCGGCTGGCCTCGGTTCTGTCGCCACCGAGGCCAGTCTACCTGCCAGCGCCTACGCGCCGGAAGTTTCCAATCTTCTAGTTGGTGCCACCCGCCGCCTTGGGAGCAGCGGGCTGGTCATCCTTCTTGATCTGAATCTTGCTTGTGACCGAAGTGACACCCTCGGTTCCGCGTGCAATTGAAACTGCCTTGTCTGCCTGTTCCTGGGTCCTGGCGTTTCCGCTCAAGACCACCGCGCCCTGCTTGTCAGTATCGACTCTGATATGCGCCAGACTGCTCATCTTTTCCTCGGCCAGCTTCGCCTTGACCTTGGTCGTTATGACCGAGTCCTTGACGAAAGTCATGGGATGCGTGCGATCCGAGTCAGAATCTTCCGCGTAGGCCGCAATGGGACCCAGTAAGGAAGCGATGACGAAAGCGGTAGTGGCAAGTTTAATCATCATGGTAAGCCCTCTCTATTCCGTGGTAGGAACGCCAACTATCCGGCTTTTCTGGGGAAGCGTCTGTTCGCCATGACACATAGCGAGACGAATCCAGCTGTCGAAGCGCGGCTGAACGGAATGTTCGATATCGCACAGACTAGATGTGGAGGGTGGAGAAGAATTGCATCAGCTAGCTCGTGGCAGTGACCATGCCACATTTGCGTTAATTTCGTGGTGTCTGTACATAAACATGTCCTCCCACGTCGTTGCCTACTTCTTCATTGTTCTGGCCGCCACCTTCGCTGCCGGGTGCAGTTCGCTGCTGCCGAAAGCTGAATCCGAGACCGAGGCGCCATGGAAGACCTTCGACGATGCCAAGCGCACCTACGACAGCATCGAGCCGGGGCACACGACACTGGATGAGCTGAAGCAACTGGGTTTTGATCCGTACATCAACAAAAACGTTACGGTGCTTCACTTCAGCGATATCGTCGGCAAGTACGCGCCGAACGCCGTCCGCGACGAATATCTGGAGCCGGGCATCCGCGAGTGTCTTCAGCTGCAGACCAAGTGCAGCGCTTACGCGATCGAGCACAGACAGATTCACCGCAACCGCGTCGGAAACTTCTTCCTCGATATCTTAAACTTCAGACGTCGCACCGAGATTTTGGGCTGGCGCTTCGCAGCCGTAATAGTTCTTGTCAGTGATCGTGTCGTGTACAAGTCTTGGAGCGGCGTGCCGGCAATCAGCGAGGTCGAGGAAACCACGAATCCGCTAGGACCCATACAGGATCGCGGCGCCTCGCTTCTGGGGAAATAGTTGCGCGCTGTGTGTCAGGCCGCGTGCTTCTTCACCCACGTGACATAGCGGTCCATCCATCCGAGCAAGAAGGCATTGCTGTCTGGCCCGATATTGCCGGCCGGGTCGAACAAACCGTCTTTGGCTTGAATGAAGGCTTCCGGTTGGCCCATCACCGGTACATCGAGGCAAGCCAGGATGTTGCGCAAATGCTGTTGCGCCATGCAGGTACCAGCAGCGCCAACCGAAACTCCCAATATGCCGGCCGGTTTGCCCGCCCATGCGCTTTGTCCGTACGGGCGCGAAGCATGGTCGATTGCGTTCTTGAGCACACCGGAGATGGAGCGGTTGTATTCGGGTGTGACGAAAAGCAGGCCCTGGGCTGACGTGATTTCCGTCTTCAGTCGTTTGACGGAAGCAGCCTGGTTCGCATCGTCATCCTGGTTGTAGAGCGGCAAGTCGCCGATCTCCACTTGCTTGAACGAGAACTCGGCTGGCGCCAGCTTCGCAATGGCAGTGGCCAGCTTGCGGTTGAACGAATCGCGGCGAAGGCTGCCGACGATGACAACAATTTGGTAATTGGTCATGAAAGTCTCCCCATGTAAGTGACGTCGGAATTCTCCACTTCTGGATCCTGGCACTCTGTGCGATGGCGAACAGATCATGCCACCAAGTCCGGAAATAATGGCGCTGAATATGGGTGGGAGCCCGGCGACGGCCTGCCAACGGTGGGAGCAACGACGTGGAGGAGTTGATAAATGAAGGAACGTCAGGGTATGACGACTGCCGCCGGCACGCCGGTGGCGGACAACCAGAATTCGCAAACGGCGGGGCCGCGCGGACCAGTACTGATGCAGGATTATCGGCTCATGGAGCGCATGGCGCATTTCAATCGCGAACGTGTTCCGGAGCGCGTCGTTCACGCCAAGGGCGCCGGCGCCCACGGCACGCTGACGGTGATGGGTGACGTTTCCCGTTACACGCGGGCCAAGTTGTTTGGCAAAGTCGGCAACTCCTGCAGGATGTTCGGGCGCTTTTCCACCGTAGCGGGTGAGATGGGAACCGCCGATACGGCTCGCGACCCACGCGGTTTTGCGCTCAAGTTCTACATCGAGGAAGGCAACTGGAACTTGGTTGGCAACAACACGCCCGTCTTCTTTGTCCGTGATCCGCTTAAGTTCTCCGATTTCATACATTCGCAAAAGCGCGACCCCGCTACCGGCCCGCGCGACAACACCATGCAGTGGGATTACTGGAGCCTGTCACTCGAGTCGTTGCACCAGGTGACGACGTTGTTTTCTGATCGCGGCATACCGGCCACGTTACGCAACATGAACGGCTATTCCAGTCACACGTACAGCCTGTGGAACGATGCGGGCGAACGCTTTTGGGTGGAATGGCACTTTAAGACGATGCAAGGCATCAAGACGTTGACCAACGAGGAGGCGGCGAAGATTGCGGGGCAAGATCTCGACTACCACCGGCGTGACCTGCACGTCGCGATCGAGCGCGGCGATTTTCCGAAGTGGCAGGTACAGATCCAGATCATGCCGGAGCAGGATGCCGAGACCTACGCCATCCACCCCTTCGACTTGACTAAGGTGTGGCCGCACAAGGATTACCCGCCGATCGACGTTGCGATCATGGAGCTCAACCGTAATCCGAAAAACTATTTTGCCGAAGTCGAACAGGCCGCTTTCGAACCGGGCAATATGCCTCCAGGCATGGGCGCTTCGCCGGACAAGGTCTTGCAGGCGCGGCTACTGTCCTACGCGGACGCGCATCGCTACCGGATCGGCATCCAGTATGCCGTCTTGCCGATCAACAAACCGCATTGCCCGGTTCATACCTATCACCGCGACGGCCAAGGCCGGTTCGATGGCAACGGCGGCAGCGCGGTGAACTATGAGCCCAACAGCTTCGATGGTCCGGCGGATGACTCGCGGTTGAAGGAACCGCCACTGAGAATCAGTGGCGATGCCGATCGCTACAACCACCGCGATGGCAACGAGGATTACAGCCAGGCGGGAGCCCTATATCGCTTGATGAGTCCCGACCAGAAATCGCAATTGATCGGCAACCTGATGGGCGTTCTGAAGACCGTGCCACGACAGATTCAGTTGCGGCAAATTGGTCACTTCTACAATGCCGATCCGGACTACGGTGGTCGCGTCGCCGAGGGACTCGGAATTGGAATCGACGAGCTCGTAGGCAGGGTGGCGTGGACGAGGGGAAGCGTATGAATCAGCTGCCTAGAACGGTCTCCCTTACTGCACGGGTAAGCCCGGGTGATCATATACGAGGCTTCGAAGGCGCCAAGGTCACCGTTGTCGAGTACGGCGATTTCGAATGTGCGGCGTGCGGGCAGGCTTACCATGCGGTAAAGATGCTGCTTGATCGATTTGGTGATCGCTTGTGTTTTGTGTTTCGGCATTTTCCGCAGCTTGAGATGAACCTTTGCGCCGAATCGGCAGCGGAAGCGGCGGAATCTGCCGGCGGTCAGCACAAATTCTGGCAAATGCATGATCTGCTGTTAGAAAACCAAACCTACTTGAAGGCAATAAACCTCAAGCAGTACGCGACAAAAGCGGAACTCGACTTGGGACAATTTGATCGTGAAATGCATGATCACCTGTACTTGCAGCGCGTACAGCAAGATATCGAGAGTGGGTTAAGCAGCCATGTTCAATGCACGCCCGCATTTTTTGTAAACGGGGTCCTGAGCGACGTGTCGGTTGGACTCCATCGTCTGGAACAGGCGATAGAAGATGAACTCGCGGTATAGGGGTGCCGAGTCCGTGTTGCGTCGGTTGAAGCCGGCTACCTGAAACACAATTGATCTGGCTTGTTGGTGCCGCTGCAATTGTGTTCTAAGAGCGATCTGGCGAAGTGATGACGCGCGGCGGCGCAGGACCGCCATAGCGCAGGGTAGTCATTTCCCTATATCGCTCAGAAGTTTGCGGTTTGACAAATAGTGCAGTGACTTGTGGATGTTTGAGACGTATGCGGTTTTCCAATTCAGTGACCTTCGCTTCAATGTCTGACGTCCTCAACTCGTCGGCAAACTCGATGCTTAGCGCGACCATAATTTCCATTGGCGCTAGGTGAACCGTGAGGACGCCGTTCGCATGCGCGACGCCTTTGGTCGTTGCCGCGAGGTGCCAGATCGAATCAACTATGATTTTGTCGGCCCGCTCTCCTATGAGCAGGCTTTTTGTTTCCCACGCGATGCAGGCCGTAGAGCAGGAGAAATTCGTTACCTGTATCGACAATCGAATGAATCCCCTCGCTGAACATGGCGGAACTGCCGGTCCCGGCGGCGGCAGCGAACTTTGTCGCGGCGACCAGAAGATTCGCACCCAATGCGACGTAGATGAGGGTGCGGGAGGAATACCGCGAACCCATTGGGGAATATGCCATTGATCATCGCTCAAGGTCTTAGTAGAGGCTCATTGTCCGGACCGGCACATTGCCGTCTGTTCGCCATGACACAGAATGAAGCTCGGATGTAATGGTCGATGTGGAGATCATGCTCCTCTCTGTATGTACGCTGACGCACAGAAAGCCGGAGCCGCGAAGTAGTTAATGCTTCTTGCGACCAATGGCGCAAAAGAGCGCTGATAGGGCAGTCTTAACTGTGCAACGCATACCTCGCCGCCTGTGACGAGGGGCCAAGGAGATCGTCACAATGTATGTCGGTAAGGAACGACTGGCAACTCGCCGCATCTTTCTGATCAAGTTGATCGCCTTGGTACCCGTCGCGTCGCTGACTGCGTGTGGGTCGCGTGAAACCAGTGCGGCGGACGCTCAATCGAAAGCGATACCTTTTCCGCAACAACCGCCAACAAGCGCCTACTCGCTCCAGTATTTCACCGCCGAGGAATGGGCGTTTATCAATGCAGCCTGCGGACGGTTGATTCCGGAAGACGAGATCGGTCCCGGCGCGGTGCAAAGCGGTGTCCCCGAGTTCATCGACCGACAGCTCGCAGGCGCATTTGGTCATGCGGCGCGCTGGTATACGCAAGGCCCCTTCATTGCCGCTGGTCCGGAATTTGGTTACCAGGGCAAAGCGACACCCCGTGAGGTCTATCGGGCGGGGATAGCGGCGATGAACAATCATTGCATCGAGCGTCGCGGCGGCAAAGCTTTCGCCGATTGCGACGCCTCGACGCAAGATGAGGTGTTGAAGGAGGTGGAAAGCGGCCACATCGCCTTCGACGACGTGCCGGGCAAGGCCTTCTTCATGTGGCTATTGCAGAACACCAAGGAGGGCTACCTGGCAGATCCCATTCACGGCGGCAATAAGGAAATGGGCGCCTGGAAGATGATTGGGTTTCCTGGTGCCCGCGCCGACTTTGCCGACTGGGTGACCCGTCACGGGGTGCACTATCCCCTCGGGCCGGTTGGCGTGGCTGGCAGTGTCGCCAGGGTGAAAGGCTGACATGGCCGCCATCAAGAAGGCTTCCGTCGATGCGGTGCTGGTGGGGTTTGGCTGGACCGGCGCGATCATGGGCATGGAGCTCACGGCGGCGGGTCTCAATGTCGTGGCGCTGGAGCGCGGCGCAAACCGCGATACCTATCCGGACTTCGCCTATCCGCGCATTGCCGATGAACTCACTTACGGTATCCGCATGGCGTTGATGCAAGACCCGGCCACGTCGACACTGACGATCCGCCATACGCCCAAAGATACGGCAGTACCCTATCGGCAACTAGGCTCGTTCTTGCCGGGCGACGGTGTTGGCGGTGCGGGTGTGCACTGGAACGGGCAGCATTGGCGTGTGCTGCCGGAGGAGTTGCGCCTGAGAAGTCACATCGAGAAACGCTATGGCAAGCGATTCATTCCGGACGGCATGACGATCCAGGACTTTGGTGTCTCCTACGACGAACTCGAGCCGCACTTTGATCACTTCGAGCAGGTCTGCGGAGTCTCCGGTCAGGTCGGCAATCTCCTGGGCAACATGGTAGCCGGCGGCAACCCGTTCGAAGCTGCCCGCAGCAACCCCTATCCATTGCCCGCGCTGCCTGATGTATACGGCGCGGCGCTATTCGCGAAGGCCGCCAGAGAGATGGGCTACCATCCGTTTCCACAGCCGGCAGCCAATGCGTCCCGTGCCTATACCAACCCATACGGCGCGCAACTCGGTCCCTGCACGTTCTGCGGCTATTGCGAGCGTTTCGGCTGCAACAACTATTCGAAGGCATCGCCTCAGACGACGATACTGCCGATTCTGTTGAAACGGACGAATTTTGAACTGCGAACGCACGCCAACGTGCTCAAGGTCAACCTCACTGCGGACGGCAAACGTGCTACCGGCGTCACCTATGTGGACGCCCAGGGACGCGAGATAGAACAGCCAGCTGATCTGGTCGTGCTGTGCGCGTACCAGTTGCACAACGTTCATCTGTTGTTGCTTTCAGGTATCGGCAAAAGGTACGACCCGGCCACGGGCGAGGGTGTCGTGGGTCGCAACTATGCCTACCAGATGACCAGCAGCGTCAATATGTTCTTCGACCAGGACAAGCCGATGAATCCATTTATTGGCGCCGGCGCCGGCGGCGCGCAAATCATCGACGACTTCCATACCGAGAACTACGATCGCGCACCGCTGAACTATATCGGCGGCGCCTATATCGGCGTCACACAGACCGGAGGGCGGCCGATCCAGCAAATGCCGCTGCCCACTGACGCACCCATGTGGGGATCCGGCTGGAAGAAGGCGATCAAGGACAACTACCTCTATACCGCGAGCATCGCGACACACGGGTCGGTAATGGCGTACCGCGACAACTACCTGGATCTCGATCCAACGCATCGCGATGCCTTCGGCCAGCCGTTGCTGCGCATGACTTTCGACTGGAAGGACAACGATATTCGCATGACGCAATACGTTACCGGCAAGGCGGCGGAGATCGCCAAAGCGATCGGCCCGAAGTCGATCAAGGTGTCTGCCAAGAAGTTGGGTGATCATTACGATACGCAGGTCTACCAGACC